>NZ_JBVHHL010000017.1:0-146503 GCF_055561075.1 Streptomyces sp. NPDC022910
CCCCCGGGCGAAGTGCACGCCGAGTTCCAGGAATTGCAACTCACGGCATGAATTGCTCGGCCAGACCCTGTCCGAAAAACGCGAGGCCCCTCAGTCCCCTCATCGACGAGTTCGTCCGCGCCCCCGTCCCAAGCGCAGCGCCCGCCTCGTCATTACGCTGCCGCGGTGAGCTCCCTGGCCCGCTCGTTGAAGTCGGCCACGAGCCGATGACTGCCGAAGGGTCGCATGCGCCGTTGAAGGTCATGCACGGCTTCTACGGCACGCGAGGACCTCACCTGCTGGGTCAAGTTCAAAGTGCGAACACCGGCCGCGTAGGCTGCTTCCAGGTCGTTCCTCTGCAAGTGAGAGACAGCAAGCGCGGCTTGCGACATGGCCCCACGTCGAGCGCGCTTCTGGCTCCTGGCATGGTCAATGGACCTGCGGGCGTGCTCGTCCGCGGAAGCCGCGTCCCCAAGGTCCCGGAACGTATTGGCGTGCTCGCCGTGCAGGTAGGCCGGATCGATGAACGCCGCCCACTCCGGCTCCTCATTCAGCCGCGCGTTCGCGTACGCCTTCTCCGACTCGACCACGGCCCGAGTCGCCGCGGTCTTGTCTCCGAGCAGTGCGAGCGCGCGCGCCTCCAGGCACCACAGGTCCGCGAGGCAGGCCGGCGAGTTCGCGTGGGTCAGTCCGAGACGCCCGGCCTGGGCCAGGCGCCGTCCTTCGGCGGGATCTCCGAGAAGGGTCGCCTGGTCGGCCATACCCGCGAGCACGTGGGAGCCCAAGGCCGCGTTGCCAGATTCCTCCGCGAGACGCAAGGACTGGATCAGATACCTCTGGGCTACGCCGTGTTCGCCATTGTCGTAGGCCATCCATCCGAGGAGGTACGTCTGCTCGGCCGCCGCTTCGCAGAGTGCTCGCCGCACGTCATCGCTGTAGGTGCGACGGAGCAGAGGGTAGACGTGCTGGTTCATGTACTCGGCGAGGATCAGGCGACCGGAACCGCCTCCTTGAAGTACGTCCATCTTCTGGAACTCGCCGAACATGTTCCTCACCGCCGTCACGTCCTCAAGACGTACGCGGGGGCCGGGCTCTGGACTCTGGTCGAGGGTATTCATCAGCCAGTCGCGCGATGGCCCTACGCCGGCAAGGGCTGCGAACGGCACGCCTGCAAGGAAGTTACGTCGATCCACGTCAGCTCTCCCGAGGTCTGCGACAACCTCCACGGTAGCCGCGTAGGAAGAGTTGTACACGAGCGCGCGTTCAGTGCCCGCGCCTTCCCCGAGTCCGAGATCATACGTTGTGACCCGGTATCCGAAGTGATCCGAGAAGACCGCCGCGATGATGTCGGGTAACGGCTGGCGCGGAATCTGTCCTTCGATCCAGAAGCGGACCCGCGTCGTACTGGTGGCGACATGGGGCTCGTTCCACAGCAACGCCTTGGCCTTCACGCGTCGCGCCAACTCGCCACGACTCAGTCCTGAGCGGTCGAGCCAACTCGCAAGCCGATCGTTCGTCATGCAGCGCCCCCTGGCCGAGGTAACGGAAACGACACCCTTCGACACCTCTGATCACGGTACCGCGCAACTCCATTCTGAAGTTGCCTAGTTGTCAGCCAAGCCAGCCGCTGGGAGGGCCAGACCATGATGAGTAGTGCAGGGCAGAGCACGGAGACCGAGCAGCAGCCTGTGTCGGATGGGCAAGAGCACACGCCGGTCCGCCCTCCGCGCCTCCGAGTCCTGCAGCGTCAGCTCGGGGGTTACGGCCCGGCGACGGTCAAGCCCAACTCGATCACGCGCTGGGCCATCGACGGCGGGTCAGTGCTCAAGATCTACCGTTGTGTCTCCCCGCACGAGAGGCGGCGCCGGGAGGTCGAGGCTCTGACTCTCGCCGCAGACTGGGGGTTCTCTGTGCCCCGCGTCCTGGCGACTGGTGAACAGAAGACCCATGCCTGGACCGTGCTGTCGACCGTGCCCGGCAAGCCTTGTTCATTCGACACGGCCAAGGGGATTCAGCATTACCTCTGTCACGTTGTCTCGACGACCGAGCGGTTACATAGTCAAGTCGTTGGACTGCCTCCCGGAGCCGGCTGGACCCAGCAGAAGGGTGACGCGAACAGAGGCAACAGTCGCTTCCTTCTCGACCAGATGTCTCTCGCCTGCCGACGACTGCCATGGTGGGGGTCGCTGGAGGCTTCTCTGAAACCTTGCGACGCCCTGCCAACGGTTTACCTTCACGGTGACCTCAAACCGGACCATCTCCTGTTCGACGGCAGCCGTCGCCACGTTCTCGACTGGGAGGCCAGCGGACGAGGGCCAGCTTCCAGCGATCACGCTGACGCGATCTTCCACCTCATACGCGACCTGATCTACTCGTCGGTTCCAGTCCACCGAATCCCTGTCGGGCTCATCAGCCAACTTCCGGTTTCTGGCGCAGTGTTGGCCTGGCGTCTGGCCATATGGCTCGACCGACGGAGAGCCGGAGACATCCTGCTCCTGCCATCGCATGACCTTTATCAGCTCGTCGCGGAGGACGATCCCGCGGCAGCCTGCGCGGAACTCGCTCGAACGATCGCCCAGCTGCGCGCGGCTGGTGTCCCGCGCTGAGAACGGCGCTGTCTCGGCCCGACGAGGCCCGCGAGACCGCACGTCCCTTTCCAACCCTTCGAAATCGGAGTAGGCCATGCAACGAACCACCGCGACCTTCGGCAACAGCCACGTAGTGATCGAGGCGGGGGTGATCCCTCCCGACGCGACGACCATCGTCGAGCGCAAGGGCCTCGGCCACCCGGACACGCTCGCCGACCACCTCGCGGAGCGATTGTCCCGCGCGTACAGCCGGTACACGGTGGAGCACTTCGGCGCCGTGCTGCACCACAACTTCGACAAGCTGGCGCTCCTCGGCGGTGCGAGTGAAGTCCGGTACGGCGGCGGCCGGATGACCTCTCCCGTGCGTGTTCTGGTCAACGGGCGGGCGGCTCCCATGTGCGGCGGACAGACCATCCCCGTCACCGAGATCGTCGAGGCGGAGGTAAGGGCGTTCTTCGCCGAGCGCCTGCCGGAGGTGGCTGACCACCTCGACATCGCTTACAACATCACGAGTAACTCAAGCCCGGGTGCGGTGCTCACTGGAGACGCCGTTCCGGATCGGACTCGCTGGTTCAACCCCCGGTCGATCGAAGACCTCCGCGAACGTCGGGTGCGTCTCTCGAACGACACGTCGCTCGGCACGGGTTGGGCCCCCGAGAGCCCATTCGAGACCTTCGTTCGCGATCTGGTGGATCACTTCTCGGGACAGAGTGACTTCACGCGGGCCCATCCGTGGTGCGGCTCGGACGTCAAGCTCATGGGCTACTGGGACGGTCAACACGCGGACATCGTGCTGTGCGTGCCCCAGAAGTCCCGCCATGTCGCGAGTCGGGCCGAGTACGTCCAGAACGCGGAGGCCGTCCTCGCGGAGTGCCACCGCCTCGCCGACAGCAGGCTGCCCGGCGAGGACGCGGACTTCCGCCTCAACGCCCGCGACATGCCCGAGAAGGACGAGCTCTACCTGACGTACACCGGCAGCTCGATCGAGTCCGGGGATGAGGGCGTCGTCGGCCGAGGAAACCGTGTCAACGGCCTCATCACGCCTCTGCGGCCGATGAACCTGGAGGGAGCCAGCGGTAAGAACCCCGTCTACCACGTTGGCAAGCTCTACAACATCGCCGCCCTCCGGCTCGCCAGCCGGCTCAACGAGGCCACGGGAGAGCACGCGGAGGTGCACCTGGTGAGCACCACCGGGCAGAGGCTCGATCAGCCCTGGCGCGTCCTGGTCCGTCTCGCCGCGGGTGAGGTCGAGATTGACAAGGTGCAGGCGCTCATCACCGAGGCCCTGGAGGAGTTCCCGGCCCTCACCGACGAGCTCGTTCACGATGGGGTCGTGCTGAGCTGATGACGACGCGGACGCTCGGCGAGGTGCCCGTGGGATGTCGACGGCGGCTACTCGCTCACTATGGACCGAAGGCTCAGGAATGGCTCGATGCCGTGCCGTGCGTGCTGAGGCAGGTAGCGGAACGCTGGCAGTTCTCCCTCGGCGGGTACCACGACGCTGGACACGCCTCGGTGATCGTGACGGCCACGGCTCTCGACGGGCGTCCGCTGATCGTCAAGGCTTGGGTGGACCCGGCCCGCTACCGCCACGAGATTCGAGCGTTGCGGTTGTGGGCCGGCGGGCCGACGGTGGACGTCGTTGAGGTCGACGACGACATGGCGGTGGCCGTTCTGGAAATGGTGGGCGGCCGTCCGGGAGGTTCCAGTTGGCGCCAGCGGGAGACACAGGTCGTGGCCGCCGCACTGCAAGGGCTGCACACTCTCGGACGGGCCAGACCCCTCACTGGTCACCTCCCCCTCCTCAGAGACTACCTGCGTTTCGAGGTGTTCCCGAGGATCGAGAAACGGGCGCGAAGCATCGATCTCGGTTCCTGGCAGCCGCTCGCCGACCACGAGCTCCGAGCGATTCACAGACTCGTGGAGGGCACAGGTCAGCCCACCGTGCTGCACGGGGATATGTATCGCGAGAACGTGGCGTTCGACAGCACCGGGCATCCGCGGCTGATCGACCCGGTGCCCATGGTCGGAGATGCGGTGTTCGATTGGGCCTTCTGGACCGTCTACTACGACCTCGGTCGTGAGACGAACATACGGCTCGCGACGGCGTCCAGAGTGTCCCGCATCCCGGTGCCGATGATCGCCCCATGGTGCAGGTTGCTGTCCTTGGATGGCCTCCTCTACTACGTGGACACCGATGATCCGCGAGCGCCCCAGATGCTGGAGGTTCTCTCCTTCTTATCCGCCCGAGGCTCGGGGAGCGACGGATGAGGACGCACATCCTCCGTCACGGTCAGACCGAGTACAGCATGAAGTACCTCGTCAACGGGGATCCCTCTGTTCCGGTCGAGCTCAGCGAAGACGGAATCCGATCGTGTCAGCGAGCCTGGGCCGTGCTACCGCTTCACAGCACGAAAACATGGATCGCCAGCGGATTCTCGCGAGCCCAGCAGACCGCGGTCCTGCTCACTGGTGTCCCCGCCGCCGAGCTGGTTGTCGAGGCCAGGCTGAACGAACTGGACTACGGCGACTTCGAAGGCGGTCCCTGGCTCACATACGGTGATTGGCTTGATCACCACGGTGCATGGAGGCGTCCGCCAGGCGCTGCAGAATCCCAACGGGAAGGGATCCGCAGAATGCTCCTCGGGCTGCGGGATTGCCTAGCTGTCCCTGGGCCTCGCCTCGTGGTGTGCCACGGCCTGCTGCTGTCCGTGCTGCTCTGGCAGCGCGACCGGTCCGGGGGCGAGGCGATGCCTCTGCACTTTCCTGAGGCCCCGTGCGTCCAGCCGCTCGACGTCGCGGACGACTCGCTCACCGTCTGGATCGAGGATCTCCTATCTGATCTTGCTATGGAGTCTCGCAGAGACCTCGGGGAAGGGGGTGGCGCGGCTATATAAGCGGGGCAGCGCCATCTCGGCAGTTGCTACCGTCGGAGCAGTAGCTCACTTCCCGGAGGAGAAGGACCCCTCATGCATGATGCCCGCGCCCTGATCGACATGGGTGCCGAAGCGGTTCGTCGGCTCGCTCGTCGCGGCTACACCCTGGACCTGTCCGAGCTGGAGTCCCTCCACTCTCGGCGCAACCAGAACATCCGCTCGGCCGACGAGCTGCGGGCAGAGTCCAAGCGGGTGGCGAGCGAGGTCCAGCAGACGGCCAAGCAGGGCGGCGACATCACCAAGCTCAAGGAGCGCGCCCGCGAGATCAAGGAGCAAATCCGGGAGATCGAGGCCGACCAAGAGCAAATCGAGGCGCAGCTCCGTGACCTGCTTCTGAGCATCCCGAACCTGCCGGACGACTCGGCCCCCGATGGCGACTCCGAGGAGTTCGCGGTCGAGATCCGGCGCGTCGGCACGCCCCCCGCGTTCGCGTTCGAACCGAAGGACCACGTTGATCTGGGCGAGGCCACCGGCATCCTCGACTTCGGCCGGGCCACGAAGCTGTCCGGGCCGCGCTTCGCGGTCTCTCGTGGCGCTGGTGCCGCTCTGGAGCGTGCCCTGGCTACGCTCTTCCTCGACCTCCACACGCGTCGGCATGGCTACGTCGAATACGCGGTGCCCTATCTCGTCACTCGCAAGACCATGACCGGTACCGGCCAGCTCCCGAAGTTCGAGGAGGACCTGTTCAAGACCGGTGTCGCCGATCGCGAACTGTTCCTCATCCCGACGGCCGAGGTTCCGCTGACCAACCTCTACGCCGATGAGATCATCCCCCCGGCAGAGCTGCCGCTCGCATTCACCGCGCACACCCCGTGCTTCCGGTCGGAGGCGGGCTCGTATGGCCGCGATACCCGTGGACTGATCCGCCAGCACCAGTTCGCCAAGGTCGAGATCGTTCGCATCGTCGACCCGGCGGACGCCGACGTCGAGCTGGAGAAGATGATCGGCCATGCCGAGGCGTGCCTGAAGGAACTCGGCCTCGCCTACCGCGTCATCAAGCTGGCCGCCGGCGACACGGGCTTTTCTGCCCAGCTCACCTACGACATCGAGGTCTGGATCCCGAGCCAGAACACGTACCGCGAGATCTCCTCGGTCTCGAACTTCGGCACCTTCCAGGCCCGCCGGGCGAACATCCGGACCCGCGGTGAGGACGGCAAGCCCAAGCTCGTCGCTACCCTCAACGGCTCCGGCCTGCCTATCGGCCGCACCCTGGCCGCTCTCCTTGAGCAGTGCCAGCAGCAGGACGGCTCCATCCTCCTGCCCGAATCCCTCGTCCCATACCTCGGCTTCCGCCGGATCTCGGCGGACGGAACACCGGAGGCATAGTGCTCGTCGGCGTCTGCGACTTTCCTGGTAGCTACGCTTTTCCCCCTGCCGGATACGGCGGGATCGAACGATGGCTGTGGGCGGTCGCAGTAGGCGCCCGTGCCGCAGGCGCCGACGTACACCTCCTTGGTCCGGGCTGGCTCCCGGACCTCGAATCCGAATGGGTCCGTAAGCCGGTCCGTCTCGAAGACGTCACCGCCGGATCCCTGGCCGAGCGCGACCTCCGAGACACCGGCTACGACCTCCTCGTGGTCGGCCACGAATACCCCTCGCTGGCTACGTGGACTCGCACCTGGGACGAGCTGGACTGCGACGTGGCCACGTTCCAGCACTCTCCCGTCTTCCAGCACACCGCCACGGCGTTCGACGGCAAGCGGTCACGGCTGTACTGCTACTCGTCCGAGATGATCGAGCGGTACGCCGGCCACCAACCGATCCCTGAACTCGCCGTTCACTTGGGGCTCCATGAGGACGAACCGCCAGCCGTTCGGGGTCGGGACCTCGTGTGGCTTGGACGAATAGACGAGGAGAAGGCTCCGCACCTCGCCGTGAGGGCGGCGGAGATTCTCGGCCGCCGCATCCGCGTCGTTGGACCGGTCTTCGACGAGGAATACGTCCGTCGGCACAAGCTCTTCGCAGCGGATCACGTCGAGTGGGCGGGTGAACTCGGCGGCCCCGCCAAGACCGCCGCCATCCGCGACGCGTCGGTGTTCGTCTATACGTACGCGCGGAACTACGTGGAGGCGGGGGCGGCAGTGTTCGGCGAGGCCCTGCGAGCTGGCACGCCCATCGCCGCACTGACTTGGCGCGAAGGAACTTGTGCCGAGGCAGCCTTGTGTGGAGAGACCGGTGTGATAGCGGTCGTCAGTCCCGAAGAGGACGACGAGACGGCAGCCTGCCGACTGGCCGAGGCTATCGAGCAGACTGAGCCGTGCGATCACCGTCGGGTGCAGGCGATCGGACAACAGCGATTCGATCCCGCACGGCACTTCGAGGCCATGGCGGCTCGGCCATGCTGAGCAGGGAACTTGGCCTACGGATTCCAGGCCTCCTTCGCCAAGCGTTAGGCTCTCATTGGGAGTTCCACCAGGATGGGGACACACTGGAGGTCAAGCATCCACATCGTGACTCCCCGTACCGCCCGCCTCGCGGTCCACTGTCCTGGGAGCAACTACTAGGCACTCTCGAATACGCCTTCGCCGCTCAAGGCTTTCTCCGGGACGCATGCCTCCCCCTCCGATGGGGACGCGAGACCGAACTGACCATCTCTGCCGTCCAAGCACTTGACCCGCTCCTCAAGGAGGGTCGTCCTTCAACCTATAGACGCGGCTTCATTCCTCAACCGGTGGTTCGATTCACGGGGCAACGCTCTGCGTCCGGAGAGCTGTGCGACGGATTTCTCACGTCATTCGTCAACGTCTCGTGCGTCCAGCCCATAGAAAGCATTGACGAGTATGGACAAGTCCTTGACGCCTGGCTGTCTGTGCTCTCTCAACTGGGCTTCCACGCCCGCCACATAAGCGTATACGGTCGCCTAGAGGTGTGGAGGCGAAGCCAAGTCGAGGGAATAACCCTGCGGTTCCGGCACTTGGACCTGACCTTGGGTGACATCGTCCTCCTCTGGAATGCCAAGGACCCTCGGTGCATGGCCGTAGATCTAGGAACAGGGCTTGAGCGGTTGGCCTGGGCCCGAACTCGTCGAAAGTGGAATGAGCTTGTCTTTGGACCCCTCGTTGCGGCAGCACCTCCCTCAACCCTCGACGCTCTGCGTACGGCGACACTCCTCCTTGGAAACGGCATCATGCCCGCCCCGAGGGGCGCAGGAGGGATAACCCGCCGCGTCCTGGCGACGCTCAAACCAGAGGCGGTTCGCCTGGGAGTGAGCGTCGCAGTTCGATCATCCCACCGGTACTGGACGACCATTGCAGGGCTTACCGTGCCGTGGCCCGCAGTTGCCGCTCGCATCGAGCACGAGGTCGCGAGTCGCCACGACACAGGAAGTAGTCCTTTCGGACTGTGACCAGATGGTCCGCCCACGATGTCCGACAGCGGCGTTAGCGTCGGCTGAATGGATCACGACAGCGACGGAAACCTGCACAGCGTGTGCATAACCGCTCGCGGCGCGAAGGCCGCGATCGAGATCGACGGACAACGGGTGGACCCTGGTGCCCTGAGCGGCTATACCGTCACCCACCGAGAGGGGGAACAACCGCAGGTTGTCCTGTACTCGGGGGACTACGTGGACTCGGTCTTCGAGGGCTTGGCCCGTGTCTCCGTGGCCGACATGCCCGACCCGGGCCCGGCTGCCGCGGTCTTCCTCTCGGCGATCGACGCCGAGGAGCTGGAACGGTTCGCGCTGGCCCGGCCCGACCTCGGCACTGGCCCGCACTCCCTGACTCAGGCGATGCTCACCCAGCTCGTGGAGTGGGCGCGTGGCCTTTGACGTGGAGGGTGCGCGCCGGGTTGTCGGCCGCATCCTGGACGACAAGCTCGAAGTGTGGCGGGACGGCGCCGGCCGCGCGGACGATGTGCTGGACGAAGCCACCGGCCAGCTCGTGTCCCCGACGCCGGACGAGTCCTTGGTCTGGGACGGGCTCGGCGCCGTGATGCCGCTGGGCCGTCCCGCGATCACCCGGCCGCTGAGCGGTGCCGTCGCCGTCGAGCCGCCCACGACGGACTACCAGGCCGTGCTCCCCGTTGACGCTCCAGACCTCCGGCCGGACGACGTGGTGCGCGTGGCCGGATCGGTGAGGCCGGGTGGGCCGCGTGATCCTCATCTGATCGGTCGCCGCTTCCGCGTGTCGGACGAGACCGTGGGCACCTACAGCGTGGTGCGCATCGTCAGGGTGCAGGTGATCGACTGATGGCCCCGGCGAACCCGCACCCTAACGCCCACCCGGACGCGACTGCGTTCCGCGACCCGATCGCGCTGGCCGCCGCGCTGGCGGGGATGGGTCCGGCCACTCGCGCCCGCACGCGGACGATCACGCGGCACCACGCCATGCTGCTGCGGGTCCGCATCCAGCGGAACGCGAGCGGCAGGCCCGGACCGAACGTGATCACCGGGCAGTACCGCGCTTCCTGGGATGTGCGGGTGGGCTCAGGCGGCGGTGAGGCCACCGCCGAGGTGTTCTCCGATGCTCCGCAGGCGCGACGGCTGGAGTACGGCTTCGTCGGCGTGGACAGCCTGGGGCGGCACTACCGGCAGCCGCCGTTCCCGCACGTCGAGCCCGCGTTCCGGCAGACCGAACCGGCGTTCATTCAGGCCCTGGCGGACGGAGTGCTGCCGTGACCGCTCGCCTTCCGGTGACCCGCGCGCTCGCCGTCCTCCTGGAGCACGCCACCGGCCGACCGTGCGGGATCGGGGAACTCCCGCGTGTTCAGGGGAAGTTCGGCTGGGAGCCCGCGCCTGTCCCGTACACGATCCTCGACTCGCTGCCTGCCGAGTTCGCGGGCCCGCCCCTGTGGGACTGGCACGCGGATGCCGCCTGGGCCTATCAGGTCACCTCGGTCGGGGAACGGGTCGACCAGGTCGAGTGGCTCGCCGACCGCGTACGTGCGGGCCTCGTCGGCCGGAGAGACGGGAACTGGGCCCACGACCTGCATGTTCCCGAAGCCCGCGTCATCGACCGGGAGTTGACCTACGACGCCGGAGGAGAGCCCTCGGTGTCGGCGGCAGGCGCTATCGTGTCCTACGTGCAGCGGGTCACGATCACCGTGACCCCGGCATGAAGGAACGTTGCTTCTGATCCTCACCGCGGAGGCCCGCGCGGACGCTAGGCCCCAGGCCAGGCGAACCCCCTTTGAACCTCAAGGGGCAGGGCCTCGGCACGGGACGCTGCCCCAGAAGTGGGAGCGGACCTGTGTCCACGAGCACGAAGAAGACCCAGACCCGATTTCTGCGGCGCGGTATCTCCAAGATCCTCTGGTCGCCGGACCTCAACGACCCGAAGTACCCCAGCCGCCGGGAGATCACCAACGCCTTCGGCCTGACCGACGCCGTCTCGGACATCGAGGGCTGGGCGCTGGAGAACGACCCCATCGAGACCCCCGACATGGGCTCGACCTTCAACTCCTCGATCCCGGGCAACGACAAGGCTGAGAACTCCAGCCTGACCTTCTACGAGGACCGGTTCTCCGACGCGATCGAGCAGCAGCTCCCCAAGGGCGCGAAGGGCTACGTCATCCTTCTGCGCAAGGGCGACCTGCCCGGCTCCCGTTCGGTGGACGTCTTCCCGGTCCAGGTCGCCACCCGCGCCGCGACGTACTCGACCGGCAACGAAGCGGCCAAGTTCAAGGTGGACTTCACGATCACCGACGAGCCGTCGCTCGACCGCCCGGTGCCGCAGAAGCAGCACCGCCCGCTGCCGGACGAGGACTGCGAGACCGACCACGAGCACGGTCACCACGACCACGATGGTGACCACGTCGACGTGACCGTGGTCAGCACCACCAAGACCAAGACCGAGGCGACGGTCCGCGAGCACGACGCTGACGAGGTCTGATCGTGTCGCGCCCCGCACAGGCCAAGCGCCCGTCCCCCTCCACCACGTCGGCGGAGGGGGCGTGGTCGGCCAAGATGGAACGGCTCCGCCGCCGGGCCCGCCCGCAGAACCGGCTCCGCATCTGCGACGACGCCGAGCTGCGCCAGCGGTACGAGGAGGCTGAGCAGGCAGCCCGCCGTGCCCGGTTCGTCGCCGAGGCCAACCCGGGTGACGAGCTGGCCACGCGCCAGGCCACCGACGCAGACGCGGCGCGGGACCAGGCCCTCCAGGCACTCGACGCCGCCTCGGAGTTCCTGACCTTCCGCGCACTGCCACGCCCGGTACTCGAGGAGCTGATCAGCGAGCACCCGCCCACCGAACAGCAGGCGGAGGAGGGGGCGATCTTCAACGCCGACACCTTCCCCGCCGCGCTGGTGGCGGCGGCCTCCGTGGACGGCATGAGCCGCGAGGAGGCCGAGGAGCTGCTGAACGACTGGTCGGCGCCGGACGCCAACGCGCTGTGGGACGCCGCCTGGCAGATCCAGCAGGAGAGCCGGGTCGAGCTGGGAAAAGGCTGAGCCGTGACGCCGGCCTGCGCGCCGAACTGGAGCTGTGCGCCCGCTACGGGATCCCGCACTCGCAGTTCCTCGGCGGCGACGGCCGCTGGACCGACCTCGACCGGGCAAAGGCGTTGGCCTGGGCGGAGTGGCAGCGGTCGGTCTGCCCGGAGTGCCACACCCGGCTGGAGGAGTGGGACCGCGAACGCGGCGGCGACCCCCACGCCTACGTCACCGACACCCTGCGCTGCCCCGGCTGCGAGCTGATCGAGCAGGAACGCGATCACGTCCCCCAGGACCGGTCCAGCTACGGCGTGAAGATCCAGCTCCTCCCGCGCGAGCAGTACGAGCCGCGCCCCTGATCCACCCCCCCCGCACCATGTAAGGAGGCCGCCGCGGTGGCCGGGTTCACCCTCACGGTCGCGATGCGCGCCGAGGTCCGCGACCTGATCGCGGGAACCCGTGCTGCCTCCGCACAGATGCGGACCTTGGGGGAGCGTACCAACGCAGCGAACCGGTCCCTGGCCCGGCTGGACACCAACGGGGCCCGGCTTGCTGCTCAGTTCGCTGCGCTGAATCGTTCCTCCCGCGCGGCCGTCGGCGAGCTGAACCGGATCTCAGCCCGCGCCGGGGCGGCTCGTGCGGCGCTGCGCTCGGCCGGCGACGACGGGGCCCGCTCCATGTCCCGCCTCCAGCGCACCATGGCAGGCGCGGGCAGAGGGGGCATCTCCACGACCAACATGCTCGCTGGCGGCAGTCTGCTGCTCGGCGCGGGCGAGATGGTCGAGGAGGGCAACCGCTACCAGCGGCAGATGAACCTCTTCCGCGCGGTGACCAGCGCCACCGCCGCGCAGATGAAGCGCGCCGCCGTCGTCGCGCAGGAACTCGGCAACGACCTGAGCCTGCCGGGCTCGACCGCGGCGGACGCGGCCGAGGGCATGGTCGAGCTGAGCAAGGCCGGTTTCCGCGCCGATCAGTCGATCGACGCCGTACGCGCCTCGCTCCAGCTCGCGGCAGCGGCCGACGTCAACGCCGCCACGTCGGCCAAGTATTTGGGCGACATCATGGACCAGTACGGCCTTGGTGCTGATCAGGCGGCCAAGGCGTCGGACACCCTGGCCGCCACGGCGAACTCGGCGTCCGGCTCGATCACCGACATCTACTACTCGATGCGGTACGCCGGACCCGTCGCCAACGCCCTCGGCGTCTCCCTGGAGGACACCGCGGCCGCGGTCGGCATGCTCGGCAAGGCCGGCATCCTCGGGCAGACGGCGGGCACCAGCCTGCGGGGGATCTTCGCGAACCTCGCCGCGCCCACCCCGAAGATGCGCACCGCGCTCAAGGAACTGGGCATCGACGCCTGGGACGTCCAGGGGCAGTTCCGAGGGCTGCGCGTCGTCATCGACGGTCTTGCCAAGGCCGAACACGACTTGTCCCAGAAGGACTTCGCGGCAGGCGTCACCAGGGCGTTCGGGAAACCCGCGCTCAGCGGTGCGGTGGCGTTGGCGCACCAGGGCACCGAGTCCTTCGACGACCTGTCGATGGCAGTACGGCAGACAGGCGCCGCCGCGTCCATCACCGCCTCGCGCGGGCAGGGCCTGTCCGGCGCGATGGTGCAGCTGCGCACCCAGGCCCGTCAGACCGGCCTCGCGCTGTACGAGGGCATGGCCCCCGGACTGGAGTGGGTCACGCGGCTGCTGACCCGCGGACTGTCCGGCGCGACCCCCTACCTGACCACCGCGCTGGAGTACGGCCGCAACCTCGCCGTCCTGTACGGCCCGGACCTGAAGGCCAAGACCCAGGAGGGGCTTGGCGGCCTGGTCGATGAGGCGAAACGGTTCGTCGGTCCGCTCAAGGAGCTGGGCGAGGACGCTCTGGCCACGGGCCTGAACCTGCTGATCAACGCCGCCCAGACCCTGGGGGAGGTCCTGGACAACGCGGCCGACGGCGCGGAGCCCATCGTGTCCGCCGTGGCCGACCTCGGCGAGCAGGGCGGTGCGGCGGCCGGCACGCTCGACATCATCGCCACCGTCGCCAACGCCGCGATGGACGCGGTCTCGGGCCTGTCCCTGGTTCTCGTGCCGATCGGGCACATCGTGGGCGGTCTCGTCAGCGCGTTCGGTGCCCTGCCCGGCCCGATCCAGTCGGCTGCCCTGGCCATGCTGCTGTTCCGCCGTGTCCAGCCGTCCCTGACCAGCGTCGCCAACACGGTCACCGGCCCGATCCGCAGCGGGTTCCAGGTCTTCGCCCAGCAGATGCGGGTCCAGCAGGCGCTCGCGGCCTCCGCCGGAGTGTCGCTGTCGCGGTACGGCGCGGCCTGGGCCACGGTGCAGGCGCGCGTCGGCTTCCTCGGCAGCATGACGTCCGCGTTCCGCAGCGCAAACGGCGCCGGGGTGACGTTCATGGGCACGCTGAACGGCATCGGCCGTGCGGCCGGTTCCGGGCTGCGCTCCGCTCTGGGCGGTGTCAGCAACGCGCTCGGCGGGCCGTTCGGGATCGCCATGGCCGGTGTCTCCGTCGGCCTGGGCCTGCTTGCCGCTCGCCAGCAGAAGGCCGCGCAGGCCGCGGCCGAACACCAGCAGCGCATCTCCTCGCTGACCTCGGCCCTGCGCGAGTCCGGCGGTCAGATCGACAGCAACGTGCGCCAGCAGGCTGCCCAGATCCTGCTGGACACCATGACCAGCCAGGGGCAGCTGAGCAAGGTCATGGAGGACGCCGGCGTGCCGCTCGCCTCCCTGACGGACGCCTACCTCGGGCAGGGCACCTCGCTGGAGGCGCTGCAGAAGCAGCTCCAGGCGACCGCCGACAAGCACAAGGTGTGGGAGGACGTGGCGGGCGGAAAGGCGAGCAAGCAGGTCTACTCGGATGTCGGCCAGCAGTACAAGGACGCCGCCGATGCCCTCGGCAGCGTCAAGGGCGAGATGGCCGAGTCGGTCAAGAACGCCAAGGAACTGGCCAAGGCGGCGAAGGGCACCGGGGACGGCACCTCTGCCTACGACCGGCTCAAGGCCGCCGTCGGCGGGTTGGCGGACGAGACGGCCGATGCCGACACCCGCACCCGCTCCCTCAGGAGCGCCCTCGATCTGCTGTCGGGCGGTCAGATCTCTCTTCAGGCTGCGAAGGCGAAGGTCAACTCCGCCGTCCTCGACCTTCAAGAGGGCAGCAAGGGCGTCAACCGGGAGCAGGGGTACGGCGGCAGGCAGCTGGTCAACCAGGACAAGACTCTCAACACCACGACTCGAAACGGGCAGCAGCTCTACACCCAGCTCACCGCCCTGTCGGACGCGGCGGCCGATGCGTCGGTGGCGACGTACGACCTGGCCGTGCGCAACGGGGAGTCGCTGCCCGCGGCGTTGGCGAAGGCCCGCGGGGAGATGAGCCGGGCGCGGGCCGAGGCGATCAAGGCGGCCCGCAGCTACGGGCTGACCAAGGCCCAGGCCGAGGGCGTCGCCGACAGCCTCGGCCTGCTGCCGTCGAAGCTGTCGCTGCTGCTTCAGACGAAGGGCATGGACAGCACGCTGGCGAACCTGATCGCGGTGCAGGCCGAGTTCCACCGGCTGCCGAAGCAGAAGACGATCAAGGTTGACTCGCTGAGCGACGGCGCGCAGAAGAAGCTGCGCAGCCTCGGCTTCACCGTCAAGACGGTGCCGGGCACGCGGCAGATCAAGATCACCGCACCGACGGCCGGTGCCCGCAAAAACCTGGACGTGCTGATCGACAAGCTCGGACAGACCCCGAACGCGAAGAACGTGAAGGTGTCGGCGCCGACCGCCGCCGCGATCAAGAGCCTTGAGGCGGTGCAGGCGAAGATCAGGGCGACACCCGGCGCGAAGAGCGTTCGGGTCAGCGCGCCGACGGCCGAGGCCCGCAAGCAGCTGGAATCGCTCGGCTTCCGCATCGAGAAGATCCCCGGCTCCAAGGACGTGAAGGTCACGGTCCCCACCGGAGGCGCGAAGAAGTCGGCCGACACGATCCAGGGCCGTATCAACGCGCTGCGCGGCAAAGAGGTGACCGTCACCACCCGCCACGTATCGATCTTCAGCCAGCTGCAGGAGTCGAACGCCTCCATCGCCGACGCCATCCAGAAGCAGGCTGAAACCCAGGAGCGGCTGGCCAAGAAGCAGGCCGACGGCGGCGTCGTCGACTACTTCGCCGACGGCGGCATCACCGGTCCGCGTCGGCGCGAGCATCACGTCGCGCAGATCGCCCCGGCAGGGAGCTGGCGCATCTGGGGTGAGCCCGAGACCGGCGGGGAGGCATACGTGCCGATGGGCGCCTCGAAGCGTGACCGGAGCAAGGCGGTCGTGGAGACCGTGGTCGACCGGTTCGGCGGCCAGGTCGAGTGGTACGCCAACGGCGGCGTGCGAGGCCGGAGCAGCCGCGACTACAACCCGATGCTCGCCAGCAGCTTCAAGCAGGCCCGCAGCGTCGCGGCCATGGCGGGCGTCGTGCGCTCCTTCGACCTCCGCACCAGCAGCGACCGCGCCCGCACCCGTGTGGTGGACGCCCGCGCCGGCGGCCGGGTCCAAGTCGTCGTGGTGCGCGAACAGCAGCCGCTGATCGGCTCCATGCCGGTCACCGTCACCGACAGCTCCGCCACCCCCGAGCAGATCGGCAACGAGATGATGCGCACCCTGCGCAATGCGCAGCGGGGCGGGAGAGTGTGATGACCACAGCACCGAACAAGCACAGCCGCCCCGAACTGGCCCCGTGGCAGTACGAGATCGGCGGAGTCGTCCTCGGCACCGGCAGCTACGTCCCCATCGGCAACGTCGAAGGACTCGGCTCACCGGCAACTCGGCCGCAGGAGGCCGACAACTCCAACAGCGACGGCACCGCACCGGGCCGGGACTTCTACGGCCCGCGTCCCCTTCGCTTCGAAGCGGGCATCAAGACGCCCGGAGACCCCGTGAAGGCCGCCGAGATTCTCGCCCGGCTGGAGCGGGCCCTGGATGCCCCCGACGCCCGAACCAATCCGGACGGCCGTCACGTCCTGCGGGGGCGGTGGCCCGGACACACAACACGCCGTATGTATGGGCGACTTCGGCGGATGGAAGCCACCAGCACGGCCAACGCCGTGCACGGGTGGATACCCATCGACATCGAATTCGTCGGCCTGGACAACCCCCGCTGGTACGACGACGAGCTGTCGAAGCTGACGCTCGGCCTGGACCAGGCCGCCCGACCCCGGAACGGGGACCGCACCGTCGACGAGGCATTGGGCCGCCCTGCCGCGTGCCGCCCAGCCGACCCGCGCCACCAGCCGGCCGACGACCGCCCCGGATGGATCACCAACTACGGCGACGTGCCGACCTACCCGAGTCTGCGCGTGCACGGCCCCGTCACCGACCCACGGATCTGGAACACCGTCACCCGCCGCGTCCTCGAACTCGACCTGTCGCTGCGCGACGGCGAATGGCTGGAGATCGAGACCCGGCCCGGCACCTGCTGGGCCCTGCGCAACGGCACCGTCAACGTCGCCAACGACCTCAGCCCCGCATCCCGTCTCGACCTGTTCACCCTCCCGCCCGGACGGTCCGAGATCGCCTGGAGCGCGACCGACCCGTCCGGCACCGCGCGCCTCGAGGTGGCGTGGCGGTCGGCGTACACCACCCTGTGAACGGAGAGCACTCGTGACGCTGCAACCCCCCATGATGGTGCGCGGGGCCGACCACTCCGCCCGCGCGATGCGCCTGATGATCCGCGATCTCGCCCGCGGCCGGCAGGGCGTCGCGGAGAGCGAGGACCTGAAGGTCCGCCCGCTGGAGACCCCCGGCCCCGGCGTCCGCGTCGGTGACGGCTCCGCCCTCATCCACGGCGCCCGCCCGTGGCAGGGGGCCTACACCCAGAGCAACATCGGTGACGTGCGGGTCGACGTCGAGCCGACCGGCCCCTTTGCCCGCACTGACCTGATCGTCCTGCGGATCGAGGACCCCGAGTGGGAGGGCGAACGCGACCCCCGCACGCAGGAGATCGGATACTTCCACGTCGTCAAGGGCGTGGCCCGCGACGCCGCCACCGTGCCCGAGGGCATGACCGGGATCGCACTGGCCCGCATCACCCTGCCGCGCAACACCGCGGCGATCACCGCCGACATGATCACCGACCTGCGGCAGCTCGCGAACCCGCGCACCGAGCGCACCCTGCGCACCGTGCACCCGACCACGACGGAGGAGGTGCCCGGCAAGCACGGCAAGTGGGCGGCCTGGCCCAAGGAAGCCGCCTGGGATCTTGACGTCCCGGCCTGGGCGACGACGGCCACCATCGTCGTCACCCTCTCCGGCCTGCGCGCCGAGGCGGGCTCCGTGTACGCCGAGCTGCGCACTCGGCTCGGAGAGCGCGCCGCGAAGCCGACCGTCGTGGACGACGACGGCACCACCACCCGCCGCTCCTCCGTGACCCTGGCCGACACGCTCGCCGTACCGCCCGCCTACCGAGGCACCCGCCAGCACCTGGCCGTCGAGATCAACCAGAACGACAAGTACGGCGACGGCGACTTGACCGTGGCCAAGGGCACGACCGTCACGCTCGATGTCGCGTTCACGGAAGGGCCTGCGTGACGATGGCCGACTACCGCTACATCGTGGCCCGGGCCGCGACCGGTGACGTTCTGCACTGGAACCTGCCCCTGAGCGAGGTCGAGTACGGCCCGGAGATGTCCGGGCCCGGCTCGCTGAAGGCGACCCTGCCGACGGCGTTCCGCCGCTCCCTCGGTGACGCGCTCGACGCTGGCGACACGGTGCTCCTCGTCGAGCGCAACGCCCGCCTCGACTGGGGCGGGCTGCTCTGGCGCGCCGAACCAGAGGGCAGCACCCTGCCCGTCGAAGCCTCCGGTTTCACCAGCTACCTCCACCGCCGCTTCGACCTGCACGGCAACCTCGACGGCCGCGGCCCGTACATCGAAGGCGACCCGTGCGACGTGATCCGCGATGTGTGGGCCTACGCCCAGGCACAGCCGGACGGCGACCTCGGCGTGGTCGTGGACGACACGAAGTCGAAGGCGAAGACCGGCACCGCGAAGGACCCGTACACCACCTCGAAGACCGACCCGCGCAACCTCGGCGAGATGGTGGACGAGATGGCCGAGATCGACGACGGCCTGGAGTGGTCGGAGACCGTGGCCTGGCGCGGGCGCCGTGCTGAGCGCCGCATCATCCTCGGTGCGCCGCGCCTTGGCCGACGCCGCGAGGACCTGACGTTCACCACCGGCGCCAACGTGGTCGGCACCCCGCACGTCCTCAAGGACGCCGACTCCTACGCCCAGTGGGTCATTGGGCTCGGCGCGGGCGAGGGCAAGAAGCGCAAGGTCGTCGTGGACGGCGTACGCAACGGCCGTCTACGTCTGGAACATCGGCTGGAGACGAGCGAGAAGGACGAAGCGAAGCTGAGGCAGCGGGCCCGCCGTGAACGGCTGGCCCGCCAGGTCCTGCCCTCGCTGACCGAGCTGGAGATCGTCGACCACCCGGCGGCCCCGATCCACGCGCTGCGTATCGGCGACGACGTACGGATCCGCTTGTTCGAGCCGCACACCGAGTTCGACGGCTGGTGCCGGATCGTCGGCTGGACGGTACGGCCCGGCGAGGGCGAGACGGCTGAGCGCGTGACGCTGAAGCTGGAGCGCACCAACAAGCCCGAGGACGAGACGGGCGAAGGAGAGGAGCAGTAGGTGCCGGACACCATCGCCGACCTCGGCCGCCGACTGGCCAAGCTGGAGAAGCGGGTCGTCACCCTGGAACGCGCCCGCCGCGCGCCGTACCCGGAGTGGCGCGACCTGCCGCTGACCGGCGACACCACCGTCCCGGACGAGGAGCAGCCGCCGCAGTTCCGGGCCAACCCCTGGGACACGACCGAGTTCTGCGGCCGTATCGGACTGGCCGGCGACCGGGCCGCCGACGAGCAGCTGGTCGCGCTGCTGCCCGAGGGGTACTGGCCGGAAGCGCCGCGCACGGTCGATGTCGCCTCCAACGCGGCACGCCGCAGTCTCCAGCTCGACATCGATCCCAAGGGCCTGGTGCGGCTGCGCGTCCAGGGCGGCGGCACCGTCCGCGCGTCCTGGATCAGCCTGGACAGCACGTCTTTCCGCACCGACCGCGCCGACACCTGACCGGCTGCGCGCGTCGGCCACCGGCCGGTGCGCCGCCGGTAGCATGACGCTCTGGGTGACCCTCCACCCGCTTCGACTCCCGAGGGACCGGACCGCCGCGGCGGCCACGGCCGACTGCCATCCGGCGCAGGGGAGAAGGACGAAGCGCGTGGCTACACCGCTGAGCGCGGACAGGTTCCTGTCCGTGCTGAAGGGCGCCGGGCTCGGCGTGGTCGAGCACGGCAAATGGCGCACCCACAACCGGAACACCCACGGCAACTGGGGCCCCGCGAACGGGGTCATGATTCACCACACCGGGCCGTACAGCTCCGAGCAGGACATGGTGGAGCTGTGCCGCGTCGGCTACCAGGATCTTCCAGGTCCCCTCTGCCATGGCGTCATCGACCGGTCTGGGACGATCCACCTGGTCGGCTACGGCCGGACCAACCACGCCGGCATGGGGGACACCGACGTCCTGCTCGCGGTCATCGCGGAGAAGACGGACCTGCCGCGCGACAACGAGGCGGACACCGACGGCAACCGGCACTTCTATGGCTTCGAGTGCATCAACACCGGGAGCCAGCCGTGGCCGACGGCACAGCTCGACGCGATGGCGCGGGCGGCGGCGGCCATCTGCCGCGCACATGGGTGGAACGAGCACTCCGTCATCGGCCACAAGGAGTGGCGGCCAGGGAAGCCGGACCCGGGCGGCATCGACATGGACGACTTCCGCGCCCGGGTCGCCCGGCACCTCAAGGACCGCAGTAAGCCGAAGCCGGACCCGAAGCCCAAGCCCAAGCCGGACCCCAAGCCCAAGCCGAAGCCGACACCGAAGTACGTGGCGTACCCGGGCAAGCAGTTCTTCCACAAGGGACGCTCGTCCCCGGTGATCGCCGCGATGGCGAAGCGGCTGATCGCCGAGGGCTGCGACTCCTACGACACGCCGCCGGGCCCGGTGTGGAACGACGCGCACCGCCGCTCCTACGCGGCCTACCAGATCAAGCGCGGCCACCACGGCGCTTACGCCGACGGCATTCCCGGCCCGCAGACCTGGGCGGACCTCCGCGTCCCGCACCAGGCCGGCATCGCCGACCCGACCCCGACCACCCCGAACCAGGAGCACGACCTGATGCCGCAGGCCCTTGCCGATGTTGCCGAGCGCACCGTTGCCACCTACCTCCAGTCGCTGCTGGGCCTGATGGCGGCCTCCAGCACGACGGACATGGTGTCCCTGTCGGCGTGGCAGGCCGCCGCGGTCTCCTCGATACCCGCCGCGCTCAGCGCGCTGAAGTCCACCCTCGGCACCGTCCTGGGCAGGCCCGGAACGGCCTCGTGGCTCCCGCTCAAGCGTGACCCGGCAACGCCCAAGTACTGACCGCCGGCCAGCGAGAGAAGAGGAGGAGACCGTGCCTGAAGGTCAGGTCGCGCTCGCCCTGGCGGAGTTGCGCCAGGCGCTGGAGGTCGGATTTGCGCGCATCGACGGACAGTTGGCGTTGCTCGTCCAGCGCAGCGACCAAACGGACAAGGCCCTGGGGGATCTGGAGGAAAGGGTGAGCGCGCTGGAGAAGACCAGGTGGCCGCTGCCGACCGTCGCCGTGCTGGTGAGCATCACCGCGGTGGTGCTCACCGTCTTCAGCCTGGCCCGCGGCTGAGACGAACACCCCTGCTGTTCAGCGGTGTTGTCCGACGGTGCGAATAGCGTGAGGGCCCATTTGTTCCTGCGGCCTGGGGGTCATGATGGATACGACAAGTCTGCTCGTCACCGACCTGGAGGTGGACACCGCGCTTGCGAACCCGGCGGTCCCGGCCGCCGTCCGCGCGGTATGGCATCTGCTCTGGGAGTGGAGGCCCGGCCGAAGGAGGCCGGTATCTATGAGGCTGACTTTGTTCACGAGTTGAGCTTTGATGGCGTCGAGGTCCTTGCCTGGACAGCATCGAGGTCCTCCTGGTGAAAGGCCCCGGGTCATGCGCCAGATGTCCAAGGTGGAGCTGTACGCCGCGATCCGGCGCGACGACCGCGGCGGCATGACGATGGGGGAGATCGAGCGCAAGTACAACGTGTCCTGGCGGACGGCTGGCGTCGGCCCGCCAACCCCTCCCTTTTTGGCGGAGGTTCTCGTGGTTCCACTGGTCGGTGCCGACCGGGGCAGTAGCATCGGCACGTGGGCTTGGAGCGAGGGGGAAACATGCTTGAACTCACTGAGATGATCCGAGAGTTGCGCCGGGAACTGATCGAGGCGACGGTCGATGGCTCCGGACAGTCGGTCCGCTTCGAACTCGGCCCCGTGGAGATTGAGGCGACCGTGGCCGTGTCCCGCGAGGGGGGCGGCAGCGGCAAGGTGCGGTTCTGGGTCGTCGAGGCCAGTGCCGACGGAAAGTACGGACAGACGGCCACGCAGCGGATTACCCTCACACTCCTTCCGAAGACCGTCAGTGCCGACGGGACGGCTCGAACGGCGCTGATCTCCGGCAACAAGGTCCCCCGAGAGCGGTGACGACCGCATGCCGCCTTCCACGTCCTCCGGCCTGCGCATCGAGTACGCGGCCGAGGTCATCGTGGACCTGGAGGGCGGTGACGGTCGACGGGGGTCGGGGTATCTCATCGCGCCTCGGACGGTCCTGACGGCACGACACGTGGTGCGGGACGCGACAGCCGTACAGGTGCGCTTCAACGCGGACCGGCCGGGTACGACGGAATCCGCCGCCACCGTGATCTGGCAGCACGCCGAGATCGACATCGCGATACTGGCCGTCCCAGATGCGCCCCAGGCCGCCGTCGCCGAGTTCGGCAGGGTCGGTGAGCGGGACGCCGTCATCCATGCCGGTGCCGTCGGCTTCCCCGCCTTCAAGATGCGCACCGCGCCCGACGGCTCCCGGTACCGCGACGTGGAGCACGTCCACGCCGTCTGCGCGGTGCTGTCCAATCGCCGCGAGGGCACCCTCGACCTGTCGGTCACCCCGCCCGACCCGGTGGAGGAAGAGTCCCCTTGGGCCGCGATGTCCGGGGCCGCCGTGTTCAGCGGGGGACGCATCGTCGGAGTGGTCGCCGAACACCATCTGTCCGACGGTCCTGGGCGGCTCGCGGCGAGCCGACTGGACCGCTGGTCGGAACGGCTGACCGAGAGCGAACTCGCCGCGCTCGAGATCGTGCTCGGCGTCGGGCTGCGGCCCGCGGACCTCGAGGACGTTGTACCCCCCCATCACCAGGAGGCGACGCTCGCCGCGTTCACGGCGTACCTGGATTCCCTCGCACCGGACGAACTCCTGGACAGGCAACGCGAGCTGGAGCAGTTGGTCCGCTTCTGTGCGGGGCCCGACAGGTACCAGTGGATCCAGGGCGCGGCGTGGGCGGGCAAGACCGCTCTGGCGTCGTGGCTCGCGCTGCACCCCCCGCACGGAGTCGTGCCCGTGTCGTTCTTCGTCACCAACAGGCATGCGAGCAAAGCGGACAGTCCCGCGTACGTCGAATCCCTGATCCAGCAGTGCGCCGCGCTGGCGGGCCGCGACCCCATCGGCACCACTGCTGAGGCAGCCCGGTCCGGGGAGCTCCGGCTGCTCCTCGCGCAAGCGGCGAAGCGCGTAGCGGCACAGGGCGGCATGCTCCTGCTGATAGTGGACGGACTCGACGAGGACAGGTCGAAGAGCCCGAGCATTGCCTCCCTGCTTCCGAGCAGTCCGCCGGACCACGTACGGGTCCTGGTGACCAGCCGACCCCATCCCGGCCTGCCCAGGGACGTCGATCCCGACCACCCTTTGCGGCGCTGCCCGGTGCTGCGGCTCGAACCGTCGGTGGCCGCCCGCAACATCCAGCACGAGGCCGCCCGGGAGATGGACGAGGCGCTGCAGGGCGACGAGTTGACCCGCGACATCATCGGACTGGTCGCAGCCGCGCGCGGCAGCCTAACGGTCCGGGACCTCCAGGAACTCACCGAGCGCCCGCGGTTCGAAGTGAAGCGGCGGATCGACCGCCCCCTCAGACGCATCCTGCACCCGAGCGGGAATGCCACCGAGACGTTGGCCGCGGAGCGAGGGTACGCGTTCGCCCACGACACCCTGCTCGAGGTCGCCCGCAACGAGCTGGAAGACGATATCCATGAGTACGAGGCGCGAATCAAGACATGGAACGCCAGCTACACGGCGGAAGGATGGCCCGAGGCAACCCCCGATTACCTGCTGTCCGACTATGCCCATCAAGTTGCCTCCCTGGGCGATACCGAGAGCGCGGTGCAACTAGCCACCGACGTACGGCGCACCGACCGCATCCGCGAGAACATCGGCATCGGCCCGCTGCTCGCCGAGAACACCTTCGTCCAGTCGGCCACCGACGACGAGGAACACCTGACCGCGCTGGCCCGAACGCGCGAGCGGGCAGTGGAACTCGCGGTCCACGGCCTCGACGAGACCTCGCCCGCGCACATCCTGAATGATCCGCGTGTCGAGCTCGTGTCGGGCGACCAGACCGCCGGCATCTACCGCAGGGTCGACGACCGGGACGCATCCGACGGGCCGGTCCCCGAGACGTACTCCTGGTCGAACCTGGCCCTGGGCAACGCGGCACGGGCCCTGTGGCTGCTGTCGCTCCCCTTCATCGCGGTCAACCTCGCCCACTGGGCCAAGCCCGACGGCAACCGGCGGCCCACGGCCCAGCGTGCGTACGACGTCCTCGTCCGCCTCCTCGGACTTAGCCTGACCGTGCTGCTGGCCGCCGTCGTCTGCGAGGTGGTTCTGGACCTCGTGGCGTGGCAGTGCGCCGGAACGGCGTCGTGCGCAAGTGGCAAGCCCTGGCTGGCCTCCCTGGCCGCCGACGCGTACGGCTGGTGGTCCGAGCCGGGCCGCCGGCTGGCCGTCTGCGCCCTGATTCCGGCCGGTGGGGTAGCCCTGATGGCGTGGCTGTCCTGCCTGTCGTGGACGGCCCACGAGTCGACCTCCCCGCCACCGCAGCGATTCCTCGCGGAGGACGGGGACTACGCGTCGTGGCGCTCGAAGCTGGAGTTGCCGGGCTTCTGGTATGGGCGGGCGTTCACGGCGTCCTTGCGTGCGGCGCACACCGCGGCCGGGCTATTGACCGTGACCACGGCCCTGGTGGTGGCGACGCTGGCCGGGGACCGCTCCGCGCACGGCGCCGGAGTGCTCGAAGCCGGTGGCTGGGCGCTCGCCTCGACCGTGACGGTCACCTGGCTTGCGGTGGTCGGTGTCGTGGCGCGGCGGGGCCGCAGCGAGAGCAGGCTGGATCTGCGGCCGGGGGCACGACCAGTAGCCCGGGCGCTGCCCGTCGCCGCGTCGGCCCAGTTCGCGCTCGCCCTCGTGTACGTCGGTTGGTCGCGGCCACAGTGGCAGTCCAGCGGGCGGCTGCCCGGTGCAGAGGCCGTCGACTACCTGGTGTTGGTGCCCTGGCTGCTCACCGCCGCGCTTGTCGTCGTCGCCCGCCTCCTCTTCCACTCGTATCCCCAGATGGTCGCGTTGCGGGGACAGGCCGGCCCCGCATTCGCCGCAGTCGCCTGCGCGTTGGCCGGCGGGTTCTCCGGCGGCGCGGCCGAACTGGTCGCCAACTGGCTGGACCCCGGTAACACCACCGGGCACCCCCCGGCGATCGCCGGGCCGCCCGTGATGCTCGTCTGGCACGCGGCCATGCTCCCCCTGGTCGCCCTGGTGGGCGTGGAGCTCGTCGTGCTGGTCGCAATACGGCAGTCGAGGCGCCGGAAGAGCATGGCGGCGTGGGTCGTCGCGGACTATCCGGGCGAGTTGTACGACGACGTGGAGGCGATGAACCTGCCACGCACCCGGGCCATCGCCACCGCGAAGGCCCGCGCGAAGCTCACCGACTTCGCTCCTACGGTGCTGGGCTCGCTGGCATGCGTCGTCGCTCTCCTCAGTGTCGCGGCAATGGTCGGCGCCTTGACGACCCAGGAGGCTCCCGACCGGGCGACGAGCGTGGCGCCGGGGCCGCTGTCCGAGCTGGGCGCGACCGCTCAAGCGATGGGCGCCTGGCTCGTGGGACTTCTCGTCGCGCTGCTACTGACGATGAGCTGGCTGGCGTACCGGAACTCTGCGGCGCGGCGCACGTTCGGACTGTTCTGGGACATCTGCACCTTCTGGCCGCGGGCGGCCCACCCGCTGGCCCCGCCCTCGTACGCGGAGCGGGCGATCGCTGATCTCTCCTGGCGGTTGACCACCTCGCTCAAGGAGGCTGGCCGCCGCAGAACGGTCCTCCGCGGATACGGCCAGGGAAGTGTGCTGATCGCCGCCGCGTTGTGGCAGCTTGCGCCGGCTGCACGGCGCCGGATCTCCCTCCTCACCTGCGGCTCACCCCTGAGCCGGATCTACGGACGCTGGTTCCCGGCGTACTTCGGACGGGGGCACCTCCACGCGCTGCACCGAGACCTGAACGCCTGGCGCAACGGATGGCGGCTGACTGACCCGATCGGAGGTCCGATCGCCATCCAGACCGAGTGGGATGAGGTGGACTTCGGCCCGCTGAAGGACCCCGTACGTTACGGGCGTACCGCCGACGAGCCGTTGCTCGCGCCGATCCTGGGCCACCTGGACTACCAGCAGGACCCGACCGTCCAGGATCAGCTGTCGCTGCTCCATGTCAGCATCGACGACGTGCCACCACCCCCCGCACCTTAGAACCCGTTGTGTTCGCGATCGGAGGAAGCCGCAGGCCCACACCTGAGGTCGGCAAATGTCTCAAGATCGACAGATCTGGCCGCGTAACATTCAGCACCCGGGTACGTGGCACGACGACTTCCTGAAACGTGCACCATGCTCAGAGAGTTGGGCGAACCCATCCTGGGAAGCGTGCACCCACCCTTGAAGGGCAGCGAACCAATGCCTCAAGACGACGAGCTGGCCAAGACCAAGAAGGCGGAACCCGGGCCGGGGCCTGAGCCAAGCCTTCTGGCCATTCTCCACGACTTTGGTACCTACCACGGGATCATCCCGGGAGATGAAGGCGGAGGGGGCTCAGTTCCCGTAATCGACGCAAGGACCGGCCAATTCGTGGCATGGGCGCACCGGAACCCCGAGACTGGCACCTACGAGTATGTAGAGCCGGAGACGATCACGATCCGAGTGTCCGGCACGTCGGCCCCCAGGGCTTCGGGCGGGGTAGCGGGATTGTGGCCTGCTGGTACGCGCGGCCGCAACGGCCAGAGGGTGGCACCTGGCGATCCGCTGAGCGCCGGGCCAAGCTCAGAGGGCACTCCGGAGAGGAAACCGACAAGTGCAGGTTCACCGCCGAGCAGCGGGCTCACCGCGGACGGTCGGACGTGGCAGGACGTCCCCAGCCCTGGCAGCGCCTCCAACTATATAAGGCTGACGAACGAACACACGACCGCGGCTGGCATAGGCCATCCTGTGAACACCGGCGAATGCCCGATCGTCCTTGCCGGCGTCACAGCATCTGGGGCATTCGTGCCCGAGGGCGGTGAGGGCACGTTTCACGTCATCCTTCAGCCCGGTCAGAGCGTTGATTGGTTCCACGCGGACCCTCGAGCGGTCGCCATTGTCGTGGCCGCGTTCAGCAACTGCCACGGTCGTGCACAGATCACGTTTGACACGCCGTTCACCTGATGCTCAGGCCACTCAAGCGGATCATCTTCATCCCAACTAGCGGAGAGGTGAACGTGCCACACGACAAGATCGCGAAGACGAAGGAGCAAGTGCCGCGCTACCACCTCGGCACTGATCCCATGGTCGTCTGGATTCTCCATGACGGACCGAAATTCGAAATGTTCGCGGGGGGAGGCAGCGCCACATCGGGGCCCCCGATCCGGGCGACGGTGAGGAATCCCGGAGAGGGCGGAGGCTCTCCAGACTCGTACGAGTACGTCGCGGTCTGCCCAGTGAGTCGCCACGCCGAGGACCTGACTGGCGTTAACCGCAGCGGCGCCTGGGTTGGTGCTGTACGACAAGACCTCGCCGGGGCCCAAGCCGACGCCGCCAATCACGAGCACCCTGATCGGGCCTATGTCGCTTACCACTCGGACGGGATCGGTATCGGCCCCATTGTCACCTCGTAGCTGGCTGGCCCGGACTCGGCAGCCTGATCGAAGCGGGCGACGAACTCCTTGAGGTTATCGATCGTCGTCTCCGCGGTGCGCGTGCAACTCGCGGAGGTGGCTGGCCGCACTGGGACGGCAGTCGCAAGCGCGACCCTGATCGACCGGCTGAGCCGACGCCCGCGCTGCTGTTTCTCAAGACAACCACGGGCCTCAAGATCCGTAACTGCGGCCCAAAGCGGCCGACTAACGCTGCTGCTGGACGTGAACGAAGCTAATGAGGCCGGGATCATCGCATCGGCGGCCAACGCCCTGCTAGAGCTCAGCGGTTCGCGCGCGGACGGACCGCTGTTCACACTGAATGGGCGGCGGCTAACCAAGGCTGGCGGGCGCCTTCCGCGAGGCGACCGGCGGGCGCACCATCCACGCCCTGCGGTTCACGCGACAGAGGAAGGAGCAGGGCGCGCCCCGGCTCAGCTCCACCGCCGACCGGTCCGAGGGCAAGACCGCGTAGGCAGCGCGGCAACGCACACGGCCCCCGCCGAAGCGGGGGCCGATCGGTCCTCTTGGAGAAAGACCGCCGCCACCATAGCAGCGACCGCCGCCGACGCCGGCGTGCGCGTACGGCTACGCTGCCCACTGCACCAGGGCAGAGACCGGAGGACGGGGATGAGTCGGGGCAAGCCGTATCTGGTCGGGCACCAGGAGTTCGCCGCGCTGTACCGCGTCGACGCGAAGCAGGTCGCGCAGTGGCTGGCGCCGAGCCGCGGCAGTGTGCTGGATCCGGAGACCGCCATCATCGTCAGTGGGGTGCGGTATTGGCCGCTCGGCTTCGCTGTCAGGTGGGGAGCGACCACGGCGCGGTTCCGACAGGTCGACCTGGACGTGAGGGCGCGGATCATCGCGGAGCAGGGTGAGGGCTGGGAGCCGGATCTGGGGGATGAGCTGCCGCCGATCGTCGGCCAGCAGGAGATCATCGAGCTGTTCCATCTGCCCGCGCAGGGCAATTTGGCGACGACCATCGCGACTGGGCGGTTTCCGGAGCACGACTGGCTGCTGTCCGGGTCGAGGCTCTGGATGCTGGAGACCGTCCTCGATGCTGTCCCGAAGCTCCGCGAGAGCGCGCGGGGCCTGCCCTGGGACGTGGACGAAGCGGTCGTCGCCGCCCTTCGCGACGGCACGTACGACGGGCCCGGCAGTCGCGTACTGACCCGAGGCCGCCATACCCGAAAGGCCATCTGACCTGCGCAAACACTGTACCTAGCCTCGAATTGCAATTAAGATATAAGTGATCCCCTTTGCGGGGGCCACAATTCACCAAGGAGGCAGCAGTGCAGTTCAGCGCAACGCCGGGAGGCGACGAGATCGCGGTCATGAGCGCCCGCGATGCCCTGATCATCGAAGGGGCCCTCTCGCTCTACGTCCTCAAGCACCCCGACTCCAACATCGCCATCGATGCCCTGCGGGCCGCGTCGGCGGCCAACGAGGCTCGCGAGGCACGCATGGAGGAGGCGGCCGAGCGGACCTCCGCCTGACCTCGGGCCAAGTGCGTGAAGTCGCGCCTGTAGCCGGTGGGGTTGATCATCTGGCCGCCGACCCTCAAGATAGGTGACATTCTTGAAAGAGGTCACACCAGGGGGTGGGTATGGCAGCCGTCCAGGACGAGATACCGGGCCTGGTCATCCACACCGTGAGGCAGCCGGAGAACCAGCCGGCGTCGATCCAGGCCCAGTTCGAGACGTTCCACCAGCTCAACCCCTGGGTGCTCCGCGCGTTGGAAGCCCTGACCGCCGACTACCTGAAGCGCGGCGCGAGCCGAGTCGGCATCGGGATGCTCTTCGAGGTCCTGCGCTGGCGATACGTCACGGCGACCGAGGGCGACGAGTTCCGCCTCAACAACAACTTCCGCAGCCGGTACGTCCGGCTGCTCATCGAGCGTCACCCCGAGTGGGTGAGCGCCTTCGAGGTCCGCGCCCTGCGGACCGACTGAATCAGTTCTCTTGGAGACGAACGCCCCATGAACCAACCGACCGAACAGCAGGGCGACGACGCTGCGTCCAGCGCGCCGCCCCTGACGACCACAGAGGTACTGCCCGAACGCAGCGTGTCCCAGAGCGCCGTCGTCCTGCGCGCCGACCAACTGGAGTTCGACGCACGTCAGGTGGCCGCCCTGGCTCTGATCAGTCCCGGGCTGGAGCAAGCGCCGCGTGCGCAACTGGCCGTCTTCTTCCACTACTGCGTGCGCAGCGGCCTCGACCCGTTCGCCCGGCAGATCTACATGATCGGCCGCACCAACTGGAAGGCCGCCGACAACCCCGACGAGCCGGAGAAGACCTGGACCATCCAGACCGGCATCGACGGCTTCCGCACCGTCGCGCACCGGGCGGCGGCCAAGGCCGGGGAGTCCATCTCGTACGAGGACACCGTCTACTACGACTCCGAGGGCAACGCCCACGAGGTCTGGCTGTCCAAGGCGTACCCGGCCGCGGTCAAGGTCACCGTCCTGCGCGGCACCAGCCGGTTCCCCATGATCGCCCGCTGGGACGAGTTCGCCCCGACGTACTACGACCGCAAGCAGGGCGCGTACGTCGTGGCGAAGATGTGGCAGCAGATGCCCGCCCACATGCTCCGCAAGTGCGCCGAGGCCGGCGCGCTGCGCATGGCCGCGCCGCAGGACCTGTCCGGCGTGTATTCGGATGAGGAGATGGCGCGGGCCGACGCTGAAGCCGTCGTCCGTGAGGCGGAAGAGGCGACCCGACGCCTGCGCGAGGCCGCCGGGCTCGAAGCGGGGGCCGACAAGGGCGGCGACGCGAAGGAGGAGTCCGCCGAGGACCAGGGCGAGACCACGGAGAAGCCCGCGCCGAAGAAGCGGGCGCGTGCCGCGAAGAAGGCCGCCGCGAAGGCCGAGCCGGACGCCTCCTCCGAATCCGCCCCGCCCGACGAGCCCCCGGCCCCGGCGAAGCGGGCTCCGCGAAAGCGCGCCGCCGCACCTCGCCGGGCCTCCTGACCCTGACGACACCGGGTGCCGCCCGCTGTCGTCGGGCGGCACCCCACCCTCTTGGAGAACACCGTGACCACCATGGCCATCGCGCCGGAGCGGCCCGTCAGCCTGTGGCCCGCCGCGCACGCGGCGGACGCACGCCGTCCCCGCTCCCAACAGACCAAGCTCGGCGCCAGCGACACCGTGTGCGCACGCCGGGCCGGATACCTCCTGCACGGCCGCACCCCGACCGACGTCGGCGAGAAGCGCAAGGCGATCCTCGGCACCTGGCTGCACACCGGGATACTCGACGCCGCCCGCGAGGAGTACGGCTGGCTCATCGAGCGCCGCGTCGAGGACAACACCGTCCGGGGCCACATCGACGCCGTCCAGCTCGACTCGACCACCGCCGCCCGGTTGCCGAAGCGACTGCGCCCCACGCTCCCGGCCGAGGAGACAACGGTCGAGGACGTGAAGACCAAGAGCACCTACCAGTGGGACAGCATCCTGCGGTACGGCGCCAGCGAGGCCGAGCTGCGGCAGGTCTACCTGTACGCCGACCTGCTCGGCACGGAAGGCTTCGCCAGCGTCCCGGGTCAGCGGCAGCTCGCCCGCCTCGGGCCGGTGCCGGTCGCTCGCATCCGCTTCCGGTTCATCAACCGCGACAACGGCGACGACCACGTTCAGGAGATCGCCTACGAGGCCGACCGCGCCCGCCGTGCCCGCTGGTGGGTTCAGCAGGTGCGGGCCGCCGCCTCCCCGGAGGAACTGCCGCGCACCTTCCAGGGGCCGGGCATCTCCGCGATCTGCGACCACTGCCCCTTCCGTACCGCGTGCTGGGGGCCGCTCGTCGCCGGGCGCTCCCCGCAGAGCCAGCTCATCCACGACGACGAGGAACGCGCGAAGGCGCTGGCCGAATACGCCGAGGTCTCCGAGCAGATCAAGCCGCTCAAGGACCGGCAGAAGTTCCTGCGCGCCCAGCTCGAAGGCTCCGAACCCGGCGTCTACGGCGACAACGTCCTGAAGTGGAGCGGCGGCAACCCGACCAAGGTCGATGACGTCGAGGCGATGCTCGCGCTGTACCGCCGCGCAGGACTGGAGGTGCCCATGGTGCCCGACGCGGCGGCGATGAAGGCGACGCTGAAGGAGGTGGGCATCCCCCTGCCCACGCGCCTCGACCACGACCGGCGGACCGCGGTGAGCATCAACGTCACCGCGCGCAAGAAGCCCTGATCGCGCCACCCGGCGGGGCCGGAGCCGGCGTGCTCCGCCCCGCCCTGGCGCGGCGGGAACCGGACGCAACACGGAGAGGTGCCGGTGAGCATCCAACTGATGGTGGCGGCCGCCTACCTGCCGAAGGAGGTGATCAACACGACGCAGAAGCAGGTCCTCATGAAGATCGCTGACTCGGCCGACGACCAGACCAGACTGGCCCGGCCAGGGCTGGAGCGGATGATGGCCTGGGCCGGCGTAGGGGAGAAGCAGGTCATCACGGTGGTGACGCAGCTCGTCGGCCTCGGACTGGTCGAGCGGGTGACCATCGGCCGTGTCGGCCGCCGAGCCGAGTACCGGGTGTTCCCGCACGGCGTGCCGCCCATCCCGTCGACGGAGGAGCTGATCGAGCGGCGCCGGGCGGCGCAGCGTGCCCCGACCAACCCCCGGCTGGCCCGCAAGGGCGCGCGCCGCAAGCCCTCCGCGGCGGCCCGCACTCAGCAGGACGTCGCCGCACGGGAGGAGGCGCGGGCCGCCGCCGAGGCCGCGTCGGAGCCAGGGTTGCCCCAGGGGAACCCTGATGACGCTCCGGGCAGGGTTGCCCTGGGGGAACCCAGTGGGTTGCCGCAGGGAAACCGAGCGGGTTCCCCTGGGGAAACCCCTTCTCTTCCTCCTTCTTCCTCTTCTCTTCCTCACCCCCCTACCCCCACGGCTGACGCCGCAGGGGAGCCGGAGGCGGGGCACGGAGACCAGCAGCGGGCGGGCTGTCCGAAGCACGCCGAGCCGGTGGGGAGCTGCCGGGGGTGCGGGACGAACCCGCGTGCCGGGCGGGAGCAGGCTCGACGTGAAGCGGCCGACCGCGAGCACCGCGAGCAGCAGGACTGGCTACGGCAGTTCTTCGCCGAGCAGGAGCGGCGCGTTGCCCAGACGGACCCGCAAGCCCTGGAGATGGCCCGCCAACGAGTGCGAGACCTGGCGCGAATGGGGCGCGAGACGGGTGCCAACTCTCGCCAGAAACAGGGGCGTTCACGAGATCGACAACATTGACGCCCCGGTGTATGCCATTAAGATATAAGCATGAGATCGGAACTGGCCGAACTCACCGACCTCTTGGAGACCACCTTGAACGACACGCTCACTCCGGCCCCCGACGCCTACGTCGTGGTCGGCGAAGTCATCCACGGCCCGCACCTCGCTCCGCGCCTGGTCGGCCAGCTGTACTGCTCGGCCGAGTGCGCCGAGCATGGCGTCCGCGAGCTCGTCAGCGACCTGAGCGAGGAGGAGGGTGGCAGCGGCTTCGTCCTGCCCCATGAGGGGCGCATGATCGGCTGCGTCGTCACCCGCGGCGGCCGCATGTGGTCCGTGCAGATCCTCGCCCGCAGCGAACTGCCCACCGTCTGAATCACGCTTCACCTGAGATAGGTGACATTTTTTAACGACGGGCGCACCTTCTGTGCGCTCGTCGTGCACACCCTCTTGGAGACCAGAACATGACCACCACCATCGCGGCTCTGCCCGACCACAACCGCACCACCGACCCGCTGTGGCAGAGGCTGTTCCACGGCTACGGCCACGTCGTCACCCCGCTGCGCTACGCGGGCTGGGTCACCGACATCGAGACCTCCGGCGGCGAGTTCCACGTCCGCGCCGACCTGCGGGACGGCACGGAACTGATCATCGCCTCCGAGCACAGCCTGCCCGCCGACCCCGCCGAGGTGACCGGCTGGACCGCCGTCCGCCAGGACGTGGAGAACGCCGACCGGCATACCGTCCTGTACGACTCCACCCCCAACGGACCCCAGCGCCACCACGGCAACAGCATCATCCCCCTGCTGGCCCGCATCGACGGCCTCGACGTTCCCCGCCGCGCACCCCGGCTGATCGTCTCGGCCACGCACACCGCGCCGTACGGCGCGAACCACAACCAGACCGCCGGGATCGAGGGCGCGGCCACCGCCATCGCCCGCTTCTCGGAGTGGTCCCAGCGGCTCATTGACCACGAGGGCTACCGCCGCGTCTGGCAGCGGCCCCAGGCGGACGGCTACCCGCTGGCGCTGTTCGAGAGCGCCGGACACATCACGACCGTCCGCGTCACCCGCAGCGATGACTGACCGGCCGCACCGCACACCGCCCCCCACCGGGGGCGCGGACCGGTGATCTGGCTGCTGATCGTGTGCGCCCTCGGCCTGCTGGGGTTCACCGCCCTCGGCATCGAGGACAGCCGCTACCACCGCGCGTTACGCGCCTCCGACGAGTCCTGACCACGGCCGCCCGGCCCACCATCCGGGCCGGGCGGCCCCGCCTCTTGGAGACCTAAGACCGTGCCCCGATCCATCCACCTGCTCTGCGGAGCGGGCGGAGATGCCACCGGCCTGTTGGAAGCCGGTTTCGACCCAATCCTCGGCATCAACCACTGGCAGACCGCCGTCGACACGTTCGAGCTCAACCACCCGAAGGCGACTGCGCGCTGCGCCAACATCCAGAACTACCCCATGCGCTGGCTGCCCCGGGCTCTGATTATGTGGGCCAGCGTCATCTGCACCGAGGTCAGCCCGGCCGGCGGGAAGAAGCGGCCCGACCCGGTGCAGGACGCGCTGTTCGAGGAAGAGGAGCAGTGGCGCGAACTGCCCCCGGAAGCCTTCGAGATGACCCGGGTGACCGCGTGGTGCGTGTTGCGCGCCGCCGAGGCGAAGCGGTTCCCGTGCGTCGTCGTGGAGAACGTCGTCGAATTCATCACCGACTGGCTGCTGTTCCCCGAGTGGATCCGCGCCATGAAGAAACTCGGCTACCGCGTCCAGATCGTCTCCGTGTCCTCGGCGCACATAGGGTCGGAGACCAATCCATACGCCCCGCAGTGGCGCGACCGCGTGTACCCGGTCTTCACCCTCACCGGGATCCGCCGACCTGACTTCGCCCCGCGCCCGCTGGCGTACTGCTTCGAGTGCGGGCGGGACGTCAAGGCGCGCCAGAGTTGGCGCGACCCGCGGGTGAAGGTCGGCAAGTACCAGCAGCAGTACGACTACCGCTGCCCGAACATCCGCTGCCGCCACGCGCTGGTGGAGCCGTACGTCCGGCCCGCCTCCGACGTGATCATGTGGGACGACATCGGCCAGCGCATCGGAGACCGATCCCGCCCGCTGGTGCCGAACACCATGCGCCGCATAGCGGCCGGACTGGCGAAGTTCCCCTACGAACCGTCCGTCGTCACCCTCACACACGGCAAGGACGGCACCGACCGGGCCTTCGCCCCGCACACCCGGCCACTGCCCACCCGCACGGCCAAGCTCGGTGAAGCTCTCCTTGTGCCGGTCGGCGGCTCGTGGAACGACACGGCCTCGCCCGTCGGGGAGCCGATGCGAACCCGCACCACCCGGGAGAGCGAAGCCCTCGTCACGGTGGACCCGTTCATCGTGGAGTTCCGCAACAACTGCGACGCCGCGCCGATCGACGCCCCGCTGAGCACCATCGCCACGGCCCGCCACCACGGCCTGGTCGTGCCCGACGGCAACGTCCGCACCCGGGCCCGCAACACGTTGGTGATCCCGTACCGCAAGGCCGCGCCGAAGACCGCGGCCGAGCCCCTGCACACGCTGTCGACCCGCGACTCGGCGGCCGTCGTACGCAGCGCCCCCGCCATCGAGGACTGCCACTTCCGCATGCTCCAGCCCCGCGAGCAGCTGCGCGGCCAGCGGTTCCCCGACACCTACGAGGTTGTCGGCTCCAAGGCCGCCCAGACCCAGCAGGCCGGCAACGCGGTGAGCGTCAACGTCGCGCGGTGGCTGGGCGAACGCCTCAAGCCCGTCCTTGCCTGACCCACTCCGAAGAAGAAGGGACACCCCTGCCATGACACCGGCAGCACACGACCAGGTGGCCACCCTGGCTCAGCAGCGCGAGGAGCTGTCGCTCGCGCTCCGCCGAGCCGAGCAAGCGCACTGCCTGGGCATCATCGATCACCTCGCGGCCAAGATCCGTGCCCGCTGCCCCGAGGCCGTCTACGTGGCCATCGACCGCAGCGGCCAAGACCGCGTCGTCACCGTCTACGGCGTGCTCGGCGAGCAGCCAAGTCCGCTGGGAGCGTGCCCCTGGCTGTGGGACGGCACCCAGGCCGGGCATCCGCTCAACGAGATCGACTCGGACATCACCCTGGACATCGAGTACGCGCTCCTGCCCCCGACCTCACCCGTGTGGGCGCTCGTGCACCGCAACACGGGCATGGACGGCAGTTGGCTTCTGGAGCTGCCCCCGGCCGACCGCGCGGCCCGCGTGGCCGAGTTGAGACGCGGGCACCACCCTGCGGCGACGGCGGTCATCGTGGACGGCCGCGCAGGCGGGGGCCGTGTCGTCGGGGTCATCGAGGCGCAGGCGGACGATGACGCCCCCGTCCCTGTGGCCCAGCCCCGGCTCAGCAAGGTGTGCGACGACGCCCTCACGCGCCTCGTGGCACAGGTCTTCCTCCCCCCGCCGCTGGCCGACCGTCACCTGATGCCGGTACCGCGCGGCTTCGCCCATCCCCACGGCTCCAGCGTCAGCGATCAGGTCCGCCTGATGCCGCTGCCGCCGACCGCCTAGCCGACGGGAGGAGGAGCAGATGAGCGGCAACGGGTGGGTCGCCCAGGCCCCCTGCGCCGGGGACGCCCGCTTCACGTCCGAGGAGACGGCGGCCGAAGCCCCGACGGAGCCGCTGGTCCTCTCGCTCCTCGCGGCCTGCCAGGGTTGCCCGTTCCGTTCGCAGTGCATCGACCTGGTCATGCCGAGTACGAGCCTGTTCGACGGCGTGTGCGGCGGGCGGCTCTGGCGCAACGGCCAGGTCCTCGCGACCTGCGAGGGTGCTCAGCCCGTCGAACTACGCGAGCGCGGCCGACGCCCGATCACCCACGGCACCGAAGCCGGTGCCCGTGCCCACAACCGGCGCGGGGAGCGCGCCTGCTCCCTGTGCCTGGAGGCCGGACGGCTCGCCCAGCAAGCCCGCCGGGCCCGCAAGCGCGCCTCCGGCGCCTGATCACCACCCCTACAACTCCTGCGGAGACACACCATGTTCACCATCAAGGCCCGCGACCTGGCGGCCATCCTCGACCAGGCCGCCCCGCACCGCTTCCGGGCGGACGAGGACGCCAACGACCTCGACGCCCTGATCCTCGATTGCACCCCCGGCCACCTCCACGTCGTCGCGTGCAGCGACCGGACGCTCGCCGTCGCCCGCACCCCCGTCGCGGGCGAGGTGTGGACGGCCCCAGTCGGCTACGACGACGCCACCACGCTGCGCGGCTGGCTGGAGTCGTCCGACACCGTCACCATCGAGCACGTCACCAATGGCGGCCACCAGCTGCTCCGCTTCACCGAGGGCGTCGCGCAGCTCACCATCCCCGCCGCACCCCACGTCGGCCGCCTGCCCTGGCGCGCCCTGCTGCGCCTGGTACTCGACGCCCGCGACCACGGCGCGCTGCACGGTTGGCACGTGCAGCTGAGCGCCGACGACCTGTCCCGGTGGCTGAACGCCGGCGGCAAAGGCGAGGCGATCGAGTTCCGCTCCCTGGGGTCTGCGGGCACCCTGGTGACCGCCGGTCCCGACTTCCTCGGCCTCCAGACCCCGCACGGGGACGGCCCGGTGCCGGGCGAAGGATGGTCCTCGTCGCTGCGCACCCGCCTGTTCCTCTTCGCCGGGCAGTTCCTCGAGGTCGGGGCGCGCTACGCGGACTGGACGGGTACGGCCTGGGTCGTGCCCGCCCGGCCCCGCCCCGGTGAGGAGCCGCAGCTGATCTCGGCCGACTACGCGGCCGTCGCCCTGCCCATCTCCCAGGTGCTCGCGGTCGGCAAGTTCCTCGTCCGCCTGCCCGACTAACGCGAGATAGATGACATTCATGAATCAACGTGTGTGCTCTCGCGCTTCGGTGTGCGACCACGTCGCGGACCCCGGCTACGGACTGAACCCGTGGCCCGCCGCGTGGCGCGCCCGTCCCTCGACTCCTGTGGCCCAGCTGAATCGAAAGGAAAGCCCCGTGAACAAGGCCCAACTCATCCAGGCCGTGGCGAAGGTGACTGGCAACCGCGCTCAGGCGGCCGACGCCGTGGAAGCCGCGCTCGACGCGATGGTCCGCGCCGTCGCCGCCGGTGAGGTCGTCTCAGTCACCGGCTTCGGCAGCCTCACCCCCGAGGTGCGCCCGGCCCGTACCGCCCGCAATCCGCAGACCGGTGAGCCGGTGGAGGTCGCCGAGCGCCGGGTCGTGAAGTTCCGTCCCGGCGCCCGGTTCCAGGACCTCGTCGCGGGCCGCCGGGCGATGCCCGAGTCCGGCAACTGCATCCAGAAGGACCCCAAGGCCCCCAAGGTCGCCCGCCCGTAACCCGCTGCACACCAGGTGCCGTCCCGGCGCACGCCGGGACGGCACCGCCGAAGGAGTTCGAGATGAACGACCGTTCCGTGGGCGTCGAGATCGATGCCACGGCGAAGTGGCTGGAGGAGCGGTGCATGGTTGGCGCGGCCCGTCTGCTAAGGCGCGTCGCGCGCCAGAGGGACGAGGCCGTGCGGCAGCTTGGCCTTCGCCCCTCCTCGCCCGGGCATCAGGCGGGCGGCGGCGAGTGCACCGCTCCGCGCGACCTGGACGCCGCCGCCGAAGCGGCGATGCTGCGCACCGACGTGGCGCGTCTCCAGGCCCTGGCCGAGCGGGCCGGCTGGGTGCCCGACCCGGACGCGAAGCACCTGTGGCGCTGGCGCGACGGCTGGTGGGAACTGAGCTACCGCCGCAGGAATCCGAAGGACGGTTACCACGAGACCGGCTGGTATCTGTGGGGGCCGCCCGGCAGTTACGACGGCGAGTGGACGGCCCGCGCCAAGACTGCGGCCGTGGCTGAGGCCAACCGGCTTATCACTGACCATCGCGCGGCAACCGGCGAGGGCGATCGGTGACTGCCGAACTCCAAAGCGTCCCGGTGACCCTGCCGAGCGTCCAGAAGATGGGGGAGTGGCAGCCGCGTGTTGTCGGCCTCGACCTGTCGCTGACCTCGACCGGCATCGCGGGAACCGACTGGGCACGCGCCTACCGGCCCGGCCGCCGCCGCAGCCACGAGCGGCTGGACTGGCTGGTCACGGCCATCGCGCTGAGCGTGAAGGACGGCGCGGACCTGGTGGTCGTCGAGGGCGCCGCGTACGCCCAGGGTGGGCAGGCCGGGCACCACGAGCTGGCCGGGCTGTGGTGGCTGGTCACGCAGTACCTGTGGCGCCACAGCATCCCGTACGCCGTCGTGACCCCGCACGGGCGCACGATCTACGCGACCGGTCGGGCCAACCCGGCGCAGGACTTCCCGCGCAAGGACCGGGCCCGCGTCGCGAAGGGCATGGTGCGCTCGGTGGCCGTCGAGCGGTACGGCGTCCCGTGTGAAGGGCCGGGCCGCTACGACCAGGCGGACGCCACGATCCTCGCCGCGATGGGACTCGACTGGCTCGGCTACCCGACCGTGCCCGTGCCCGACTCGCACCGCCGCGCGCTGGAGGCCGTCCGCTGGCCCGATCTCATTCCGGCAGCAGCAGATTAGGAAATTGAATTGCGGAAATTAAATGCGCATTCAGTTTGCCATACCTTGCTTCTTGGGCATCTGCCATTAAGATATAAGTAAGAAATTCGGGAAACGCCCGAAGGGGAAGGGGAATTGGAATGGAAATCCAGAAACACGGATGTGGCTGCGAGTGCAACAGCGGCGGCTTCTGCGGCGGCTGCGGCCACGCCGGATGCGGCGGACGCCGCTAACCATCCCCGAACCCCAGCAGCACCCCGCGCCCCCGGCCAACCGCCGGGGGCGCACCCATACGCGCAAGCGCCTCTTGGAGAACCCCATGGCCGACACCTACTCGCCCGGAGTCCGGCAACTCGCCCACGAAATAGGGCTTGACCCCGAACACGTCGCCCACGCCGTCCGCTTCGCCTCACGCACCTTCGCCCGCGTGCAAGTGACGACCGGCATGAGCCTCGACCAGTTCCGCCGCCTGTTCACCCAGGACCGGCACTCCATCGCCATCGTCGCGAACCTCGCCATGCGCCACGCCGGCCGCCGCGACGACGCCCAACTCCTGATGGACATCTACAAGGCCGCCGAAGGCCGCCTCCCGTACCAGCGGCCCATCCACACCGGCGTCGGCACCCCGCCCGAATGCCACGGCCACCCGCACGTCCAGGCCGCCGTACGCATCCTGACCGCCGCCGGACTGCCGCCCATCCACACCGACGGCGTCCACGAACTCCGCCCCGGCTTCCAGGTCCTGCCCGACGACACCGGAGAACTGCCCGGCTGGGTGTTCATCGCGCCCGACCCCGGCGCCAAGGGCCGCACCGGCTTCGCAGGCGGAGACCTCGGCTACCTCGCCGTCATGCGCTGGGCCGGATGGGGCGTCATCACCGAACGCCTCCCCGGCGGCCTGTACGCCGCCTGCCACCCCGACCACCGGGACAACCCCTTCCCCACCGACCCCACCTCTTGACCCTGCCCGTGCCCGGCCGCCCCCTGCGGCCGGGCACGGCCCACCAGAAAGGCATCAGCCCGTGAAGCTCCCCGTTGACGACGCGACTCTGGCGGCCTGGGCCACGCTGCTCGGCCTCACCGACAAGCAGGCCGCCGCGACCCTCGCCGAGATCGAGGAGACCCTGCGCATCGGCTACGAGCACCGCCCCGAAGAGCTGCGCGACACCAGCTTCGACCAGCTCATCAAGGACATGGAGACCGACGAGGCAGCCCTGATGTTCCTCATCAACGGCCTGCGTCAAGCCGGTTACCCCGCCGCTGCCTACGACGTCGAGGTCCGCGGCATCTTCGCCACCCTCCGGGACCTCCAGCAGACCAGCTGATCCCGCTCCCCACCCCATCCACACGCCGCCCCGGCCGCGCCCAGCGCACCGGGGCGGCCCCATGCGCGCCCGCAGAAAGGAATCCGCAGCCATGTCCGACGACTTCTTGCCCCGCGCGGCAACCCCGGCCACCGCCGCGCGGCCCGCGCCATCGTGGGCGAAGAAGCCCCCGCCCAAGTCCAAGGCCCGCCCCACCGGCAAGATCACCGCCCGCCGCTACGCCGCCCCGCGCGACCCGCACCAGCACGCCCGCAAGATCGCGGAGAACGTCCTCGATGCCTGGTACCAGTCCTTCGGCGGCAGCAGCATCGACGTCCCCCTCGGCACCGTCGCCGGGCTGTCCCTGCTGCGCAACGTGCCCGGCCTGGCGGACTGGGTGCTCAACCTCCAGCCCGAAGAACTCCCGCAGCTCCTCAAGGAGATCTACCTCGGCCACTGGATCAAGCGCCCCGACCTGATCAACCGCGCGATACGCCTCCACGACTGGGCCTGGAACCCCGACCCCGACAAGCAGCAGCTCCGCGCCGTCCACGCCGTCACCCGCGCCGCCATCAACACCGGCCTGATGGACCTCACCGGCCACGACGACCCCTGGCAACGCTCCGAAGCCGACGTCCTCAGCCCCCTGCTCACCGGCCTCCGCCACAAGAGCGACAAGAAGTGGCGCGGCGAGTACCACACGCCGGCGTGCGTCACCGACCTGATGGCCAACATGACCGTCGACAAGGACTTCGCCAAGCCAGGCATGTCCTTCCGCGAACCTGCCGTCGGCTCCGGCACGATGTTCCGCTCCGTCGCCCAACGTCTGCGCGACCTCGGCCTCAATCCGCACGACTTCCACTGGTACGGCAACGACATCGACTCGCTGTCCGCCGGGTGCGCCGCCGTCAACGCGATCATCTGGGACCTCGGCCCACGCTGCCTCATCGGCTGCGCCGACTCCCTCGCACCGGAAGACGACTACGCCAAGACCCGCGCCGAAGCCAAAGAAGCCTTCGAGCAGCGCGACCGGTACATGGAGACCGCCTCCACGATCATCGCCCACCGCCGCGCTCTCGCCCTCCTCGACGAACTCATGCCCAGCAAAGAGAACGCCGCGTGACCGAACCCGACCCCTTCGACCGACCAGGCACCACCCCGGCACCGCGCCGCCGACGCCCGGCCTTCGCCGGCCCCCGCGACGAGATCGACCTGCCGCCCCTCGACCAGCTCGCCCCCACCCTCGACCCGCCTTGGAGCAAGGAGGACACCGACACCCCCGACCGCACCGCCGCCTACCAGCACCCCGACGGCCACCGCATCGGCCTCCGCGTCCAGCCCCGCGGCCTCGCCATCCAGACCTGGATCACCGCAGGCCCCGACCTGCCGCTGATCCCCGACGGCACCGACATCGAGCAAGCCGAAGCACAAGCCGCCAACGACGCCCGGCTCCAGCCCGGCCGCACCTGGCACGCCGTCCTGACCACCCGCACCAGCAAAGCCCTGGCTGCAGACCTCGCCGCGCTCGTGCGCGAACGGCTGCTCCCAGCCCTCACGAACAAGCCACGCGGCATACCTGCCCCCGCTCCGCCCGCCCGCATCGGGCAGCCCGACACCGCATCGCAGAAGGAAGGAACCCAGAAGTGAGCGCGTCCGACAACACCGTGCAGGTCACCAGCCTGCCCAACCTCGCCCAGATCCTGCCGTGCCTCCTGGGCCACTACCCGGACGACAGCATCGCGCTCTACGCCCCCGGCCCGAACTTCCACGACGGGCCGACCATGACGTGCCCCCTCCCCGAGGACACCGCCGAGTGGCAGGCCACCGCCGAGAACGCTGCGCGCCAGTTCGTGGCGTACGCCCACGACCGGGGGCACGACCCCTCCCAGGGCGTCATCATCTACCTCTGCCGCGAACCGCGCCTCGGCCAGAGCCCCGAGGAGACCGCCGCCCTCCTCGCCCCCATCGGCACCTGGCTCACCAACGAGTTCACGGAGCACCGCGCCACCGTCCTCCAGACGATCGGTCTCGTCGCGAACCGGTGGTGGGCCTACGAGTGCGACAGCGACGGGTGCTGCGAGGGCGAACCGCTCCCGTCGCCGGACGATCCCACCAGCGTCGTCGCGCAAATGACCCGCCTCGGGCGCACTCCCGGCCCCCGCACCCGCGACATCATCAAGGAGTTCCGGGCGGTCACGGCCGATCCCGACTTCCTCAAGGACCTGCACACCGCCGCCAACCACTTCAACACGCGGTGCGCGACCAACGCTGGACGCGACGCCACGCTCGCGTTGACGTTGGAGCAGATCGACGCCGCCATGAGCCGGTTCCGTGACGGGGCGACCGTCCTCAGCCGCGCTCTGACCACGCAGCTCATCGTCGGGCTTCAGGACGACGCCGCCGTGGAGGCCGGCGTGGCCCACGCGGAGGACGGCGACCTTCCCCACGCCCGACGCTTGTGGGCCTACCTCGCCCGGCACTGCGCCGAACCGTTCACGCAGGAGGCCGTGCCCATCCTGACGCTGTTCGCATTCGTCGCCTGGCGGCAAGGCGACCTCATCGCCGCGCGGTTGGCCCTGCGCGACGCCATCACCACCGACCCCGACTACGAGCTGGCCACCGGCATACACCTCGGCACCATCGACGGCGAAGACCCCCGAGACTGGCTAGCCTCCGCCCGCGAGGGTCGTGCCCACCGCACGGCACACCTCCAGCACGCTGTCCAGGTCGCCAGCGAATACCGCCCCACCACCGACACCACCGCGGTGCGCTACCGCGAAGCCGTCGACGCCGCCACCAGCCACCACTACGACCAGGTCCTCAGCGAAGAGGAACGGCTCCTCGCCCGCCACGGCACCATCGACCTCATCAACGGAGCCTTGGTCGACTTCCGTAACGGCCGACCCCAGCTCACGGACGAGATCGCCGCCCGCATCATCCTCGGCTTGCAAGACCCGCACACCAGGGACGCCGCACTGTCCACCGGCGAGGAGAGCGACCTTCCCTACGAGCGGCAGCTGTGGGGCTACATCGCCCGGCGCTGTGTGCCGCCGCACACCGGAAAGGCACCCCCGCTCCTCACCCTCCTCGGCTGGGTCGCCTGGCGACAGGGCGACACCGTCACCGCCAGCCATGCCTTCACAGAAGCCCTCGACATCTACCCCGGCCACACGATGGCCACTCTGCTGCTCGACGGCATCCGCATGCAGTGCGACCCGGCCCGGCTTCTGGCGACGTACCGCGACGCGGCGGCGGAGTTCGCCGCAAGCCGCCCGGACCTCGACACCCCCTGACCAACACCGTGGCCCCGGCAACCGCCGGGGCCACCCGCCCGGAGACCGACCCATGACGACATCGGACGAACGTCGTGGCGCCGTCGCACGCCACACCGACTACCTGCCTCACTACCGCGACAAGAACAGCAACAGCCGCGACCGCTGGCGCATCGCCTGGGGACACCCAGGCTTCACCCATCACACGCCGCCCGAACCGACCACCGATCACCAGCCCACCGTCCTCGTCCGCAACTGGGGTCGCCTCGCCCCGGACGGTTCCGGCGACCTCTGGTCCTACCTCCACCGGGGCGCTTGCCTCGGCTGCACGTGGGAAGGCCCCGACCGCCGACGAAGCGACCAAGCCGTCGAAGACGCCCACGACCACACCCATGAGGGATGGCGCGACCTCCCGGCGCTTCCCGAACGCCGAGGCCGGCACTGGACCACCCACGCCACGCACCTGTACCCGAAGGGCTGGTTCGACACAGGCGGGCCCGTGCGCACCATCCGCACAGGAATCGAGAAACGGCACCTGCCCGGCAAAGCGCCCGGAGGCGGCTACGACCTCGCCGTACAACCACCAAGGACGGAACATCGGACAGCGATCATCGAAACGCTGCTCCCGGAGCACCACGAGAGCGAGGCGGCGTGAGCGACCCCAAGTCCGTCACGTGGCTCCGACCCGAGTACAAGGGACGCGAAGACGAACTGATCAACCTCGCTGCGGGAGCAGCCCTCGTCGGCGTCACTCGCTCCACCGTCAGCAACTGGGCCAAGCGCCATGCAACCTTCCCGAAGATCGTTTTGCTGACGGGTATCGGCGACAGGCGCGTGAAGTACATCCCCCGCGACGAGTTCCTGTCCTTCGCCCAGGCACAGATGAACAAGGAACGCACGCCAGCCCGTAGACCGGCCGCCCGCCGGCCCACGACCCTTCTGCGATCAGACGAGATTGCTCACTCCGAACGGCAGATAGCCAGGCTCACTGAGCTGGAGGCACGTCAAGCAAAGGCCCTCGCGCGCACCCAACAGGCACTGAGGAAGCACCGCGAACGCCTCAGGCAGGCTCGGCAGGCGCTCGCCGCAGAGATCGCTGCAGTGCACCACCTCGAACAAACGGAAGGCGCATCAGGCGTGGACTCCGCAACACCAGGAGAAGGAAGCATCCCGGAGTGACCTCGCAACGAGGCTGCTCACCGCAGACAGGGCCGCGCTCTCGGGTGCAGACGGTGCGGCCCTGTCGCATCGGTCAGGAGTGCGGCTAGCGATGCTCGCACTACACAAAGGCGAGGCACGCCTCTCCTCAGAAAGTGCTCCAAGCCGATGCGTGCGACTCCGGACCGTAGGGACTCCACCCGTTGAGGTGCGGCTTGAGATCTTCCGGCTCGAACGTCAGCCCGGACGGCATGGTCGGTAGTTGTGTCAGCGGGTCGAGGGTCTCTGCGTAGTCGCGCGCCCACCGCAACCAGACACGAGCCGATTCGACGTCGACGTCCTCGTCCACCGCTACATTGATCCTGCGCTCCAGAGCGTCGCAGTACTGGCGGAGCGCGTGCGCATCCTGCCACTGACTTGCCTGCTCACGGAGAATCGTTGCGAAGCGAGCCTGAGCAGCCTTCTCTCTGGCGGTAGCCATGGCCGCTTCCCAGCTGATGCGGCGCTCTTCCTTCGCGCGTTCCTCATCCAGCTTCCTCTGCTGCTCCTCGACCGCGCGAGTCTCCAGTTCCCGGAGCACGGCCCCGAGGACGTCCTCGAGTTTCGACCGCTTGCGGTCGCCCCAGTGGTGCTGCCTCTTGGACCGGCTGTACCCGATGTCCAGAGCGAGCTGCTGAGAGCGGTCTGGATCGGCAGACTGGGGAAACTCCTGCTTGATAGTGACGCAGCTGGTGAAGCCGTCGATAACGATCTCCAGCACCCCTTCCCGACAACTCGCGGGGAAGTACCGGCCGTTGTAATAGTGCGCTGAACGGTGGTCACGCTCAGGGACCCGCTGCTCGCGTACCTTGTATCCCCGGCGTTCCGCCTCTGCTGCGAGCCCTTGCAGCAGCAGCAAAGCACGGCGACGCAGAGAGGGCGGCATAAGAAGCCGGCGCTCGCTGTCTCGCAAGGCCGCCACGACGCGGTGCGGCGAGCGCAACTGCCCGGGGACTGAAACCCGCGGGTTCTCCTCTGGGGACCTCCGCCCAGAGTTGGCATGTGGGCCGTCTACCAACGAGATCTGCAGATCACGGCCCGCGTTCCACAGTCGCCGCTTCTCGATGCGCTTGCCCGCCGGCGCGAGTTTGTGCCGCTTGGCGAAGTCGATGACACGTCGCCACTCGGTGATCTCATCCTCGTCAGGCCCTGATATGACCACATGGCGCTCGGCGACCAATCGCTCCACGAGCTTGGTCGCTTTTGCGCGGCGTGCGACGGGGATGGGCCTTTCGCTGTACGGCGTTGGCTGCTTCTTATGGGTGGTCGTCGGCTTGCTCCCATGAGCTGTCGCCGTTGCTGTGGAGCCGCGGACCCTGCCCTTCGCCACGGTAACCGGTGCCCTCGACTCACCAGCAGCCGTGCGCCCATGTGCCGGATGCTCCGGATGATGACCGTGCTGCAGGTAGAACCGCCCTGCCTCAGTAACTTCCGCCCGCCAGCCGCCACCCCGGCGGCTCACCGTCACGAGACCCCGATCGCGCAGCGCATAGGTTGACCGCCGCATGCCCGGATCCTGAGCGCCGGGATCCTCGTCGGCAGCAAGTTTCCTGAGGAGCGTGAGTTGTCGATCGTTCAACGCTTTCCAGCGGTGCATGCGACAAGTTCACAAGGAAACAAGGCGGGTCACAAGTGGCCGTCGATGCCCTCGACCAGCGTGTCAGCACGCAGCCGGGCGAACATGCTCGCCCCGCTCGGGGCCGACTTCGGTACTCTTGTCCGCAGGCGGCTGACCAGTAGAAACGCCGTATGGCTCCACCCCCGGGCGAAGGGGGCGGAGTCCTTTCCGTCTGTAAGGCACTCCGCTGCGTGAGAGTTCGAGACCCCGTCTTCCCCCACGTTCAACCTGCATTGATCCAGCAGACGTCCCCAAGCGCCTCCTCCCGGAAGGCTCTCGGGAGACCGCCAGTGGACACGCAGTGGACGGAAGGACCCGGAAGGATCAGGAAGGCCGACGCAGAGCCAGAACGGCGAAGTGCCTCTGACCTGCGGTTATAGGAAGATCGAGGCAAGACCGGGGACGGATCGGAAGATCAGAAAAGGACTCATAATCCGTCGGCCGTGGGTTCGAGTCCCACCCGCCCCACCGAAGCCCCTCGACGCAGGAACGTTTTCACCTGCGTCGACTTTGCACGGCCTCTGCCACGGATGGCCGCAACGACACGCCTGAGATCGTTAGTCGGCCCGCTGTCGGCCCGAACGGCGGACGATCAAGACATGAAGCAGCCCCAGCCGGGTCGGGGGTCCCAGCTCGGGCTGTCGTTCAGGCGCGGGCGGAGATGATGAGCGTCCCTAGCGTGCGCGGTCCGGCGGCGCGGCGAGAACCGTGGCGCGCACGTCCCGGTAGTCATGCTCGGCTGGCAGGCGCTCCCCCGCCTCGGGCTCGTAGTCCCACCGCTCACCACAGCGGGGTCCTCGTCGGGGCCGCGCGGGATGTACGAGGCCTGACAGCCGTAGCAGCCCTCGACGGGCGGCCGCTGCGAGAAGACCAGCCTGCCGCCCGGGCGCAGCCGCGGACGCACGGCAGGCAGGAGTCGGCCGTGGGTTCGAGTTCCACCCGCCCCACCTGTGTGGGCCTCTGACCAGCGGAAACGTTCATTTTTGGGTATCGGAGCGTCAACTTTGCCTGAACGGACCGAATCCGCTGCTCGATAGTCGGGCTCAGGGCTGTTCAGATCAGTCGAATGTGCACCTGACCTGCGCGGATGTGTCAGTCGGGTAGTCCGGGGGAGTCGGTTGGGGATCGAGCGGCGTCCGTTCGTCGTCTTGGGGCCGAGTTGAGGCCGTCGGTAACCGGAGAGTTCCTCCGGGAGCTTCGTGTCGGTCGTGTGCCCTTCAGGGGTGCGCCCCGGGGCATGGGCGCTGAGGAAACGGGCTCAGCGGGGAACGGCCGCATTGCGACCCCGCTCCCTGGCGCAGGTAGACATCCATGCGGAGCGGCCCTTCTGTGTCGGCAGGTGCCGGCTTGCGGGGTCGAGGCGGCGTCCGGAACATGTCATTGAAGTGAACGACAAGATCCTTTACCCGTGCTCGGGTGGCTGATCGCCTGATCTTGGAAGATTTATTGCTCCTCGATTGAAGTGCCCCTGCCATGCTTTCCGATCGCCAAGAGTTTGTGATCGGTCCGTCAAGTGCTCTGGGGTGGGTTGTGGGGGATTCGGGGGGTAGACGTGTGCGGCCGTTGCGCATGGCATGGCTGGCCGCGGCCGTCTTGTTGATTCAACCTGTCGCGGCGGCCGCCGCGGACACGGCCGTCGCGGGCGGCCAGGACACCGGTTCCGCCACTACGACGTCCCTGTCGCCGGAGGCGGCCGCCGCGCAGCAGGCGGTGGCCAGTGGTTCTCCGGTTGAGGTCGCCGATGACCGTACGGAGTACACGACGACGTACGCCAATCCGGACGGCACGACGTTCAGGCTGGACCAGTCGACCGTGCCGGTGCGGGCGCACCGGACCGACGGGTCGTGGGTGTCTCCGGATCCGAGCCTGGAGGTTCGGTCGGACGGGACGGTCGGTCCGAAGGCGGCCGTGGTGGATCTGGCGTTCTCCGACGGCGGTGATGGCTCGGGGCTGGTGGACATCGCCCGGGGCGGCAAGTCGTTGCGGCTGGGCTGGCCGGGGAGGCTGCCGAAGCCGACGCTGGACGGGGTGAGCGCGGTGTACGCCGATGTGCTGCCCGGTGTGGATCTGCAGATGACGGCGACGACCGAGGGCTTCCGTGAACTGCTGGTGGTGAAGACCCCGCAGGCGGCCGCGAATCCGGAGCTGAAGAAGGTCGCCTTCTCGCTGCAGTCGGACGGGCTGACGGTGGCGTCGACGAGCGGCGGCGGGATGACCGCCGTGGACGACGACGCGCGCCCGGTCTTCTCCGCTCCGGCGGCGCTGATGTGGGACTCGCAGGGCGACGCGACCACCTCCGGCTCGTCCACCCAGTTGGAGCGGACGGTTACGGTCACACAGGCGAGCGACCCGTCCCCGTCGGCCACCACGGACCCGTCCACCGGCACGTCGGCGGACGGTACGGCGGGGCCGGGCGACGGCGACGCATCGGCGGTGCTGCCGGTCCAGGTCGGCACGGATTCGCTGGCTGTGGTGCCGGACGCGGGCATGCTGGCGAACAGTGACAGCAGTGCCTACCCCCTCTACATCGACCCCAGTGTGGGCCTGGACCAGACGGCCCACACGTATCTGCGCTCGGACGGCGTCAGCGACTTCAACTGGGGCAACGGCAGCAACAACGAGGGCAAGGGCACGGGACATTGCTCCTCGTGGAACGGCTATTACTGCGGCCCCGGCTACACCGAGCGGCTGTACTTCCAGTTCTCGCCGAGCAGCCTGGCGGGCAAGAAGGTGCTGTCGGCGACGTTCCGGGCGACTGAGAGCTGGTCGTTCACGTGTGATGCGCGCTGGGTGGACCTGGAGCGCACCAGCAACATCTCGTCGTCGACCACCTGGTCGACCCGTCCCTCGTATCTGGGGGTGATGGCCAGCCGCGACGTGTCGGCGGGCCGCAGCTCTCTGTGCGATCCTTCGCAGCCGCCGGCTCCGATCGAGTTCAGCGGCTCGAGCCTGACGTCGGTGGTGGGGGACTTCGCGGCGGGGAAGTTCTCGCGGCTGACGTTGCTGCTGAAGGCCCGGGACGAGACGGACACCAGTGCCTGGAAGCGGTTCCGGAACGACGCTGTGCTTTCGGTGACGTATGTGGGGCTGCCCGCGGTGCCGACCAAGGCGGGCATCGTCGAGGGCAGCGGGATCAGCTGCGAAACGGATTCCGGCGACCCGGATGTGATCTCTGATCCCACCCCCAGCCTGACCGCCACGGTGTGGACGGCGACCGGTGGTGGCAGTGGGGCGAGCCTGCGCGCCCACTTCTACGTCCAGAAGCAGAACAGCGACGGCAGTTGGTCGGTGGCGACCGAGCCGGTGCGGCCCACCAGCGGCTACGTCGGCAACGGCGCCGTTCTCACCTACCCGTCACCGATCACGTTGTCCGAGGGACCGCTGTACCGGCTGGCCGTGTTCAGCCGCTCCTACTACAACAGCGGGGACAGCTATCTGGAGTCGCACAGCACGGTGACCACCAAAGGCTGGTGCTACTTCAAGGTGGACACCACCGCCCCGAAGGCGCCCACGATCACCTTCGGCAGCCCGTACTCCGAGTGCACGGCCAACGCGTGCGACCCCGCCGGCGGCCCGGGCATGGCGGGACAGTTCACCTTCTCGCCGGCCTCGGGGGACACCAACACCGCTTACGAGTACAAGCTGGCGACCTCCAGCGCCTGGTCCAAGCCGATCTCCGGAAACAAGGTCACGGCCGGGATCACGCCCCAATTGGCGGGCACCCAGCAGCTGCAGGTGCGGGCGCAGGACAGTGCCGGACGCTGGGGCGCGAAGACGATCGTGAAGTTCAACGTCGCCGAGGGGCAGACGGCGATCGGTCGCTGGCATTTCGACGATGCGGCGCCGGGCTCCGGCGTGACCACGGCCGCGGACACGGCGACCGAGGGCACGCGTCACGCGGCGACGCTGTACACGAGTGGTGCAGGCTGGTCGTCGCTGGCACGCCGCGGGGAGGGGGACCGGTCGCTGTGGCTGAACGACACCTCCGACACGACCCGTCAGTCCGGGTATGCGGCCACCGCCGCACCGGTGGTCAACACCCAGTCGTCGTTCACGGTTTCGGCCTGGGCCTACCTGGCGGACGGGTCCGACTTCCGCACGGTGTTGTCGGAGACGGGCAGCGACGGCTCCGGATTCGCCCTGTACTACTCGCCGAGCATCGAACGCTGGGTGTTCCTGTGGAACTGGTACGAGAACGGGGTCCGCAAGTACCTGGGCGCGAATGCCGACGCGGCCGGGGTGCCGCTGAAGGTGTGGACGCACCTGACCGGCGTGTACAACTCCGTGGACCGCACCATCTCCCTGTACGTCAACGGCCGCCTGCAGGGAGCGCCGGTGGCGCTGCCCAGCACTTCGGACGCCACAGTCACCGACGGCACCCTGCAGTTCGGCCGGGCCAGTTTCACCCCGGGCAGTTACGTCAACTACTGGCGGGGCCGGGTCGACGAGGTGGCCGTCTGGCAGCGGGCCCTGACGGACGACGGAATCGCCACCGAGGACCAGCTGCTCGACGCCAACAATGCGCCGAGCGTGGAGCTGATGGGCGCCTGGAACCCGGATGGCGCGAGCGGCAGCACGCTGGCGGACACCACCTCCGGATACGGTCGCGCGCTCACCCTGTCCGGCGGTGCCTCACTCGACGGCCAGGCCCTCGTCCTGAACGGAACGGACGGGGCGGCCACCAGCCCGGGGCCGGTGCTGGATGACACCGCGTCGTTCACCGTCACCACGCTGGTGGACGTCGACCGCGACGCCTTGCTGTCCAAGCCTGTCGGATACACGGCGCAGGTGGTCGGCCAGCGCAGCGCGGACGGTTCCGCCTGGGGCTTCTGGTATCAGCTGACCGGCACCGACATCGACCCGGACACGGATACGACCATCCCGGTTGGCAACTGGTACTTCGGCCGGCTGAACACGGACGGCAGTTTCGACGGGGTGGTCTCCGACGAGGCCGCGGTTCTGGGTAGCCCGGTGCGGATGACGGGCACGTATGACGCCCCGTCCGGGACGATCCACTTCTATCTCGGGCCCGACGAGAACGGCTTCAGTGTCACGCATCCCTACAGGGCGGTGGCGGGGTCCGGCGAGTTCGCGGCCGGTGAGGGATACGTGGGCGGAGCCTGGGGTCACCATCTGCCCGGAAAGATCATCGACATCAGGCTGTGGGCCGGTGCCATGGCCAACCAGCAAGTCACCGACACCATCGGGGACTGAACCGCGTGACAGGTACGGGTGGGGCGGCGTCAAGCAGCCGCCCCACCCGGCCAGACTCCCTTGTCCTCTTGCTCTTTTGATCCCTTGGCGTGCGCAGGCGGCCGGCAGCGGTCGCGGGAGGCTAGTCATGAGTTCCGGCATGAAGGCTCGTTGGATCGGCACTGCTCTGACCCGCGGCGTTTTGTTGCCGTGGCGTGCACCTGCACTGGGGCGAGTTGTACGCCGTCGGCGGGCACCTGTTGTCGCGGCGCTGTGCATGGCGCTGGTCGTTCCGGCGGGACTTGGGGTGCCGGCGGCTCATGCTGCCGGGGGCGGCCTGGGCAAGCCGGTGCTGCCGAAGCAGCGGGTCGACAAGGTACAGAAGCATCCAGGCCTGGGTGCGAAGAAAGCCCGTGCGCAGGTCGCGAGAACCAGGGTCGCCAACGCGGCCCAGGCCCAGCGCGCACGTGCCCAGCAGCACGTGGCCTGGCCGCACACCGCCGAGGTGACCGGACGAATACCAGGGCAGGGCGTGGCCAAGCTGACAGCGGGAGGACTGCCGGTCACCGTCGTACCTGGGCGGGGGACCAATTCGGCGGCGGGCCAGGTTCAGGTGCGGGTTCTCGGACAGCAGCAGGCCCGGGCAGCAGGCATCAAGGGTGTGCTGCTGACGGCATCGGCCGCCGAGCCGGGCTCCGCCCAGGTGAGCGTTGACTACTCGGCGTTCGCCTCCGCCTACGGCGGCGGCTGGTCCGGTCGCCTGCGGCTGGTCCAGCTCCCGGCCTGCGTGCTGACTACGCCGCAGAAGGCCGCCTGCCAGACGCAGACCCCGCTCGGCTCGCACAACAACATCGGTGCTCAGACGCTGTCGGCCAAGGTCAGCTTGGGGGACGCAAGCAACGGCATCGGCACTGCGCGGGCCTCGCGCTCGGCGCTGCGCACGTCCCTGATGGCTGCCGGAACAACGTCCTCGGCCACGGTGTTGGCCGTGACCGCCACATCATCGGGGGAATCGGCCTCCGGTGCCGGCAACTACGCGGCCAGCCCGCTCTCGGCCTCCTCCAGCTGGGAAGCTGGCAGTGCCTCGGGCGGCTTCACCTGGTCCTACCCTCTGACCACTCCGCCGGCCGCCGCGGGACCGTCGCCGCAGCTGTCGTTGTCGTACGACTCGGGGAGCGTGGACGGCAGGACGGCTTCGACGAACAACCAGGGAACGCTCGTCGGTGAGGGCTTCGGCGACGTGGCGTCCTCCTACGTCGAGCGGTCCTACGCTTCGTGCGACGACGACGGCGAGAGCGGCAAGTACGACCAATGCTGGAAGTACGACAACGCTTCGCTCGTGCTGAACGGCAAGTCCACCGAACTGGTCAAGGACGACACCACCGGCGTCTGGCACCTGAAGGACGACGACGCCTCCACCGTCACCCACTCCACCGGCGCCGACAACGGCGACAACGACGGCGAATACTGGACCGTCACCACCGGCGACGGCACCAGATACGTCTTCGGCCTGAACAAGCTGCCGGGCTCGGACACCCAGCGCACCAACTCCGTCTGGACCGTGCCGGTGTTCGGCAACAACTCCGGCGAGCCCGGCTATGACCAGGGCTCCGTCTTCGCCGACCGGGCCGTCACCCAGGCCTGGCGCTGGAATCTGGACTACGTCGTGGACCTGCACGGCAACGCGATGTCGTACTGGTACACCGCGGAGACCAACTATTACGGAAAGAACGGCGCGTCCACCGGCACCGCCCAGTACACGCGGGGCGGCTACGTCACCAAGATCCTCTACGGGCAGAACAAGGACACCCTGTTCACCGGCACCGCCTCGGACGAGGTCACCTTCAGCTATGACGAGCGGTGCACCGCCTCCGACTGCTCCTCGCTGACCTCCTCCACCGCCTCCAGCTGGCCCGACGTCCCGTACGACTCCATCTGCACCTCCGGCGCGGACTGCAAGGCCACTGGCCCGGCGTTCTTCACCCGCAAGCGCCTGACCAGCATTGACACCCACGCCTGGTCGGCCGCTTCCAGCGCCTACACGGATGTCGACTCCTGGGCGCTGACCCAGCAGTTCCTGGACCCGGGCGACATCGGCAACAGCACCGACCAGACCCTCGTCCTCAAGAGCATCCAGCAGACCGGCAAGAACGGCACCGCCATCTCCCTGGACCCGGTCACGTTCACCTACCAGATGCGGGAAAACCGGGTCGATTCCTCCACGGACAACGTCCTGCCGCTGAACCGGCCCCGCATCCAGACCGTCACCTCCGAGGCCGGTGCCATCACCACGGTGACGCTGTCCAACCCGGAGTGTGTACGCGGCTCGAACATGCCGTCCTCCGAGGACAACGACACGATGAGCTGCTACCCGGTCTACTGGCACATCAACGGTGCCACCGAGGCGTCGCTGGACTGGTTCAACAAGTACCGGGTCACCGATGTCGTCACCTCCGACCCCACCGGTCTGGGCGAGACGATGGAGAACCACTACAGCTACTCCGGGCCGGCCTGGCACTACAACAACGACCCGTTCACCCCGGCCAAGGAGCGCACCTGGTCCGACTGGCGCGGCTACCGCACCGTCACCACGCTGAAGGGCGCGTCCAGCGAAACCCAGTCCAAGACCGTGTCGCTGTATCTGCAGGGCATGGATGGTGACAAGCAGAAGGACGGCACGACCCGCTCGGTCTCCGTCCCGGGCATCGGCTTCACCGGCCTGAGCGTGGCTGATCAGACCGACAGCGAGCGCTTCTCGGGCTTTACCCGCGAGCAGATCACCTACAACGGGTCCACCCCGGTCACCGTCACTGTCAACGACCCCTGGTCCAGCCGCACGGCCAGCCAGCAGAAGTCGTACGCCAACATCGAGGCCTACTTCGTCCACACCTACAAGACGCAGACCTCGACCTACCTGACCGCCGCCTCCAACTGGCGCACCCGCAGCGTGACCACCAGCTTTGACAGCTACGGCATGCCCGCCACCGTCTACGACGCCGGCGACACGGCCGTCACCGGCGACGAGACCTGCACTCGCACCTGGTATGCCCGCAACGACAGCCTGGGCATCAACTCCCTGGTCTCCCGCACCCGCGTCGTCGGCCGCGCCTGCTCCACCGCCGAGACCGACCTGAGCCTGCCGGCCTCGTCGAGCGCTCGCGGGGACGTGCTGTCGGATGCGGCCACGGTCTACGACACCGCCACCGCCACCGCCTGGACCGCCTCGCAGACCCCGACCCTGGGGGACGCGAACTGGACCGGACGTGCCTCCGCCTACCCCGCCACGGCCACCAACGGCGAGCGGTCCCCGACCTCCTGGCAGACCGTCGCCAAGACCACGTACGACACCCTGGGCCGGCCCTTGAGCGTGACCGACGCGCTGGGCAACCCGACGACCACCGTCTACACCCCGACCACGACGGGACCGCTGACCAAGATCACGGTCACCAACGCGAAGACTCAGAAGTCCTACACCTACCTCGACTACGCTCGCGGCACTCCCGTCAAGGTCTACGACGTCAACACGAAGCTGACCGAGTCGACCTATGACGCGTTGGGCCGGGTGTCCGCCGTCTGGCTGCCCAACCACCTTCGCGCCGCCGGATACGGCGCCAACTACACCTACGCCTACTCGGTCACCAACAACGCCCCGTCCTGGGTCTCCACCTCCAGCATCCTCGGCGAAGGCGTCTACAACACCAGCTACACGATCTACGACTCGCTGCTCCGGCCGCTGCAGACCCAGTCTCCGACCGCGAACGGCGGCCGGCTGCTGACCGACGCCCGCTACGACAGCCGCGGCCTGGCCTACGAGACCTACGCCGACGTCTTCGACTCCACCGCCACCCCCTCCGGCAGCTACGCCCGTGCCGAATACGGCGGCGCACCGAAGCAGACCGACACCGCCTTCGACGGCGCCGAACGCCCGACCAACAGCACCTTCTACGTCTACGGCGTCAAGAAGCGGTCCACATCGACGACGTACACCGGAGATTCCACCGCCACCACTGCCCTGGCCGGTGGATCCGCGGCCCGCACCATCATCGACGTCTTCGGCCGCACCACCGAGCAGCGCGAGTACTCCGGTACCGACCCGGCCGACACCGCCTATGGTTCGGGCGTCGGCACCGCCTACACCTCCACGAAGTACACCTACACCCGCGACTCCAAACCGGACATCGTCACCGGCCCCGACGGCACCCAGTGGTCCTACACGTACGACCTGTTCGGCCGTCAGGTCTCGGCGACAGACCCGGACAAGGGCACGAGCACCACGTCGTACACCGACCTGGATCAGGTCGCCACCACCACCGACTCCCGCAAAACCACCCTCCTGTACGGCTACGACGAACTCGGCCGCAAGACCGACCAGTGGCAGACGTCCAAGACCGACGCCAACAAGCTCGCCCACTGGGCCTATGACACCCTGGCCAAGGGGCAGCTGGACTCGTCCACCAGCTATGTCGGCGGGGTGACCGGCACCGCCTACACCCGCAAGGTCACCGCCTACGACAGCCTGTACCGGCCGACCACCACCCAGTTGGTCCTGCCCTCGACCGACGCCCTGGTCACCTCCGGCGCCGTCACCTCCACGCTGACCCTCTCGACGTACTACAACCTCGATGGCACCCAGCAGTACATCTCCGAACCCGCCGCCGCAGGCCTGGCCGCAGAGAAGGTCGTCACCCACTACAACAGTGTCGGTCTGCCGACCGACGTCGCCGGCCTCAGCGGCTACCTGCTCGGCGCCGCCTACTCCGAAATCGGCCAGCCCCAGCAGTTCACCCTGGGCACGTCCGCGGCCGAGGGCACCAAGAAGGCATACATCACCAACACCTGGGAGGAAGGCACCGACCGGCTCAAGCAGTCGGCCGTCACCGACCAGACCCACAACTACGAGCTGCAGGAACTGAACTACAGCTACGACGACGCGGGCAACGTCACCTCCATCACCGACCCCACCACCCTCGGCGGCACCGGCAAGGCCGACGACCAGTGCTTCACCTACGACGGCCACCAACGCCTGACCGAGGCCTGGACCCCGTCCACCGCCGACTGCTCCGCCTCCGGCCGCACCACCGCGAACCTCGGCGGCGCCTCCCCCTACTGGACCTCGTACAGCTACACCGACGGCGGCCTGCGCAGCACGGAGACCAGCCACACCTCCGCCGGTGACACCACCAAGACGTACTGCTACGGCGACACTGCTCACCCGCACGGCCTGACCGCCACCACCGCGGCCACTTCGTGCACGGGTGTGACCGCCACGTACGCCTACGATGCGACCGGCAACACCACCGGCCGCCCCAACGGCACCGACACCCAGAGCCTCACCTGGAGCCCCGAGGGCCAACTCAGCACCCTCACCGAGAAGTCCGGCTCCGGCACCACGAAGAGCACCACCAGCCACGTCTACGACGCCGACGGCACCCTCCTGATCCGCCGCAACACCGGCGGAGAGACCGTCCTCCACCTCGACGACGGCACAGAGGTCCACCTCGACACCTCCACCTCGACCGCCAAGTACTGGGCCCAGCGGTACTACAACGCCGGCGGCCAGGTCATCGCTCTGCGCACCAACAAGACCGGCACCGAGACCCTCTCCTGGCTCGCAGCCGACCAGCACGGCACCAGCAGCCTGGCCCTCGACGCCACCAGCCAGGCGGTCACGAAGCGATACACCACCCCCTTCGGCGCCTCCCGCACCGGCGGCACCGGCACCTGGCCCGACGACAAGGCCTTCCTCGGTAAGTCCGCCGACTCTTCCACCAGCCTCACCTACGTCGGCGCCCGCGAATACGACCCGACCATCGGCCGTTTCCTCAGCGTCGACCCGGAACTCGACACGAGCGACACCCAATCCCTCAACGGCTACACCTACGCCGACAACAGCCCGGTGACCCAGAGCGACCCCACGGGCCTGGAGAGCTGTGGGCCGGTTCACTACTGCTCCGGCAGTAACGGCACGTACGGCACCTATCACGAGGAAAACGACCCGGGGTCGAAGAAGTACAAGGGCTCCAGCCACTACTGCGACACGCACAAATGCGGCAGCGGCGGTGGCACCGGCAGTGCCCCGGCCAGCGATCCGGTCACGATCGCGCCGATCCCGCCGCGCCAGTTCGACGCAGAGGCAAAACGCGCATGGCTCGATGCACTCCACATGGTCGACAAGCAGAACCGGATGACGGACTCCGGCGACATGTGGGACGCCCGTAACGGAATCCACCTGGCGAGTGAGACATTCTGGGAGGTCTTCTGTCGCGAGGCCCCCGGCGCCTGCCCCAAGAGCCGGCCCGACGCGAACAACTCCACGGACTTCGGGTACTTCCCGATGATTTCGGCAGACTCGTCGGGAGAGTCTCTCAAAGACGTTCTGCGTGGTGGCCCCTCGGCGGCAGCTGCCGGAATCTGGTACAGAAATCTGCGCCCCGACGAGGATCCGGCAGAGGGGCTGTTCGCCAAGAACGTCGACGGCGACTACACCATTAACGTGCAGATCGGTCAGGGGAGCCGGGTACGGACCCAGTGGATTTCGGTGACGAAGAGCTGGGATGTGATCAAGAAGTGGCGCCAGCCCGGTCAACGGGTCGCTATCATCGACGGAGACAAAGTCGAGGCGCGGCTGGTCGACCTCACCACCCCGGAAAACAGGGCAAGGTATCTGCGAGGATTTCGTTCACTCAACAACGCGCAATCATCGCAAGAGGCCCTGGTCGAGAGATACATAAACCCGAACGCCATACTCGGAATGGTCGAAGATGAGGAATGATCCAGTGGATGAGGAACTCGTGTCGCAATTGAACGACGCGGCTGAGGGATTCATCGGTCCCCTGCGCCTGAACGACGGCTTCGATCAGCCGGCGCTGGACGAGCTGTGCAGGCAGATCGACCGGCTCGGGCAGCAGTGGCGCACAGCCGAGGTCATTCCGAAATCGGCTGCTCTCCTCCTCTCGGAGCTGTACCCGGCGATCAGCGCCTGCGCCGACCTCTACGCGGGGGACGAACGCCAGAGAATGATCGAGGCTGCGGTGCGGGTCGGAGAAAGAGTCACCTTCGCCTTGGACCCCGCGGGCGAGCCCGAGATGTGAGGCCTCGCGCTGCACCGCCACCGCACACGACGAGCCCCGGACCACCCGTCCGGGGCTCGGAGGGCGTCATCCGGGCGCGTCGCACGCGACATGCACGACGTGGTGGTGGTGCTGGGCGGCCCGGATTCTGCGCGTGCCGCCCTCACCCTGTTCCTACCTGGCCCTGCGGCTGCGGTGGCAGACGGTGCGGCTTATGGCGCCCCCTCGTGAGGGTGAGGGATTGCCGCTACGGGGGCCTCATCGGGAAGAATGCCAGGACGATGACGTCACGCCCTGCCGAACCGGACCGCATCGGCCCCGCTGGGGCCGCCATACCCGCGGCGTCGTCCACCGAGACGTCGTACGCCCCCTTCGCCCACCTCACCGCACCCAACGCCGCCCTCTACCGCCAGGTGATGCGCGTGTTCCTGGCGGCCAAGGAGCGGTTCGCGGTGCATCTGCGGCCTGAGGACGTGCACGCCGCACTGCCGCCGGAGGACCGCCCCGCCGGTCCGGACGCCGTCGTCAAGGCGCTGGACAGCCTCGTCGGGTGGGGCAATCTGCGGGCGGACCCGGACACCTCCCGGGTCACCGCGGTCGAGGACTTCTACCGCAGACGCTTCATCTACCAGCTCACCCAGGCCGGCGAGGCCGCCGAGCAGGCGCTGTCGGTGTACGACGAGGCGCTGGGGCGGCGCGGGGCTCTCCAGGCGGTGGCGCTGCACGACATCGTCACGCACCTGCGGGCCCTGCTCGTGATCGCCGCCGAGGGCGAACCGGACGCGGCCAAGGCCCACCTGGCGCTGTCCGCGCTGACGCACAGGTTTGAGGCGTTGGCCGAGAACGCGCGTGCGTTCATGGGGTCGCTGCAGCGCACCATCGATCTGCACGGCGTCGAGGTCGAGGTGTTCCTCGCCTACAAGGACCGGCTGATCCAGTACCTGGAGCGGTTCATCCAGGATCTGATCACTCTCGGCGGGCGGATCGCCCTGCTCATCGGGGAGCTGGAGGACGAGGACCGGGTGGGCGTGCTGCTGCGGCTGGCGGCCGCACGGGAGGCGGCCGACGCCGCTCCGGACGAGGCCGACACTGCCCAGATGCAGGCGTACGAGCGGTGGGCGGGGCGCTGGTCCGGGCTCGCCGCCTGGTTCGTGTCGGCGGACGGCCGCGAGTCCCAGGCCCGCCTGCTGCGCGGACGTGCACTCGGCGCGATCCCTCAACTCCTGGCAGCCGTACGGCAGTTGAACGAGCAGCGGGCCGGGCGCTCGGACCGGTCGGCGGATTTCCGCGTCCTGGCCCGCTGGTTCGCCGAAGCCCCGGACGACGGGGCGCGGCACCGGCTGTGGCGCGCCGCCTTCGGCCTCTACCCCGTCCGTCATCTCACCGTCGACACCGACACCCTCGCCGCACGCGAGGCACGTCCGGTAGCACCCTCCACCCCCTGGGCCGAATCCGAACCGCTGCGGATCAGCCCGCAACTGCGCCGTACCGGGAGCTACGAGCGGCGCGGCAAGCCCCGCAAGGTGCAGGACCGGTCCGAGCAGCGGCGGCTGCTGGCCGAGCTCGCCACGAAGCAGGCGGAGGAGATCACGGCCGCCCGCGCCCGGCTGGCGACGGACGGCACCACTCGGCTGTCCGCGCTCGGTGAGCTGGACCCGGTGGCCTTCGGCCTGTTCCTGCGGCTGCTCGGCGACGCCCTGGCCACCTGGCGGCCCGGTACGACCACGACCGTGGCGACCAGCAACGACGGCACGATGGAGATCCGCCTCACCGCTCTGGACGACGGTACGACGGCCGAGATCCGTACGCCGGGCGGGGTGTTCCGGGGGCCCGACCACACCGTCGCGATCACCGACCTCACGGTGAGCATGCCCGCGGGGGAGGCGCGATGACCACATCCCTGGGCGAGGTCCTGGACGACCGGCGCACCGCCGAGTTCCACAGGGCCGCCCGCGCCCTGCTGAAGGAGCCGCTGCTGCTCGCCCGTGGCCCCGGCGCCGACGCCTACCGCCTGGTGCGCCGGTACGCCGCCGAGCTGCGTGACTGGTTCGACCGCAACACCGGCTGGTCGCTGCGGGTGGACGCGGAGTCCGCCCGGTTGCGCAAGACGCCCGGCACCCTGGCCGACGCGACCCACCCGGCGCGCGAGGCGTCCCGTGCCGGTGTGCCGTTCACTCGCCGCCGCTATGTGCTGCTGTGCCTGGCGCTGGCCGCACTGGAACGCGGGGAGGCGCAGATCACGCTCGGCCGCCTCGCCGAACAGGTGGTGCTGGGCGCCGCCGACCCGCAGCTGGCCGCGGCCGGCGTGGAGTTCACGCTGGAACGGCGCGAGGAGCGCCTGGATCTCGCCGCCGTGGTGCGGCTGCTGCTGCGGTACGGAGTGCTGCGCCGGGTGGCCGGGGACGAGGACGCCTACGTCAGCGGGGCGGGCGACGTGCTCTACGACGTGGAACGCCGCGTCCTGGCGGGGCTGCTGGCCGCCCGCCACGGCCCGTCATTGATCGACGCGGACGGATTCGAGGAGCGGCTGTACGCCCTCACCGCGGAGAGCGCCCTGGACAGCGACGAGCTGCGCTTCCGCGCGATCCGCCAGAAGCTGACCCGCCGGCTCCTGGACGACCCGGTGCTCTACTACGACGAGCTGACCGACGAGGAGCTGGTCTACCTGACCCGCCAGCGCGCCTTCCTCACCGCACGCGTCGGCGAACTGACCGGCCTGGTGGCCGAGGCGCGGGCCGAGGGCATCGCCATGGTCGACCCCCACGACGACCTCACCGACGTACGCATGCCAGAACAGGGCACCCACGGGCACGTGACCCTGCTGCTCGCCGAGCACCTCGCCGGCGCGGACGGCGAGGTGACCCGGGCCGAACTGGAACGGCACGTACGGGAACTGGCCGCCGTCCATGGCGCGTTCTGGTCCAAGAGCGCCAAGCAGCCGGGCACGGAGGGTGAGCTGGTCGAGCAGGCGCTGGCCAAGCTGACCGCGCTCGGTCTGGTGCGGCGTAGGCCCGCAGGCGTGGCCCCGCTTCCCGCGCTCGCCCGGTACGCGGTCGGCGAGAGCGTCGTCGAATCCTCAAGCCATCCCCAGGGAAAGGCACAGCAACCGTGACGGCCCTGCCCCAGCCCGCGCCCGGCCGGTGGCGGCCGTTGCGCCTCGGCCTGGTCGACCTCTTCTACTACGACACCGAGGAGTTCTGGTTCCGCGACGGCCGCCTGCTGCTGCGCGGCAACAACGGCACCGGCAAGTCCAAGGTGCTCGCTCTCACGCTCCCGTTCCTGCTGGACGGCGACCTGTCGGCGCGCCGCGTGGAGCCCGACGCCGACCCGGGCAAGCGCATGGAGTGGAACCTGCTGCTCGGCGGGGAACATCCCCATCCCGAGCGGCTCGGCTACACCTGGATCGAGTTCGGCCGTGTCGACACCGACACCGGACAGAGCCACTTCCGCACCCTCGCCTGCGGGCTGAAGGCCGTCGCGGGCCGCGGCATCGCACGCCACTGGTACGCGGTCACCGACCAGCGGATCGGCCAGGACCTGAGCCTCCTGGACGCGACCGGCACCGCCCTGTCGCGAGACCGGCTCGCGGAGGCTCTCGCCGGGCACGGCATGGTGTACGACACGGCCACGGCGTACCGCCGTGCGGTCGACGAGGCGCTGTTCGGCCTCGCCGAGCGACGTTACGCCGCCCTGGTCGACCTGCTCATCCAGCTGCGCCAGCCGCAGCTGTCGAAGCGGCCCAGCGAGGCCGCCCTGTCCCGGGCGCTGACCGAGGCGCTGCCGCCGATGGACCAGGCCGTGATCGTCGACGTGGCCGAGGCGTTCCGGTCCTTGGACGAGGAAAAGGAGGAACTGCGGGCGGCGAGCGAGGCGCAGCGGGCCGCCTCCGCCTTCCTGGACCACTACCGGCGCTACGCCCGCGTCGCCGCCCGCCGCCGTGCCCGGCTGCCCCGCAGCGAGCACGCCCGCTACGAGCAGCTGCACCGCGACCTGGTCCAGGCCCGGGCCGAGCGGGAGCACGCCGAGACGGACCGGGAGGCCGCGGCCGGGCGGCTCGCGGAGCTGGAGGAGACCGCCACGCGGCTGAAGGCACAGCAGGCCGCTCTGCGCGAGGGCCCCGAGATGCGCAGTGCCCGCGAGCTGGAGCAGGCGGCGGCCGAGGCGCGCCGTACCGCCGAGGAGCTGAACCGGGCCGAGGCCGACCGTCAGGAGGCGGCCCAGGTGCACACCCGGGCCCTGGGGCGCCTCGCCACGGCCGAGCGGCGCCTTGCGGCGGCCGAGGAGCGGGTCGCAGACCTGGCCGAACACGCCCGGGAGACCGCTGATGCGGCTCGCCTCGACGACGTACCGCGCACCTACGGCGCACCGGAGGCCGAACTGCGGCGTGCCGCCGAGGAGTCGGTGGCACGCAGGCGCCGTACCGTCGACCATGTGGAGGAGCTGGCGGGCCGTGCCGACCGGGCCGCCGCCGAGCGACGCGCCGCCGTCCGTCATCTGGACGACGCCGAGACCGAGGCCGGCCACACCGCACAGCGGCAGGCCGAGGCGGAGCAGAACACCGAGGTGGCGGGCGCGGACCTCGTCGCCCGCGTCCGCGCCCACCTGGACGCCTGCGAGGAACTCACCGTCCCCGATTCCGCCGGGCTGCTCGACACCCTCCAGGACTGGGTGACGCACTGTCAGGGATCTCACCCGGCACGGGAGGAGGCCCGTCACGCCCACCGCGCGCGTGCGGCGGAGCTGGCCGACCGGGCCGCTCTCCTCGGGCAGGAACGGGCCGGCCTGAACGCCCGGCGCGTCGAGGCCGAGCGAGAGCTGGCCGAGCTGGAGGCGGGCGGCCGGCGCGGGCCGACGGCGCCTGGGACCCGTACCCCTGGCTTGCGCGAGCAGGTCCCGGGGGCACCCCTGTGGCGGCTGGTCGACTTCCACGACCAGGTCACGGCGGGGGAACGGGCAGCGCTGGAGGCCGCGCTGGAGGCGTCCGGGCTCCTGGACGCCTGGGTGTGCCCGGACGGCACTGTGCTACGTGCCGACGGGTATGACGTTCTGCTCTCGCCGGTCGGCCCGGTGACCGGCAGCACGCTCGCCGACGTGCTCCGCCCGGCCGTGGACCACGGCGACCGGCAGGCCGCGGCGGTGGATGAGCGGACCGTCGCTCGCGTGCTCGCCGGGGTGGGGCTGGGCTCGGGCGGTGACACCTGGGTGAGCGTCGACGGCCGCTTCCGCGTCGGAGCGCTGACCGGCAACTGGTCGAAGCAGGTCGCCGAGTACGTGGGCGAGGGCGCCCGCGAGGAGGCCCGTCGGGCCCGGATCAGCGCCCTGCGCACCGAACTCGCGGCGTACGCCGAGGGCATCGGCCGCCTCGACGCCGAACGCGCCATGGTGGCCCGGCGCCGGAGCGCCCTGGACGCCGAACTGGCCGGCGTCCCCGACGACGATGCCCTGCGCCGGGCGCACGCCCTCACCGCCGCGGCCGCCGACGCCGCGCACCGGGCCCGTGCCCGCCGCGACGAACGCGCCACCGAACTCGCCGAGGCGTCCCGCCAGGAGGCCGAGGCCGCCACCGAACTCACCGACACCGCCGCCGCGGTGAACCTGCCCACGGCCCGGGCGGACCTCGCCGCCGTCCGCCAGGCCCTGGCCGACCACACCGCCGTCCTCGCCGGTCTGTGGCCCGCACTGCGCGAGCGCACCGGCGCGGCACGGGCCCTCGCCGAGGAGCGTGCGGAAGCCGAGCGGGCCGGGGAAAGAGTGGCGGAGCTGGCCCTGCGCGCCGAGGAAGCGGCCCGCAGGGCGGCAGCCGCCGACGAACGCCACGCCACCCTGCGCTCCACTGTCGGCGCGGCGGTGGCGGAGCTGGAGCGGCGCCTCGCCGACACCGCCGACGCGCTCGCCGCGTGCGAGCGCGAGCAGCGCCGGGCACGCGAGGACGCAACGGCCGCCGACCGGCGTGCCCACCTGGCACTCGGGCACATCGAACGCCTGGAAGTCGACGTCCGCGAGGCCACCGCGGCCCGCGCCGAGGCCATCGACGCGCTCCAGCGGTTCACGGCCACCGGGCTGCTCACCGTCGCCCTGCCCCAGGCGGCCGTGCCCGCCGTGGACGCCGGACCTTGGGCCGCCACCCCGGCCATCGCGCTCGCCCGCGCGATCGAGAGCGACCTGTCCGGCACCGACGACTCCGACGGCGCCTGGGAACGCGTGCAGAAGAAGCTCAGTGAGGAGTACAAGAAGCTCCAGGACGCGCTTTCCCGAGGCGGCCACAACGCCTCGGCCCGGATGACCGAGGACGGCGTGGTCGTCGAGATCGTCTACCAGGGCCGTACCCGGGCCGTCCCCGATCTCGCCGAGGCCCTCGCCACGGAGGTCGCCGAGCTGACCCGCATCCTGTCCGCGCACGAGCGAGAGATCCTGGAAACCCACCTGCTGACCGAGGTCGCCGGCACCCTTCAGGAGCTGATCGGCGCCGCCGAGCGCCAGGTGCAGGCCATGAACGCCGAACTGAAGGAGCGGCCCACCTCCACCGGCATGAGACTGCGGCTCGTCTGGCGGCCCTCGCGCAAGGCGCCGGCGGGTCTGACACAGGCCCGCGAGCGGCTGCGCCAGTCCGCCGACGCCTGGACGGCCGAGGACCGGGACGCGGTCGGCGAGTTCCTCCAGGCCGAGATCGCCCGTCGGCAGGCCGACGACACCGCGGGCAGCTGGCTGGAGGTGCTCACCGCGGCCCTCGACTACCGCGCCTGGCACGAGTTCGGCATCGAACGCCACCAGCACGGCAAGTGGGTTCCCGCCACCGGGCCCGCCTCCGGCGGCGAGCGCGTTCTGGCCGTGAGCGTGCCGCTGTTCGCCGCGGCCTCCTCCCACTACGCCACGGCCGCCCCCCACGCCCCCCGACTGGTCACCCTGGACGAGGCCTTCGCCGGCGTCGACGACGACTCCCGCGCCAAGTGCCTGGGCCTGCTGCACGCCTTCGACCTGGACGTGGTGATGACCTCCGAACGCGAATGGGCCTGCTACCCGCAGGTCCCCGGTATCGCCATCGCCCAGCTCTCCCGCGTCGACGAGATCCCCGCGGTCCTGGTGACCCGCTGGGAGTGGGACGGCGCCGCACGGATCAGGGGCAGCGAACCGGGCCGCCCGACAGGAGGCATTCCCACGCAGACCGGTTCGCGGAACGACTCGCCGACCGACTCGCGGACCGGCCTGCAGGCAGCACCGGACACGGCCGAGGCACAGGACGCCCTGTGGACATGAGTGAGGGGCGACTTGCGCCCGCGGAGTCGAACGAGGGGAACATGAGCGAGCACACCGACACCCACCGGCAGCCCGCGGCACCCGTCGACCGCGACCGCCTGCCCCGGCTGCTCGGCGACCCCGACCTGGCCTGGCTGGTCGACCGTGTACGCCGCCGTATGGCAGGTGAGGAACCTCTCACCGGCCCGGTCACCCTGCGCGACCCCAGCACCGGGCAGCGGGCCGCCGCCGAACGGCTGTTGGGCCGTGCCCCCGGCGCCGGACGCACGCTGAGCGTCCGTCTCGACGCCGTGGACGCCGTCCTGCGCCGCTCCGGCGTCAGCCCCGACGGCCTGGCCGCAGCCGTCACCGCCCTCACCGGACCTGTCGCCCGGCTGGCCGAGGTACGTGAGCGGGAGGAGCGCGCCTGGCTGGACGGGTACGCCCCGCTCGACGAGCTCATCCGCACCGACAGGCCCGAACTGGCCGGTTGGGCCGAGCGGCTCGTCGCAGACGGCCTCGTACGCCGGCTCGCCCGCACCCCGCAGACGGCGAAGAGCCTGCTGGGCGACACGGCCGAGGCCCTGCGTCGACTGCCGGCCGATCCCGCCGGGTCCCTGCCCGCCTTCGCCGCAGGCACCTTCGGCGACGCCCACGCCCTCGACGACGGCACCCCGCTCGCCACCCTCGTCCTGTCCGGCGCCCGCGCGCTGACCGGCTTCCCGGAGGGCAGCGGAGCAGAGTGGCGCCGCGAGGCCTGGGCCGCGGCCGGGCTCCTCAAGGACGCCCTGTCCTCCACCGTCCTCACCCTGGGCCTGCGCGGCACCCCTGCCCTCGACTGGTCGGCTGACGCGGCCGAACCCGCGATCCTGACGCTGCGGCAGCTCACCCGGAATCCGCCGCGCACGGCACCCGCCGTCGTCCACGTGTGCGAGAATCCGACCGTCCTGGCCACTGCGGCCGACACCCTGGGCATCGACTGCCCACCGCTGGTCTGCCTCCAGGGCCAGCCCTCCGCCGCAGCCCTCACCCTGTTGCGCCACCTGCGCACCCACGGCACCACGCTGCGCTACCACGGCGACTTCGACTGGGGCGGACTGCGCATCGCCTCCGCCCTGCTGCGCCGCGTCCCCTGGCACCCCTGGCGCTACACGGCCGCCGACTACCGCACCGCCGTCGCCGCCACTCCACTGGCCTCGCCCTTGACCGGCACACCGACCACCGCCGCGTGGGACCCCGATCTGCCCGTGGCCCTGACCGGACTCGGGGTGCGCATCGAGGAGGAGATGGTGCTCGTCGACCTGCTGGCCGACCTCGGCCACTGAGCGGGGGCGGCCCAGGTGGATAGGGGCCGGCCCTCCCCGTCGGAAGGCAATTCCGTTACCGGAGGGTGTGAAAGCGGACCACCCCCATTACTCAACCTGGGCTGAGGCAGCCAGGCGTCCCTCCAGCTCCTCTCGCTGGAGGGCCCTCCGGACCGCCAGGGGCCACGCAGGGGACGGAAGGACCCGGAAGGGCGGCGCTGGGACGGCATCGCGAAGCCACTCTGACCTGCTGCTATGGGGACGACAGCGACTGATGCCACGGAGACTCATCCGTCGATGTGGTGTTGCAGGAACTCGCCGACGGTCACACGGTTCGAGATGGGGCCAACGGGCTTTTCCCCCGGTGCGATCCGAGGACACCGTAGGCCGGGGGCCGCGAGGCTGGGAGGCCCGCTGCAGGAGCGCGACCGGGAGGCCCTGCGGGAGATGGCTGCCTATGGCTTCCAGGTACGGATCGCCACTGCCCCGCTCCCGCAAGGTACCGTCATGATCGACCGGCGGACCATGATCCTCACCGGCCCGACCCCCTCCGCCCTGGCCGCTCAGGGCTCGCGCACCTACACCATGAGTGCCTCGCCGACCCTGATCGGCGGAACCTATGCACTGTTCGAAGCCGCTTGGGAGAGCGCGGCTGACCTGGCCACCTTCCTCGATTCGAGACGGCCCCGCACAGATGACCAGACCTCCATGGTCCTGCGCGCCCTGGTCTCCGGCGCCACGCACAAGACGGCCGCACGGGAACTGGGCATGTCGCTGCGCACCTGCCGCCACCGGGTCGCGGAGCTGCTCGCCAGCCTCTGCCTCGGCGCCCGGTTGCGCGCTGGAAGATGAATCCGCTGCGTGCGAGTTTCAGGCCCACTCCCGAGCTGGGGCGATCGTATTGGTCCGCGCCGACGGCTGACCACGCGGATACGGCAGAGCCCGTTCGTGAGCGGAGGTGTGGGGCGGGGCTCTGATCCTTGAGATCGATCATGCGTACCGGCTGCCCCGTCGTTCGGGCGATGGTTTCGAAGGCGGGCCGGTGGTTGACGGCGCGTCAATCCCGCGTGGACCCCGGGCTCCACAGCACCGTCACCGGCACCCCCGTGGTGCGCGCGTACGCCACCACCTCGGCGGTGCCGCCCCGGCCGCGGGCCGGGCGCCCGTCCCAGACGGCGACCAGGCGGTCGGCGTGGTCGACGATCCAGCGGCCGGCCGCGTAGTACGCCTCCTCGTGCGTCGCCTCCCTCGGCAGTTCGACGCGGGCCGCGCAGGCCATGAGCAGCCGGCGGTACGACGCCTGTACCTCCTCGTCGCCGAGATGGGTCTCGTAGTCCATGCCGGGGATCACCGCGGTCACCGGGACGCCGCGATCCAGGGCGATACCGGCGAAGAGCTGGTCGGCGCCGGCGGCCAGGCTGCTGAGTGCCCCGGCGGTCGTACCGGCGCTCAGCTCCGCGGTCATGCCGCGGCGGACGGCCGGGAGAACCGCGGCGGGGATGTGACGGTGGCCGGTGACGCCGATGTGAGACACGACGATCCCCTCCACGGGCGTGGTCGACCCCTTCACCCTAGTGGCGCGGCGCTCGGCGTACGACGCAGGAGATCAGGCCGCCAACGGATTCAGCACCAGCGGCTGGATCCGGCCCTCCAGCATCGCGCCGAGCCCCTGGACCGCGCAGATGTCGGGACGCTCGGCGATGTGCACGGGCATGCCGGTCGCCTGGCGGAGCATCTGGTCCAGGCCCGGCAGCAGGGCGCTGCCGCCGACCATCATGATGCCGCGGTCGGCGAGGTCGGCCACCAGGTCGGGCGGGCAGTCCCGCAGCACCTTGCCGATGCCGTCGAGGACGGCGGTCAGCGGGGTCTGGATGGCTTCCCGTACGGCGGCCGTGTCGACGAGCACGGAACGCGCGAGCCCGGTCGCCACGTCCCGTCCGAGGATCTCGGTGGACGCGGGCCCGTGCGGGGTGAGCCCGTTGCCGGACAGGGCGAGTTGCAGGGGCCGTACGGACTGGCTCGGCAGCATCAACGCGTGCTCGTGCCGCAGGTGCTGCACGATCGCGTGGTCGACCGCCTCGCCCCCCACCGGGATCCGCTCGGCCGTCACGATGTTCCCCAGTGACAGCACGGCGATCTGGGTGGCGGCGGCCCCGCACACCATGATCATGGATGCCTCGGGCTGCTCGACCGGCAGTCCGCACCCCACGGCGGCGGCGACGAGCGTGTCGACGAGCTCCACCCTCCTGGCCCCCAGCCCCACGAGCGTCTCGATGGCCGCGCGCTGGGCCAGCGGGTCCGCATCGTGCGGGGTGCAGGCGGCCGCCCTCAGCCGGGGCTTGCGGCGCAGGCTGCGGCGCAGCTTCTCGCCGAGCAGATGGCGCAGCATCCGCTGGGCCATCTCGATGTCCACGACGGTGCCGCCGGAAACGGGCCGTACGACGCGGATGTACGAGGGCGTGCGTCCCGTCATCTTCTCGGCGAGCTCACCGACCGCTATCAGTGCGCCGGTCCGGGTGTTCACGGCGGCGGCGCTCGGCTGGTCCACCACCAGCCCGGCGCCCTTGACGTAGACACGGGTCCGCGCCGCCCCCAGATCGACGGCGAAGTGGCAACGGCGCAGCTGGTCCAGACTGACGGTCATGGCGGCACCTTCCGAGAACAGACCGCGGGCGGCCGCCGGGCGGCGGGCCTTTCCTCGTCCATCGTGTGCCGCGGAACGGGGCCGCGCCTCTCGAGGTGGGCCGGGTGGGGGCAAACCGGACAGGCGATCTCGGGCATGCCGCACGCCGAGAAGCTTGTGTCCCGCCCCGGACCTGTGCCTCCGGTGACCTCTGCGTCGGTCTGTGCCGCTCGTCGATCGATGCGTTCCCGGCGTGTGCCTCGGCCGCGCCGGCTGCCTTCGCTTTGAGTCCCGGGTGTCTCCGGGCGCGCCGGAGCCCGTCCGCCCTGGCGGAAAGCCGCCACGACACCTTCCCGCCACCCGCGGTCACCTCCTCGCATCGCCAGGGACATGACACTCTTCGCAGCACTCGGACACCACCCGGGAGCCGACGAGGAGAGGCCAGATGACGACAGGACCAGTCAGACGCGGCACGGCGCTGCTGTCCGCGCTGTCCGCCGGGATCGTGTCCGCCCTGGTGACCGCGGGGCCGGTGGCAGCGCGGGACGCCGGCAGCCCGACGACGGCCACTGCCACGAGTGCCGCGCAGACCGTCACCCTCGTCACCGGTGACAAGGTGACCGTCACCGACCTCGGCGGCGGCAGGAGGGCCGTCGCCGTCGAGCGGGTCCGAGGAGCCACCGGTGCGGTGCGCACCCAGGTCGCGAACGGGGACGTCACGGTCGTGCCGGACGAGGCGCTGCCCTATCTGCGGGCCGGCACGCTCGACCGGAGGCTGTTCGACGTCAGCGCGCTGATACGGCAGGGGCTCGGCGACCGGAGCTCGGGCACCTTGCCGTTGATCGTGACCTACCGCAAGGGCGTACGGGCTGTGACCCCCAAGGGCGCCGAGAGGACCCGATCGCTGCCGAGCATCGACGGGGCCGCCCTCGACGCCGACAAGGGCAGGACGTTCTGGCGTTCCCTCACCGGGCAGCTCGGCGTCGGGAAGGTCTGGCTCGACGGACAGGTCAAGGCCGACATGGCCGAGAGCAACGCGCAGATCGGCACGCGGGCCGCGTGGGACACCGGGCTGACCGGCAAGGGCGTCACCGTCGCCGTCCTCGACACCGGAGTGGACACCGGCCATCCCGACCTGGCGGGGCGGGTCGCGCGCACCGAGAGCTTCATCGACGGAGAAGACGTCGCCGACCGCAACGGGCACGGTACGCACGTCACGTCCACCGCCGCGGGCAGCGGCGCCGCCTCCGAGGGCGCGGAACGCGGTGTCGCGCCCGGCGCCACGCTCGCCGTCGGCAAGGTGCTGAGCGACCAGGGCTCGGGCAGCGAGTCGCAGATCATCGCCGGGATGGAGTGGGCGGCGCGCGAGGTGCGGGCCCGGATCGTCTCCATGAGTCTCGGTTCGACCGAGCCAAGCGACGGCACCGACCCCATGGCCCAAGCAGTCGACAGCCTCTCCGAGGAGACCGGCGCCCTCTTCGTCGTCGCGGCCGGCAACACCGGCACGCCCTCCTCCATCGGCTCGCCAGGCGCCGCCGACGCCGCCCTGGCCGTCGGCGCCGTCGACTCCTCCGACCTGGCCGCCTACTTCACCAGCGCGGGACCGCGATACGGCGACAACGTCCTCAAGCCCGACCTCTCCGCCCCCGGCGTCGACATCCTCGCCGCCCGCTCCGGGCTCGCCGGCGGCAGCGGCCCCTACACACGGATGAGCGGTACGTCGATGGCGACCCCGCACGTCGCCGGGGTCGCCGCCCTCCTCGCCGAGGAGCATCCCGACTGGACCGGCGCACGGCTCAAGGACGCCTTGATGTCCACCTCGAAGCAACTGGATGTTTCGGCCTACCAGTTGGGGGCCGGACGCGTGAGCGTGCCGGACGCCGTCGCGGCGCGTGTCACCGCCACCGGCAGCGCCGACCTCGGCTTCCACAGCTGGCCGTACGCCGCGAACAAGCCGGTCACCAGGACCGTCACCTACACCAACTCGGCCGACGCGCCGGTCGAGTTGAACCTCGCCGTGCGGGGCGCGCCCGAGGGCGTCGCCGTCCTCGCCGACTCCACGCTCACCGTGCCCGCGCACGGCACCGCCTCCACGACCGTCACCGGCGACGCGTCGAAGGCGCCGGTCGGCACCACCTCCGGGCAGATCGTCGCCTCCGAGAACGGCACGCCCGCCGCACACACCGCGTTCGGACTGGTCAAGGAGGGCGAGCGGTACACGCTCACGGTCGACGTCAAGGACCGGGACGGCGCTCCGGCCTCCGCCGACCTCTGGGTGCAGCAGCTCGCGCAGGGCGCCGACCCGCTCCCCGCCTCCGTCGGCTCCTCCGGCACCCTGAAGCTGCGGCTCGAGCCGGGCACGTACAGCGTGACCTCCTTCCTCGACGTGCACGGCAGCCACGGCGCCGACTCCCTCGGGCTCGGCTTCCTCGCGGCGCCCGAGATCACGCTCGACCGGGACCGCGAGGTGACGCTGGACGGCAGGAAGCTCCACGAGATCAGGGCCGAGGTCGGCCGGCGCACCGAGACCCGCCAGCTGCTGATGGAGTACGACCGGAACGCGAACGGCTCCGACCAGTTCGGCGCCGTCCAGGTGCCCGTGAAGTACGACAGTGTGTTCGCCGCGCCCACCGCCCAGGTGACCCGGGGCAGCTTCGAGTACCGGACCGTGTGGCGGCTCGGCAAGCCCCTGTTGGAGGTCAAGGGTCTCGGTGAGGCGGTCGCGCAGCCCGGCGGCACGCTGATGGAGGGGCGCACCCGGCTGCCGCTCGTCGACGTGGGGGACGGGCCGTTTCCGGCTGATGCGCGCGGCAAGGCCGTCCTCGCCCGGCTCACCGACGGCACCGATCCCACCGCGCTCGCCAAGGCGGCCCAGGACGCGGGCGTCAGGGCCCTGTTCGTGACCGACGTCGTCCCCGGGCGCCTGAACGCCTGGTGGGGCACCGACGACAACGCGGACCGGCCGCTGCAGATCGCCACCGTGAACGCGGCGGACGCGGACCGGCTGCGCGCGGCCAAGGGGGTCGACATGACGGGGACGCGTAACACCCCGTACGTGTACGACCTGTCCCGGGGACATCAGGGGGCCGTCCCCGACACGGACCTCACGTACGCGCCCGGACCGGGTGAACTCGCCGTGCTGGACACGAGGTTCCACGCCGTGGAACCGGCGAGCGGCGGCGAGTTCCGGTACTCGCTCACCGACGCCTTCCCCGTGGGGATCGGTTTCCAGGAGCGGATCGACTACCCCGCCGAGCGCACGGACCATGTGTCGACGGGGCCGGGGCAGCTGTGGCACGAGTCCGTGTCGGTCGGTGACGGCACCCTGGAGCAGCGCGGCGGACTGGTCCGCTACCGGGGTGGAAACCACCGGACTCTGAACTGGTTCAAGCCGGTCTGGCACCCCTGGCTCGGCACCGGTCTCGGCTGGGGCCAGCAGCGCTCGGGGAACGTGATGCAGTTCAACACGCCCGGCTGGGGCGACTCCGGCCCGGACCACACCGGTTTCGGCGACGTGTGGAGCGACGGCACGGGTATGACCCAGACCACCGCCGTGTACCGGGACGGCGCGCTCGTCGACCGGAGGACGAGTTCCGGCGTGTACGTGTGGGACGCGCCCGCCGACGAGCACACCTACAAGGTCGCCACGGACACGACCCTGGACGCGGACCGCTGGAAGCTCGCCACAAGGGGCCACTCCGTGTGGACCTTCCGCTCGGCGGCCACGCCCGACGACCGCTGGACCTTCCTGCCGCTGCTCAACCTGGCCTACGACGTCGACACCGACCTCGCGGGCGACGTCCGCGGCGGCCGGGTGCCGGTCGGGATCTCCGCCTCGTACGTGCGGGGCGCGTCCGGCACCGGCACGATCGGCGGCGCGCAGTCGGAGGTGTCCTACGACGACGGCATCTCCTGGCGGACCGTGAGGCTCACCGCCGGCACGGGGAACTCCTGGCGCGGCGCGCTCACCGTGCCGCGCGGCGCGCAGTACGTCTCCCTGCGCGCCTCGGTGGGCGACGACCGGGGAGGATCGGTCACCCAGGAGATCATCCGGGCGGTGAGGGTGAAGTAGCACCGCCGCCCACGATCCCCCGTACGACCCCCAGGGCCACCAGGTCCTGGGGACGTACGCGGAGCTGGTCCGCCGTCGCCCGCACCTGCCCGGCCGGGCGCTTGAGTATCGCGGCGGCCAGCTCCGGTGCGATGACGGAGAAGTAGCTGTCCGGTGTGACCCATGTGCGGTCGGGCGCGGCCAGTGCGAGCGCTCCACCGGAGCCGCCCTCGCCGATCACCAGCGAGGTCAGGGGCGTACGGGCGATGGCGACCGCGGTGAACAGGTCCGCGATCGCGGCGCCCGCGCCCTGCCGCTCGGCTTCGGCGTCGTTGGCGGCGCCCGGAGTGTCCACCAGCGTCAGCACGGGGATCGACAGGGCGTCCGCCAGGCGGATCAGACGGGCGGCCGTGCGGTATCCCGGGGGGCGCGTCGCGGTGCCGGTCTGGGCGGCGTACGCGATCGTACGGCCGTCATGGCTGCCGAAGCCGCAGAGCATGCCCTCGTCCCTGCCGCCGCAGCGGTCGCCGCCGAGGGCCGCCCGGCGGGTGAAGTACGCGTCCAGGTAGGCACGGGCGCGCGGGCGCTCCGGATCGCGGGCGCGTCGCACGGCGTCCCAGCCGGTGGCCGGGAGGTCCACGGGGCCGAGCGCTCCGGGCACGGGCGCGGGCTCGTCCGACGGTGCGGTGAGCAGCCGCATCCACAGGCCCACCGCCTCCTTCAACTCCTCCGGCGGTACGACAGCGTCGACCGTGCCCGCGGCCAGCTGGCCCTCCGCGGTGTACGCCGCCGGGTCCGCGTCCGGCGGGCGTACCCGGGAGCCCGCGAAACCCACCTGGACGCCCGGCAGGGCCAGCACCACGTCGGCGCCCGCGCCCAGCGTGGCCCAGCCGCCGCCGGTCGTAGGGTCACGCAGGACCGCGAGCTGCGGCAGCCCGGCCGCGCGGGTGAGCGCCGACTGGCGGGCCACGCGCTGGAGCTGGGTCAGCGCGAGCATGCCCTCCTGCATCCGGCTGCCGCCCGTCGCCACCAGCGATACGACCGGCAGCCGGTGTTCACGGGCGTACACGTGCGCCGACTCGAGCCGGTCGCCGGTGCGCTCGCCGAGGGAGCCGCCGAGGAAGCCGAACTCGAAAGCGATCAGCACGGCAGGGGTGCCGCCGACGGTCGCGCGCCCGCAGACCACGGACTCCTCCTCGCCGGTGCGGGCGGCGGCGCGGGCACGCGAGGCGTCGTAGCCCGTCCACGCCAGCGGACCGTCCGGCTTGGACTCGCGTGCCGGGCGGGGGAGTTCCGCGAAGTCGTCCGTGAGGAGGGCGAGGGCCTCCCGCGCGGTCGGGCGCTCAGGCATCGCCCAGCGCCCGCTTCATGATCTTCCCCATGTCGTTGCGGGGCAGCGCGTCGAGGTGACGTACGACGCGCGGGCGCTTGTGCGGGGCGAGACGCCGCGCCACGTGGTCGGCCAAATCGCCAGCGGCGGGCGGGTTCGCGGGATCCGCCGGCACGACCCAGGCGACGATCCGCTCGCCCAGATCCTCGTCGGGCTCCCCGGTGACGGCAGCCTCCCGCACCCCCGGGTGTTCGAGCAGCGCGTTCTCGATCTCGCCCGCCCCGATCTTGTAGCCGCCGCTCTTGATGAGGTCGGTGGCCTTGCGGCCCACGATGCGGACGTACCCGTCGGCCTCCCGCACCGCCATGTCACCGGTGCGGAACCAGCCGTCGGACGTGAAAGCGGCGGCGGTGGCGTCGGGCCGGTTGAGGTACTCGGTGAACAGGTTCGGGCCGCGGACCTGGATCTCGCCGACCGTCTCCCCGTCGTACGCGGCGATCGGCGAGCCGTCCTCCTCGACGAGCCGCAGTTCGACCCCGGGCAGCGGCACGCCGACCGTGCCCGGGCGCGGCTCGCCGTCCGCGCGCACGCTCGTGTTCATCAACGTCTCGGTCATCCCGTACCGCTCGATGACCCGGCGGCCGGTCGCGGCGGCGATCCGCTCATGGTCGTGCACGGGCAGCGCGGCGGACCCGGAGACCAGCAGGCGGGCCTGCCCCAGCGCCTTGGCCAGCTCCGGGTCGCCGGGCACCGCCTCCGCGACCCGGTGGTACATCGTCGGCACCCCGAACAGCATGGTCGCCCCGTCGCCGAGCTCCCGCGCCACACCGTCGGTGCTGAAACGCCCCAGGTGACGTACGGATCCGCCACGCCGAAGGGGGCCGAGAACGCCCAGCACCAGCCCGTGCACATGGAACAGCGGCAGCCCCTGCACGAGCACGTCGTCACCGGTCCACTGCCAGGCGTCCGCGAGCGCGTCCAGCGTGGCCGCCACGGCACGGCGGGGGATGACGGCGCCCTTGGGCGGGCCCGTGGTCCCCGAGGTGTAGACGACCAGGGCGGGGTCCTCGTCACCCACCTCGGCGGGCGCCAACGCGCCGGCGCCCCGCACGTCGACATCGACACGCTCCAACCCGCCCAGCGGATCGGGAAGCTCATCGCCGGGGGCGGCCAGCACCAGCTTCGGCGCACTGTCCGACAGGATGTGCCCCAGCTCGCCCTCCCCGGACTTCGGGTTGAGCGGGACGACGGGCACGCCCGCGCTCAGCGCGGCCACCACACCGACGGCGGTCTCCAGGGAGGGCGTGGCCCAGACGGCCACCCTGCCCTCTCTGCCGATGCGCCCGGCGAGCGCACCCGCCGCCGCGGCCAGCTCCGCGTACGTCAGGACCCGCTCACCGAAGCAGAGCGCGGGCCGCCGCCCGGCCGAGGAATCGGTCAGGGCCGGAAAGAGGGAGGACACGCGAGGTACTCCTAGGGTCGTCGCGGACACAGGGACTCCAGGACCGTTCCTACATCAGAGCGAGCGAAAACCCACCTCCGCGGTGACGCGGACCTCACGCGTCCCGGCCGACCGCGCGTACTCGATATGGGTTGCCGCGGATCCCGCCCCCGTTGTTAGCCTGCGCGCACAAGCCGTCCCACGGACAGGAGTCCCGACGTGTCCCGCACCGCCGCCGCCCGAGTCGCGCTCGTCACCTGCCGACCCGGGCCGGACGTCTCGGCCGACCGCGATCTGCCGGGCCTGGTGGCCGAGTTGAGGGCGGCCGGGGCCGACGCCGACGCCGTGTACTGGGACGATCCGGACGTCGACTGGGCGGGGTACGACCTTGCCGTGATCCGTTCGACCTGGGACTACAGCTGGCGGGCGGAGGAGTTCATCGCCTGGGCCGAGCGGTGTGCGAAGGCCACGCGGCTGGCCAATCCGGTGGGTGTCGTGCGCTGGAACACCGACAAGCGATACCTCGGGGAGCTGGCCGCCGCGGGCGTCCCGGTCGTCCCCACGCGGTACCTCGCTCCCGGCGACCCTGTCGACCTGCCCGACGACCACGAGTACGTGGTCAAGCCCACCTCGGGTGCGGGGGCCCGGTTCGCTGCCCGGTACACGCCCGGGGAGCACGCCACCGCCCTACGGCAGCTCGCGCGGATGCACGCGGAGGGGTTCACCGCGATGGTGCAGCCCTATGTGAAGGGCATCGACGTCAACGGCGAGCGGGCGCTGCTGTTCTTCGGCGGACGGTTCCTGCACGCCAGCCGTAAGGGCGCCGTCCTCGCACCAGGCACGCCGTACGACGAGAAGAAGGTGGCCCATCCCCGTCTGGAGCCCTGGATCCCGACCCCGGCAGAAGTCGCCGTCGCCGAAAGCGCCCTGGCCGCCGTACCGGACGCCCCGGAACTCCTCTACGCCCGCGTCGACCTCGTGGACGACGCGGACGGCCGGCCGTGCGTGATGGAGCTGGAACTGGTCGAGCCGAACCTGTTCCTCGACCTGCACGCCGGGTCGGTGCCCGTGGTCGTGGAGGCGATCCTCACGGCTGCCCGCTGACACCCGTCCGCTGCAGCAGGCCCCAGGTGAACTCCGCCGCGCACTCGCGCCGCACACCCGAGGCGTCCGGCGCGGCGAAGGCGAGCCCCCAGCGGGTGGGGGCCGTGCCCTCCAGAGGGCGGGCAGGAGCGAAGGCACGGGCCACCTCGTCGACCGTGCAGGCCCAGGGGGTGAGGTCCTCCAGGGTCTCCAGCTTCGGTGCGGGCGCACCCGGCGCCCGCACCAGCCACTCGTTCCACACCGCTCCGTTCGGCGCCACCAGGATCTCGAAGCGCAGGTCCGGCCAGAGCGGGACCGGCCACAGCAGGGCATCGCAGTCCAGGTCGCCGATCCGGCGGGGCGTCGTCGACCCCGGCTCGCCCAGGACCGAGCGGTACCGCGAGGCGGCGACGCGGGCGCGCGGGGAGTGCAGCATGGCCTGCCAGCGGCGGTTCGCCTCGCGCATCTCCGCGATCGAGACGCCCAGCTCACGGCGGGCGTCCTCGACCAGGTCCGGATTGTGGTCGGCCATGCGGCGCAGCAGGACCAGCTGGAAGTCCAGGGCGGTGAAGGGGCCGGTGGGGCGCTTCGCGGACGGCATGGGACCCATCCTCGCGCACGGTGGCGGAACCCCGGCGGCGACCGCACGGGCCGGGAGGCCGCAGCCCGTGTAGCCGGTCCTGCGCGCGCAGCGCCTGCGCGGAGAACCGGGCGATCTCAGGACGCGACGCCAGTGACGGTCCGCACCGCACGCACCGCACGACCATTGCCCGGCCAAGCCCACTATGACTAGCCTGTGTTCGCCATGCCGATCGCCAGTTGAAATTTCGAACGAAGGAGAGGGGGCCGGTCGTGGGACGCCTCGTACCTGCCGTGACCCGGGCTCTCGACATACTGGAGCTCTTTCTCGACGGGGACGGGACGCTCTCCGCCCCCGACATCGTGCGCAAGCTCCAGCTGCCGCGCACCACCGTGCACGAGCTGGTCACCACGCTCGCCGCACGCTCGTACATCGTCCCGGTGCCGGGGCAGCCGGGACGCTACCGGCTCGGCGTGCGCCCGTACCAGCTCGGCAGCCGCTACGCCGAGCAGCTGGACCTCGCCGCCGAGGGCCAGCAGGTCGCCCGGTCCGTCGCCGAGACCTGCGACGAGACCGTGCACGTGGCCATTCTCGAGGGCACCGACGTCATCTACATCGCCAAGGTCGACTCCACGCACGCCGTGCGCATGGTGTCGGCTGCCGGACGTCGGCTGCCCGCTCACTGCACCTCGGTCGGCAAGATGCTCCTCGCGTCCCTTCCCGAGCCCGAGCTGGCCGCTCGCATACCGGACGGTGCCGAGCTCGTGGCGATGACCCCCAACAGCATCACCGACCCGGCGGTTCTGCGCGAGGTCCTGGGCGAGATCCGGGCCCGCGGCATCGCCGTGGAGACCCGCGAGTCCAACCCCGACGTCAGCTGTGTCGCCGCCCCCGTGTGCGACCGCGCGGGGCGGGTCGTCGCCGCGCTCTCCATCTCCGTGCCGATGATCCGCTGGAGCGACGAGCGCCGCGCCGAACTCGAGCAGCTCGCCGCGAAGGGCGCCGCGGAACTCTCCGAGCGGCTCGGTCACCGGAGGCTCGCATGACGGGGTACGAGGTCGCCGTACGGGCGGAAGCGGCCCTCGGCGAAGGCCCGACGTGGGACACCGACGCCCAGCGGCTGATCTGGGTCGACATCCTGAGTTCCCGGGTGCACACCTACGACCCCGCCACCGGGCGCCGCACCGTCATGGCGACCGAGCAGCACGTGGGCGCCGCCAAGCCGCGCGCGGGCGGCGGCCTGGTGGTCAATCTGCGGGACGGCGTGGGCATCTACGGCCCCGACGGCCGCGACTTCCGCTGGCTGCACCGCGAGCCAGTCCCCGGCCGCCGCGGCAACGACGCGGCGGTCGCCGCGGACGGCTCCCTGTGGGCGGGCACCATGCGGTACGACGAGGCGCCGGGCGGCGGCACGCTGTTCCGCGTCACCGGCGACGGCACGGTGGGCACCCTCATGGACGACGTCACCGTCAGCAACGGCACGGGCTGGAGCCCCGACGGACGGCTGGTGTACTACATCGACTCGCCGACCCGTCGCGTCGACGTCCTCGACATGACGGACGACGGCCGTGCGGTCGATCCGCGCCCGCTGGTCCACGTCGAGCGCGGGTTCCCGGACGGACTCACCGTCGACGCCGACGGCTGCGTCTGGGTCGCCCTCTGGGAGGGCGGCGCGGTCCACCGCTACACCCCCTCCGGCGCACTGGACCGCGTCCTCGAACTGCCCGTGCGCCGTCCCACCGCATGCGCGTTCGGCGGCGCGGACCTGGCCGACCTGTACATCACCACGGCCCGTACGGGGCTCGAGGCACCTCATCCGCTCTCCGGCTCGGTGCTCGTCGTCCCCGGCGCCGGAAAGGGCCTGCCGCAGCCGGCGTTCGCCGGCTGACACCCGCTTCAGGGCCCCGTCCGACCGCCGGGCGGGGCCTCTGTTCTGTGCGCGTCGCCGTTCAGGCACTCCCCGAGAGGACCTCACGGCCCGCACCGCGCACCCTGCTCCCACCCGTCCCGCCCGATTCACCCTGGACCCCGCCTTCACCGTCGGCGAGGTCAGCCCCGGCGGCGACGGGCCACTGGGGTGGTCCTCGGTGACAACGGCACCCCTGGGCGGCGCGGGTCCGGGGAACCGGCCTCGTATCCGCGTTCAATCGCGCCAGAGAACCGAATCGCCGAGCACGGAGAGTGCTCGCTGGCGCGGATCTCCGAGCCATGTCCCACAGCGCTTGAGGGAGATTGCGATGAGCGGCACAACGACGTTGCCGACACCGTCCGGTCCTTACCTGGACAAGGGGCTGCTGCCCGCCGACTTCTACGCCCACGAGGAACTGCTGTCGGACAGGGAACGGGAGAAGATCGAGTCCGTCCGCGACTTCCTGCGCACGCAGGTCGCCCCGATCGTCGACGACTACTGGGCCCGGGCCGAGTTCCCCTTCCAGCTGGTCGAGGGCTTCGGGAAGCTGGGCCTGATGGACTGGGCCGACCCGGACTCCCCGGAATCCAGGCCCAGCAACCTCTTCGCGGGCTTCATCGCACTGGAGCTCGCGCACGCCGACGCGTCCTTGGCGACGTTCTTCGGCGTGCACACGGGTCTGGCCATGGGCACCATCCTCACCTGCGGCTCCGACGAACAGAAGCGGCGGTGGATGCCGGCGATGAGCCGCTTCGAGAAGATCGGCGCCTTCGCGTTGACCGAGCCGCACGGCGGGTCCGACGTGGCCGGCGGTCTGCGGACGACCGCGCGCCGCGACGGCGACGGATGGATCCTCGACGGAGCCAAGCGGTGGATCGGAAACGCGACGTTCGCCGACCTGGTCGTCGTCTGGGCCATCGACGTCGAGACCCGTCAGGTGCTCGGCTTCGTCGTGGAGAAGGACACCCCCGGGTTCACCGCGACGAAGATCGAGCACAAGATGGCGCTGCGGATCGTGCAGAACGCCGACATCGTGCTCGACGGCTGCCGCGTTCCGGAGGCCAACCGGCTGCAGAACGCGAACTCGTTCAAGGACACCGCCAAGATCCTGCGCCAGACGCGCAGCGGGGTGGCGTGGCAGGCGGTGGGAGTGATGTTCGGCGCCTACGAGATCGCCCTGCAGTACGCGAAGGAGCGCGAGCAGTTCGGGCGACCGATCGGAGGCTTCCAGCTCGTGCAGGACCTGCTGGTGAAGATGATCGGCAACGCCACGGCGTCGTGCGGGATGGTGACGCGCCTGGCCCAACTGCAGGACGCCGGGGTCTACCGGGACGAGCAGTCCGCGCTGGCGAAGGCCTACTGCACCGTGCGGATGCGCGAGAACGTGGGATGGGCGCGGGAACTGCTGGCCGGCAACGGCATCGTCCTCGACTACAAGATCGGCCGCTTCGTCGCCGACGCGGAGGCCATCTACTCGTACGAGGGCACGCGGGAGATCCAGACCCTCATCGTCGGACGTGCCGTGACCGACGGCCTGAGCGCCTTCGTGAGGTGACGACGAATGACCACCGAATCCGTCTTCACCGGTCTGAAGGTCCTCGACGCGTCGAGCTTCATCGCGGGACCGGCCGCGGCCACCGTGCTCTCCGACTTCGGAGCGGACGTCATCAAGATCGAGCCGCCGGGAAAGGGGGACCCCCAGCGGCGGCTGAGCTCCGTGCCGCCCAGTCCCCAGGCACAGGCCAACTACAGCTGGCACCTCGCCAACCGCAACAAGCGCGGCATGGTCATCGATCTGAAGTCGCCGGCGGCCACCGAGGTCCTCAAGCGCCTCGTCGAGTGGGCCGACGTGGTGATCACCAACTTCCCGCACGGCACGCGCGAGAGGCTGCACCTCGGCTACGACGAGGTCGCGGGCTGGAACCCGGGGGTCGTCTACGCCGACATCACCGGCTTCGGGGACGCCGGCCCCGACGCCGGGCAGCCGGGCTTCGACCTGACCGCCGCCTGGTCGCGCAGTGGTCTGCTGGCCTCCACCCGGGACGCGGGAGCCCCGCCGACGGTGCCGGTCTGGGGCAGCGGCGACTACATGTCGGCGATCGCGATCTACGCGGCGATCGTCACCGCCCTGTACCGCCGCGAGCGTACGGGACAAGGGGCCAGTGTCGGCACGTCGCTGCTCGCCGCGGGCGTCTGGGCCACGGGAACGCTCGTGGCCGGCGCGTTGGCCGGCGGCACGCCGTTCGAGCTGCACGACCGGAAGGCCCCGGCGAACCCGCTGATCAACCCTTACCGGACCGCGGACGGCGAGTGGTTCATGCTGGTCGCTTCACCCCCGCACTGGCCGGGACTGACGCGGGCCGTCGGGCACCCCGAGCTGCTCGAGGACCCCCGTTTCGCCGACATCGAAGGCTTCGTCGAGAACTCCGCCGCGCTGACCGAGCTGCTCGACGCCGAGTTCCGCTCGCGGCCCTTCGCCCACTGGAAGGACGCCCTGGACCGGGAACGCGTCGTCTACAGCCTCATTCAGACGCCGGAGGAGGCCGCGCAGGACCCGCAGCTGCGCGCGAACGACATCGTCGTGCCGCTGGAAGGGGTCAGCGGGCTGGAGGAAACCATCAACAGCCCTGTCAACCTGCGAGGCGTCGCGAAGGTCCCGGCCAAGCGGGCGCCGGACCTGGGCGAGCACAACGACGAGATCCTCGCCGAGCTGGGATTCGGCCCCGCCGAGATCGCCGAACTGCGCGCCCAGGGAGCGATCCCCGGCCCGACGGAAGCGGAGGCATGGCGATGACGCCGGCCCCACCGGGTCCCGCGCCGGCCGGGGCCGGGGAGCTCGCGGGGCGCGTCGCGCGGAACGCACCGCCTGCGGTGGCGGCCGGCAAGGAGGTCCTGCGCGAAACGCAGGGCCTGAACGAGAGTGACGCGTTCGGTCGCCAGGACGAGCTCACGAGCGGGTCGGCCGCCGGCGAGGACGCGCGGGCAGGTGCGCGGGCGTTCGCCGAGAAGCGCGCCCCCGTCAGGCACGGCCGCTGATGCCGGCCACGTCAGCCGCTCGCTTCCCCCGCAGCCCGCTTCCGACGTCCAGGAGCAGTGACCAGCCATGAACGCGCACAAACCCGTCCACCGCGTGGCGATCGTCGGCACCGGCACCATCGGCGCGAGCTGGGCGACGCACTATCTCGTCCGAGGCTTCGACGTCACGGCCACCGACCCCGCCCCCACGGCGGAGGCGGCCCTGCGGTCGTTCGTGGAGGCGGCTTGGGACGCGGCTGCCTCGATCGGGCTGGCGCCCGAAGCCTCGCCCGAGCGCCTGAACTTCACCGCGGACCTGCGTCAGGCCGTCGCGGACGCCGATTTCGTGCAGGAGAACGCGCCGGAGCGCCCGGAGCTCAAGGTCCGGCTGTTCGCCGACATCGACGACGCCACGCCGGCGGACGCGATCATCGCGTCGAGTTCGTCAGGCATCACGATGAGCGTCATCCAGACCGAGTGCCGGCGTCCGGAGCGGACCGTCATCGGTCATCCCTTCAACCCCCCGCACATCGTCCCGCTGGTCGAGGTCGTCGGCGGAACGAGGACCGCCCCGGAGACGATCCAGGACGCCATGTCGTTCTACGCCGCGATCGGCAAGAAGCCGATTCACCTCAAAAAGGAGCTTCCCGGGCACGTCGCCAACCGTATCCAGGCAGCGCTGTACCGCGAGGTCGTCCATCTGGTCCAGGAGGAGGTGCTCGATGTGGCGGACTCCGACGACGCGGTGTCCTGGGGGCCGGGGCTCAGATGGGGCGTCATGGGCCCCCATCTGCTGTGGCATCTCGGCGGAGGAGAGGGCGGCATCCAGCACTTCATGGACACCCTCATGCCGCGGATGGTGGCGTTCTGGCAGGACCTGGGCACACCCGAGTTCACGCCCGAGCTCAAGGAGAAGATCGTGGGCGGCGTCCTGGAGGAGGCGGAGGGCCACTCGGTCGATGAACTGGCCGCCCGGCGCGACGCGATGCTCTCGGCCCTGCTGGCCGTGCGCGCCGAGCACGACCCGTCCGGCCTGCCGGGCGCCGCGGCCGGTCGCCCGGCGGGGGAGGGACCGTGACGCGGCGCCAGAAGAGACTTTTCGTGCTCGAGGCCAGCGGCGGCGGCCGCCTGTTCTCCGTGAACCCCGACGGCTCCGACAAGAAGATCGTCGTCACCGGGTGCAGAATCCCCGACGGGGTCGCCGTCCATGTCATGGCCGGACACATCTACTGGACGAACATGGGCCTTCCGCCGGAGAACGACGGCTCGATCGAACGCGTGGACCTGGACGGAGGCAACCGGACGACGATCGTCCCCAGCGGCGTCACCCACACGCCGAAGCAGCTCCACTTCGAGGCCGCGGGCCGGAAGCTGTACTGGGGTGACCGCGAGGGCATGCGCGTGATGCGCTGCGACCTCGACGGCTCGAACGTCGAGACGCTCGTGCAGACGGGACAGGGAGAGAACGACCGCCGCGACGAGACCAGGTGGTGCGTGGGGGTCGCCGTCGACCCTGTCGGCGGACACCTCTACTGGACACAGAAAGGCCCGAGCGACGCGGGACTCGGCAAGATCCTGCGGGCCGGACTCGACCTGCCCGCCGGGGAGAGAGCGGCCGAACGCGGCGACATCGAGGTGCTGTTCGAGGGTCTGCCGGAGCCGATCGACCTGGAGCTCGACCTCGCGGAGCGCATGCTGTACTGGACGGATCGCGGGGACCCGCCGCGGGGCAACAGCGTGAACCGGTCGCCGATGGACCCGGCGGACGGGCGGGGGACGCCCGAGATCCTGCTGACGCACCTGATGGAAGGCATCGGCATCGCCCTCGATCCGGAGGACGGCCGCATGTACGTGACCGACCTGGCCGGGAACGTCTACGCGGCCGACCTCGACGGGTCGAACCGGCGGGAGATCCTCGTGCTGCAGGGCAACCTCACCGGCATCGCCCATGCCGTGCTGCAGGCCGGAACGAGGGTCTAGCCCGTCGCACCTGGGGAGTCCACCAGCGTCACCGGGACTCCTCCGGCCGCCTTTCCGAGCAGCGTAAGCTCCACCTTCCCCGGCCCCGACGGTGTGGTCCCGTCGGAGAGGACCGCCAGCGCGAGAGTGTTCTCCCCCCGGGTGTCGAGCACCCCGTTCGGCAGGACGAACGTGTGCTGCGGGCCCACGTCGTTGATGCACTGGCCCATGTTCCAGCCGTTGAGGAAGATCTGCATCCGGTAGGCACGGGCCGGGTCGTCCGTGAAGGTCAGTCCGATCGACGCGTCCGTCCCGGGATCGACGGCGAGTCGGAAGCCCGTCCTGTACCAGACCACGCCCTGCCTCCGCTCGGCCCGTGGCAGGCCGACCGGCTGCCAGCCGCCGTCCGCCAAGGCGGGCAGATGCCAGCCGTGCCTCTCCCCGTACAGCCCGCCGTTGTTGAGCGGGCCGCGCACGGGATCGGGCGGCGCCTCGCCCTGGATCCGCCAGCCGACAGCGGGGGAGGCACCGCTGAAGGCGACGGAGAGCAGTCCCCGCCCCGCCTTGTGGGTGTCGTCGGCCCGGCCGTCCTCGTCGTGCTGCATCCGCCGGACGAGGACGGACAGGACATGGGGCCCCTCGCCCGGCGCGACGGGGAACGTGGCCGTCGCCGACCAGGTGCCCTTGCGTACCGTCTTCTTGTCCGGCACGGGCATCCGGTGCGTGCCGAGCGGTTTCCCGTCCAGCCACGCCATCAACAGCCCCTGGGTGCCGGTGATGTAGGAAAGCGAGACCGACTCGGCGTCGGCCGCGTCCTGGAAGCGGCCCCGGTACCAGACGTCCCCGTAGTGGAAGCCGTAGTCGTCGGCGAAGAGGACGGGTCCTTGGGCGGGTACCGGCGTCGAGCTGTACGAGGAGGTCCGGTCGGCGGTCCGCCACGCCGAGTCGTCGAAGCCGACGGCGGACTCGGGGTTCTCGGCCTTCCGGCGCCACCCGGTCAGCGCGGGCAGCCGGACCGGTCCCGCACCCGGCAGCCGCCGGGTGGCGCGCAGGCTGTCGGAGGGGGTGGCGCGCGTCCGCAGGGGCTGCCGGTTCCAGACGACCTCGGTCACCCCGCGCGGCACCCACGCCTCCAGGTCCGCCTCGTCGACCGTGTCGCCGGTGAGGTGGGCGGTCGTGCCGCGCAGGGTCGCGCTGCGCAGCAGGGCCGGCCCGTACACCAGGACGGAGCCCGACGGGGTGTCGTGGCGCCACAGCCGTACGGAGGTGTCGTCGTCGGCGAGGAGCAGCAGGAGCGGTCGCGACACGCCTCCGCCCTCCACCAGCACCCGGGTGAGACCGCCGAGCCGGGCGTCCAGCCGCAGCGCGCCGTCCCGGTACTCGTGCCCGGCCACGCCATCGAGCACGGTGACGGCGGGCTTGCTCGCGCACTCCAGGACGGTCTCCGTCGCCTCGCCCGAGCGGCCCGTGAACACGGCGACGTCCTGGCGGCCCGCGGAGAGGCGCAGCATGGGCTGGGCGGTGGAGTGGCGCAGCGTCCGCTGCCCGAGGGAGATCCCGGTGGCCAGCAGCCGGGCGTCGAGGCCCGGGACGGGTACGCGGACGCTCGTCCCGGCGAGCGGGACGGCGGCGACGGCCTCGACGGAGGTGTCGTTGCGCAGCACGTGGATGTGCGCCTTCGTGTCCGGGTTGACGAGGTGGTACGCCGTGAGCCCCGGACCGCCGCCGACGTCGATGTCCTCCGCACGGTCCAGCTTGGCCAACTCGGGCACGCTGTGCAGCAGGTGTCCGATCTGGTGCATCGGCACCAGCTTGGCGGTCGGCTGCCGGGCCTCGTCCAGGGCCGCCCCGTAGTCGTACGAGGTGTAGACGACCGGCGCGGGCAGCCAGCCCCACGACGTACCGCCGAAGGTCATGTAGACGTTGTGGATCTTGATGCCGTTGGCGAGGTTGGTCAGGTAGAAACGCCGTTCGTACGCCGCGTCCCGGGTGCGGCGCGACTCCGCGTACCCCTTGCCGCCGAACTCGATGCCGCCCCACGGATCGAACCAGCCGCCCCCGAACTCGGCCAGGAAACCAGGGGTGCCAGGACTCGCCGTCGATCCGCCCTTCGTCCCGCCGGTGCCGAAGTACCCCCAGTCCGGTGGCCGTTTGAACGGCGAGGGATAGCCGTCGAAGCCGTACAGCCAGCGTCCGCGCTCACCGCCCGTGTCGAAGGTGCCGGGCGCCCAGTGGCCGTTCCTCCCCTTGTCGTTGTGGAAGAGCGGGACGTCGACGCCGTCGGCGCGGACCTTCCGGTACAGGTGCGCCATGTAGTCGAGGCCCGCCGCCTCGGTGATGTGGTTCGCGTACTCGTTCTCCAGTTGGTAGAGGACGATCGTGCCGGTGCCCTTGGTGTACAGGTGTCGCACGGCGATCCGGTTCACGGCGGTCAGCCACTCGTCCACGTACGTGAGGTACGTCGGGTCGGAGGTGCGGGCCGTGCCCTTGGTGGCGGTGAGCCAGCCGGGGAAGCCGCCCGCGTCGACCTCGGCGTTGATGTACGGGCCCGGGCGCAGGATCACATACAGGCCGGCCTCGGCGGCGGTGCTCAGGAACAGGTCCAGGTCGCGGACGCCCGTGAAGTCGTAAGCGCCCGGCGCGGGGGAGTGGTAGTTCCAGGAGACGTAGACGCTGATCGCGTTGTAGCCGTGGGCGCGCAGCTTCTGCAGGACGTCCCGCCACAGCGACGGGCTCGGCAGCCGGAACGGGTGCACCTCGCCGGACCACAGCACGGCCCGCTTGCCGTCGATGAGCATCGAGTACGTGTCGAAGCCCACCCTGTGTTCCCGCCCGTCCGCGCTCGGCGGCCCGGGGGCGGGCCCGGTCGGTGCGGTGGCGGCCGCGCACTCCTCGCCGCTTCCGCCGAGCGAGAGGCCGAGTGCGGCGGTGCCGACGATCGCGCTGAAGGTACGTCTGCTCAACACCAAGGCAGTCTCCTGAAGGGGCGCGGGTGCCGTCATTGTCGCCGGTGGCAGGCACCAGAATGGGCACATGAGGATCTCGGCACGGGCGAATTACGCGGTGCGGGCGGCGCTGGAGCCGGCCGTGCGCCAGGGCGGCACCCCGGTGAAGGCGGAGACGGTCGCCTCCGCGCAGGGCATTCCGCACAAGTTCCTGGAGGGGATCCTCGGCGATCTGCGCCGCGGTGGCCTGGTCGACAGCCGGCGCGGCGGCAACGGTGGCTACCGGCTGGCGCGCCCGGCCGACGCGATCACCGTCGCGGACGTGATCCGCGCCGTGGACGGCCCGATGGGCGGCGGCGTGCTCCGCCCGGGGGAACAGGGCGCGCCCGTCCCCCCTGGTGGTCGTGCCGGCGTCACCGGGGTGGCCGTGGTCCCCTCGCGGCCCCGGTCGCGCGCGGCTCAGCCCACCTGGTTGTACATCGCGCCCGCCGCCGGCCAGCCCGTCGGCTCGGGGACCGGTTCCGGCTGGGTGCGGCCGCGGACCTGGGCGGCCGTGAGACCGCCCGCGGCGGGCATGCCCCGCCGGTTCTGCGCGGCCGCCGCCAGTCCGGGCAGGCCGGTCTGCGGAACGGGCTGCAGGCCGGCCGCGGCGGCCGGGGCGGCGCCGGGCGGCATCATGGCGGCCGGGGGCGCCATGGGCATGGCGGCGACCGCCGGAGCGGGCATCGGGGCAGGGACCGGGGCCGGCACGGAGGCCGGGGTGGGAAGGGGCAGCGGAGTCGGCGCGGGCATCGGTGCGGGAGCGGGCATCGGCGCCGGAGCGGGCGCCGCGGGGGCCGAGCCCGGGGCCAGCGGCATCGCCGCGGCCTGGGAGGCGAGCCCCATGACGCCCGCCCCGTTGGTCTCGCTGACGAGCCGGTCCACCGCCGCCGTACCCGAGCTGTAGCTGGTCCCTGTGCCCAGCTCGGGCACGGCGGCTCCCCTCCTGGTCCCGTAGAGCACCTGTTCCATGGCGGACACCAGGCGACGCACGTCCACCTCGGGGCGCACCACGAGCCGCAGGAAGCGGCTGGATGAACCGATCTTGTTTCCGCACTCGCGGACGAGGATCCGGTGCTCGGTGAGCAGCCGGTCGCGGACAACGGTCCCCTCGGCGCCCACGGGGAGGCGCACGAAGAGGAAGTTGCCCTGGGACGGGTATACCGTCAGACCGGGGAGCTGGGAGAGCTGGCGGGCCATGTCCAGGCGGTCCCGGCGGACCTGGTGCAGGCTCTCCAGGTACTCGGCGCCGTGCTCCTTCAGCATGAACACCACGTGCTCGGCGAAGGCGTTGAGATTCCACTTCGGCAGCATCGAGCGGACCTTGCCCGCGAGTGAGGGGTTGGCGACCAGATAGCCGAAGCGGATGCCGTGCAGACCGAAGTTCTTGCCCAGGCTGCGCAGCACGATGACGTTGGGGCGCATCACTGCGTCCTGGACGACACTGGGTTCGTTCTCGGCGTCGGCGAACTCCAGGAACGACTCGTCGATCACCACCAGGTCCAGGTCCACCAACGCGTCCATGAACTGCACGAGCGCCTGCCGGTGGACGAACCCGCCGTCGGGGTTGTTCGGGTTGCAGATGACGGCGACCCGGGTGCCGCGCTTGCGGATGAACTCGACGTACCGGGCCAGGTCCAGGGCGAAGCCGCTGGACTCCTGGAGCGGGAACATGTCGACGCGCTTGCCGGTCTCCATGGGCTGGTCGGTCCAGCGGCCGAAGGTGGGGACGGGGACGGCGAGGGACTCGCGGACCAGCAGGTGGTCGATCCAGGTGATCAGCTCGGTCGAGCCGTTGCCCATCGCCACGCACTGCGGCGGCAGTTGGAGCAGGTTGCACAGCTCGGCCGTGATCGTGTCGGCGCTGCTCGGGTAGTAGGTGATGATGTCGCGCAACCGGCCCGCCATCTCGTCGAACATGGCGGGCGTGGGGAAGTACGGATTGCACGGAATGCAGAAGTCCACCGGCCCCGTACCGTCGCTGCCCTCCCGCGTCAGCGCCGCCATCGAGGGGCTGTGCGCCGCGGTGCTGCGGAACAGCGAGGTGACGTTGTCGGCCATGGAACCTCCGTGTGGGGCGGGCCCGGCGGGGACGACCGGGCCCGTCGTCTTCGGGTGGCCCGCGCGGGGGAGCACGGGCCGCCCTTTCATACGGGTACGGAGGTGGCGCTGTTCAACCGGTGTGAAAATTGCGTGACTTCGGGAACCGGTCCCGCTGGTGGAGCGTTACGCGCTGAACGAGTGGATCGTCGTCGTCCGGTACGTCTGCCCGGGCCGCAGCACGGTCGAGGGGAACGACGGCTGGTTCGGCGAGTCCGGGAAGTGCTGCGTCTCCAGGCACAGGCCGTCGCCCTGCCGGTAGGTGTGTCCGGAGGGGCCGACCAGCGTGCCGTCGAGGAAGTTGCCCGAGTAGAACTGCACGCCCGGCTGATCCGTGGCGATCTTCAGGGTGCGACCGGACTTCGGGTCACGCAGGGTCGCCACGTGCTGCGGCTTGGCGGTCACGCCCTTGTCGAGGACGAAGTTGTGGTCGAAGCCCTTGGCGGTGACCAGCTGCGTGTGGCCGATGCGGATGTCCCGGCCGATCGGCTTGGCGTGGCGGAAGTCGAAGGGGGTGCCCGCGACCTTGGCCAGTTCCCCGGTGGGGATCAGGCCGGAGTCGGTGGGGGTGTACCGGGCGGCGTGCAGCGTGAGTTCGTGGTCGTAGATGCCGCCGGTGCCCTCGCCCGCGAGGTTGTAGTACGTGTGGTTCGTGAGGTTGACGACGGTGGCTTTGTCGGTGGTCGCCTCGTAGTCGATGCGCCAGTCGCCGTGCCGGTCGAGGGTGAACGTCACCTTTGTCTTGAGCGTGCCGGGGTAGCCCATCTCGCCGTCGACGCTCGTGTAGTACAGGTGCAGGCCGACGTCGGAGCCGGAGGTGAAGCCCTCGACGTCCCACACCTTGGTGTTGAAGCCCTTGGCGCCGCCGTGCAGGCTGTTGACGCCGTCGTTGACGGAGAGTTGGTAGGTCTTGCCGTCGAGGGTGAACCGGCCCTTGGCGATGCGGTTGCCGTAGCGGCCGATCGTGGCGCCGAAGAAGGTGGTGCCGGCGACGTAGGACGCGAGGTTGTCGTAGCCCAGCGACACGTTGGCGTAGCGGCCGTGCCGATCGGGGATCTCCAGGGACTGGACGATGCCGCCGTAGGAGAGGACCTTCAGGCGGGTTCCGCCGTTCTCCAGCGACCAGCGGTGGACCTTGATGCCGTCGGCCAGCGTGCCGAAGAGCTCCTTCACCGGCTTCCTGATTCCCGAGGCGGCGGCCTGGGCCGTGCCCGTGCCGAGGGTGGTCGCGGCGATGCCGGCGGCCGCGGCCCCCGCGATGACCGTGCGTCTGTTCAGTTCCATGTGCGGCTCCCCTTTGTTTTGTGGCTCGGTCGCCTCCGGGGCGCCTGAGCCGGTGTCGAGAGACCGTCCGTGCTCAGCCCTTCGGGCCTCCGCTCACTCGCACTCTCGACACCGGCGCGCCCCTTCGGCTCACTTGCCCAACGGAGGTTGAAGGGCCCCGCGGATCGGCGGGGCCCGAGCTGACTTACGAACCGGACTTGCGCTTGTTCCACACGTCGAAGCCGACTGCCACCAACAGGGCCAGGCCCTTGATGACCTGCTGCCAGTCGGTGCCGACGCTGAGGAGGTTCATGCCGTTGTTCAGCACGCCGAGGACGAGACCACCGATGATCGCGCCGAGAACGGTGCCCACACCGCCGCTCATGGACGCGCCGCCGATGAACGACGAGGCGATCGCTTCGAGTTCGAAGTTCACGCCGGCCTTCGGCGAGGCCGCGTTCAGGCGGGCGGCGACCACCAGACCCGCCAGGGCCGCGAGCACGCCCATGTTCAGGAACACCTGGAACGTGACCCTCTTGTCCTTGACGCCGGACAGCTTCGCCGCCGGCAGGTTGCCGCCGATCGCGTAGATGTGGCGGCCGAAGACGGCGTTGCGCATGACATAGCCGTAGCCGACCACCAGGACGCCGAGGATGATCAGGATGATCGGCGCGCCCTTGTAGCTGGCGAGCAGCAGCGTGAGGACGAGGATCGCGGCGACCAGGGCGACGAGCTTCAGCGCGAACAGCCGCCCGGGCAGCACGCCCAGGGCGAACTCCTGCTGCCTGCGCCGGTCCCGCACCTCCTGCCACACCACGGCGGCGATCAGGACGATGCCGAGGAGCAGTGTGAGGTTGTGGTAGTTGGTGTTCGGGCCGACCTCGGGCAGGAAGCCGTTGCCCATCTTCTGCAGCCCGTCCGGGAACGGGCCGAGGGTCTGCCCCTTGAGCAGGATCTCCGTCAGACCGCGGAAGAGCAGCATCCCGGCTAGGGTGACGATGAACGACGGTATGCCCAGATAGGCGATCAGGAACCCTTGGACCGAGCCCGCCACCGCGCCCACCAGCAGGCACAGCACCAGGGCGATGGGCCACGCCACATGGTGGCTGACCGTCAGCACGGCCGCGAAGGCGCCCACGAAGGCCGTCAGTGAGCCGACGGACAGGTCGATGTGCCCGGCGATGATCACCAGCATCATGCCGATCGCGAGGATCAGGATGTAGCTGTTCTGCAGCACCAGGTTGGAGACGTTGCGCGGCAGCAGCAGGTCCCCGTCGGTCCAGATCGCGAAGAGGACGACGATCAGACCGAGCGCGATCAGCATGCCGTACTGCCGCATGTTGCGGCGCAGGCCGTTAAGCATCAGCTGGAGCAGGCCCTCGCCGGTGGCCGATCCGCTCTTGCCCGGCGGCGCGGGGGCCGGGGTCTTGGCGGTCACATCCGTGCTCATCGCGTTACCTCTTTGTCCTTTGTCATATGGCGCATCAGCACTTCCTGCGTGGCCTCGGCCCGTGGCACCTCACCGGTCAGCCTTCCTGCGGCCATCGTGTAGATGCGGTCGCACATGCCGAGCAGCTCGGGCAGCTCGGAGGAGATGAAGACGACCGCCTTGCCCTGGGCGGCCAGCTGGTCGATGACCGTGTAGATCTCGTACTTGGCGCCCACGTCGATGCCGCGCGTGGGCTCGTCCAGGATCAGTACGTCCGGGCCCGAGAAGATCCACTTGCTGAGGACGACCTTCTGCTGGTTGCCGCCGGACAGCTTGCCCACCGGCTCGAAGACGGTCGGCGCCTTGATGTTCATGGACTTGCGGAAGCCCTCGGCGACCTGCCGCTCCTCGTGCTCGTCGACGACACCCCGCCTCGCGACCTTGTTCAGCGCGGTCAGCGAGATGTTTCGGTTGATCGTGTCGATGAGGTTGAGACCGTAGTGCTTACGGTCCTCGGTGACGTACGCGATGCCGTGCTCGACCGCCTCGGCGACGGTCTTCGTACGGATCTCGCTGCCGTCCTTGAGGACCGTGCCGCCCGCGTACCGGCCGTAGGTGCGCCCGAAGACGTTCATCGCCAGCTCGGTGCGCCCGGCGCCCATCAGCCCCGCGATGCCGACGATCTCACCGCGGCGCACCTGGATCGACACGTCGTCGACGACCCTGCGCTGCTGGTCGATCGGGTGGAACACGGTCCAGTTGCGGATCTCCAGCGCCGGAGCCGCACCCTCCTCCGCCTCGTGCGGGGTGCGCTCGGGGAAGCGGTGGTCGAGGTCGCGGCCGACCATGCCGGCGATGATCCGCTCCTCGGTCGTCTCCGGAGCCTTCACGTCGAGCGTCTCGATGGTGCGCCCGTCGCGCAGGATGGTCACCGAGTCGGCAACCCGGCGGATCTCGTTCAGCTTGTGAGAGATGATGATCGAGGTGATGCCCTGGTTCTTCAACTCCAGGATGAGATCGAGGAGCTTGCCGCTGTCCTCGTCGTTCAGGGCCGCCGTCGGTTCGTCGAGGATGAGCAGCCTCACCGACTTCGACAACGCCTTCGCGATCTCCACGAGCTGCTGCTTGCCCACGCCGATGTCGGCGACGCGGGTCTCCGGGTGCTCGTCGAGGCCGACGCGGCGCAGCAGTTCGGTGGCGTGCTTGAGGGTGTCGTTCCAGTTGATGAACCCGCGCGTGGCGTGTTCGTTGCCGAGGAAGATGTTCTCCGCGATGGACAGGAACGGCACCAGTGCCAGCTCCTGGTGGATGATGACGATGCCGTGCTGCTCGCTCGCCCGGATGTCCTTGAAGTGGCAGACCTCTCCGTCGAAGAGGATCTCACCCTCGTAGGTGCCGTGCGGATGGACGCCGGAGAGCACCTTCATCAAGGTGGACTTTCCGGCGCCGTTCTCCCCGCAGATGGCGTGGACCTCGCCCTGACGGACGGTCAGAGTGACGTCCGACAGCGCCTTGACGCCGGGAAAGGTCTTGACGATCGAGCGCATTTCCAGGACGGGTCCCGCCATGGTCGTGCCTTCCAGTCAGTTGGGGTCAGGGAACGCGACGGTCACTTCTTGAGCTCGGCGTCCGTGTAGTAGCCGCCCTTGACCAGGACCTCCTCGTAGTTGGTCTTGTCGACGCTCACCGGCTGCAGCAGGTAGGCGGGGACGACCTTCGTGCCGTTGTCGTAGGTCTTGGTGTCGTTGACCTCGGGCTTCTTGCCGTTGAGCACGTCGTCGACCATCGTCGAGGCGACCTCGGCGAGCTTGCGGGTGTCCTTGTAGACGGTCTGCGTCTGCTCACCCGCGATGATCGACTTCACTGAGGCGAGCTCGGCGTCCTGGCCGGTGACGACGGGCAGCGGCTTGCTCTTGGAGCCGTAGCCGTCCGACTTCAGCGAGGACAGGATGCCGATGGAGATGCCGTCGTACGGCGACAGGACCGCGTCGACCTTGGCGCTCTTGTACGCGGACGTGAGGACGTCGTCCATGCGCTTCTGGGCGGTGGCGCCGTCCCAGCGCAGGGTGGTGACCTGGTTGAGGGCGGTCTGGCCGGACTTGACCACCAGCTTCTTGCTGTCCATGTACGGCTTCAGGACGCTCATCGCACCGTTGAAGAAGTACTTGGTGTTGTTGTCGTCGTTGGAGCCGGCGAACAGCTCGATGTTGAAGGGGCCCTTGCCGTTCTTCAGGCCGAGCTTGTCGACGATGTAGTTGGCCTGAAGCTCGCCGACCTTCGTGTTGTCGAAGGAGGCGTAGTAGTCGACGTTCTTGGTGCCGAGGATGAGACGGTCGTAGGCGATGACCGGGATCTTCGCGTCGGCGGCCTGCTGGAGGACGTTGTTCAGGGACTTGTTGTCGATGGCCGCGACGATGAGGCCCTTGACTCCCTGGGTGATCAGGTTCTCGATCTGCGAGACCTGGGTGTCCGGGTCGTCCTCGCCGTAGACCAGCTTGGTCTTGTAGCCCTTGGCCTGGAGGTTCTTGACGACGTTGTTGCCGTCGGCGATCCAGCGCTCGGAGGACTTGGTCGGCATCGCGATGCCGATGGTTCCGCCCTTGGCGCTGCCCTTGTCCTCGTTGCTGCCGCCCTCGCTGTTCTGGCCGCAGGCGGACAGGGTGAGGGCGAGGGAGGCGGCTCCGGCTATCGCGGCGAGAGCGGCTCTGCGAGTACGCATGGTGATCAGTCCTTGTTCTTCTCGTCGTTGAGAGGGGGCGGCCGGCGGTCAGGAGCCGGTGGGGAAACGGTGCAGCGGGCCGGGCAGCCGGGAGCCGAGCGGCGCCATGTCGCCGTCCGCGCCGTGCCGGGCGAGCAGGTCGAGAGCGAGCCGGCCGCGCCGCACCCGCTCCCGGGCGGTGTCCAGGGTCAGGTCCCGCATGTGGGTGCCGTACGGGTAGATCCCGGGCGCCTTGGACAGACCGAACTTCAGATACAGCGGTGCGCCTCGCCGGATGAGCTCGGCGACCTCGTACATCCGCACATAACCGCCGAGGTCGTCGGGGGCCTCGATGTACATGTCCATGGGGGCGGCGGAAACCCGCCGGATCTCGGTGAGGTGATCGAGCGTCAGGTCGCTGGGCACGTTGACGGAGTCGGCGCCCAGGTGCTCGAAGACGGAGTACGACACCGGGTTGACCGGGCCGACGAGCGCGGACACCTTGAGGGTGGTGTCGGCCGGGATGATCCCCGCGGTGCGCGCCCGGTGCAGCGTCCAGAGCACGCCCTCGTCGGCCACGAGCAGGCACTTGACGCCCAGCTCCGTGGCCCGGACGGCGTCCTCGACGCAGCCGGCCACGGCGTCGTGGCCGCGGGCCCTCAGGCCCGCCCCGCGCGAGTCGGAGCGTACGGAGCCGCCGATGTCCCAGGTGCCGCGGGGCCCCGTGAACAGGCACAGTTCGATGTCACACTCGCTGGTGGCCTCGACCATCTCGGTGATCTCGGCGTCGGTCAGCATCCACACGCCACTGCCCTGGCTGATCCGGTGGATCGGCACGTCGAGGCGGGAGGACTCCTTGAGGACCACTGCCAGCGCCTCGGGTCCCTCGCACGAGGGGATCTCGGTGCGCCAGCGGCCGCCTCCGGGGAAGGTGTGCGGCGAGGCGTCGGCGGGGGAGAGGGCTGGCGCGCCCAGGCCGAGCGCGGCGAGCGCCTGCTCACCGGGCCTGCGGGCTGCCGTAGCGGAGTCGGTCACAGGGGGTCCTTCATGTTCGGTACTTCGGACAATGTTCGCGGCTCAGGGTGTGAAAGAGCTTGGGGTACGCCGGTACGGAGCTCGTCAGGTAACTCCGTACCGGCGTACGGCTTCGGAGGTGTCACGGCCGCAGCAAGACCTTTCCGACCTTTGGATCGCCGGACCCCACCAGCTCGATGGCCTGCGGGAACCCGTCGAGCGGCAGTTCGTGTGTGACCAGCGGCAACGGATCGAGCAGTCCGGCGCCGAAGACCCGCACCGTGTGCGCCCAGGCGTCCGGCGGCGCCCCGAACACGGTGTGCACCTCCAGCTGCCGTACGACCAGATCGGTGGGGTCGAGGCCCTCGGCGCCCGGCGCCGGGATGCCCGTGAGGACCAGGCGTCCGCCGCGCCTGAGCAGGGAGGCGGCAGTGCGCGCGGCGGACGCGGACCCGGCGGTCTCGATGACGACGTCGAAGTCGTCGGGGAGAAACCGGTCCTTGGTGCGGAAGTCGGTGGCGCCGAACTGCCGCGACAGCTGCTCGCGGTCGCTGCGCGTGCCGACGACCAGCAGCTCGGCCGGGGAGAGGGCCTTCAGGAACTGCACGGCGAACATGCCGAGGGTGCCGGTGCCGACGACCGCGACCCGCTCGCCGGGCTGCGCGCTCGCCTTCAGCGCGGCGGCCGCGGTGCAGGCGGCGGGCTCCAGAAGGGCCGCCGCCGTCAGGTCGGCGTCGTCCGGGAGGACGTGCAGCAGGCGGGCCGGCAGCGTGAGCGTGGGGGCCATCGCGCCCGGCTGCGTGAAGCCCGTCTCCTCGTACCCCGACGTGCACAGGGTCGTCTCACCCGCGTGGCAGCGGTCGCAGACCTGGCAGTTGCGAAAGCCCTCCCCGACGACCTTGCGGCCGACGATCGCCTCGGGCACCCCGGCACCGACCCCCTGGACCGTGCCGGACCACTCGTGGCCTGGGATGAGCGGATAACGGACGTACCCCTCGGGCCGGTTGCCCTGGTACACCTCGCGGTCGCTGCCGCAGATGCCGACGGCGTGCACGCGCACGAGCGCCTCTCCGGGACCCGGCGCCACGGGCTCGTGGGCGACCAGGCGGTGCGCGCCCGGTGCCTCGATGACGACCGCGGTGCTCATCGTGTCTCCTTGGAAGCGCGCTGCCGGATGCTCACTTCGTCCCCTTGGGCCTGCGCTGCTCCCAGCCGTCGGCCCACAGGTCGAAGCGGGCCTGCTGCTGCGGGAACTCGGCCGCCGCGTCGGTGTCCAGCTCGACCCCGAGGCCAGGTGCCTCGGAGAGGTGGAAGTAGCCGTCGACGACCTGCGGCGCGCCCTTGACCACCTTCTTGATCTCCGCGTCGGCGAAGTCGTTGAAGTGCTCGAGGACCTTGAAGTTCGGGGAGGTGAAGCCGACCTGGAGGGAGGCGGCGGTGAGGACGGACCCGCCCACGTTGTGCGGGGCGACCAGCATGTAGTGGGTCTCGGCCGTGGCGGCCAGCTTCCGGGTCTCCCAGATGCCGCCGATGTGGCCGACATCGGGCTGGAGAATGTCGACGGCCTGGCTCTCGAAGAGCTCACGGAACTCGATGCGGTCGTGGATGCGCTCACCGGTGGCGACCGGGATGTCCACCTTGGCGGCTACCTTCTCCAGGGCCTTGAGGTTCTCCGGCGGGACCGGCTCCTCCAGCCAGGCCGGCTTGAACGGAGCGAGCTCGCGGGCGAGCCGGACCGCGGTGGCCGGGGAGAAACGGCCGTGCATCTCCAGCATCAGCTCGGCCTCCGGGCCGATGGCGTCGCGGACGGCCTCGATGAGGGAGACGGAGTAGAGCGTCTGCTCGTGGTCGAGCTCGAAGTGGCCGGTGCCGAAGGGGTCGATCTTGAGCGCCTTGTAGCCGCGGGCGATGACCTCCTGCGCGGCCTTGTGGTACGCCTCCGGGGTCCGCTCGGTGGTGTACCACCCGTTGGCGTAGGCCTTGACCTTGTCGGTGACCTTGCCCCCGAGGAGCTGCCAGACGGGGACGCCGAGGGCCTTGCCCTTGATGTCCCAGCAGGCCATCTCGACGACCGCGATGCCGGACATGACGATCTCGCCGGCGCGTCCGTAGTCGCCGTACTTCATCCGGCGGACGAGGTCTTCCACTGAGAAGGGGTCGGAGCCGAGAATGTGATTGGCCTCCGCCTCCCGCAGATAGCCGATCAGCGCGTCGGTGTGGCCCAGCATCCGGGTCTCGCCGACTCCGGTGATGCCCTCGTCGGTGTGCACCTGCACGTATGTCAGGTTGCGCCACGGCGTCCCGACCACGTGAGTGCTGATTCCGGTGATGCGCACGGCAGTTGCCCCTTGTTGCTTCGTCGGTGCTTCGTCGGCTCAAGCGGTGTTCGAAATTTCGTCACACGTTCGAAATGTTGGCGTGACAGTAAGGAGGCGGCGGCGGGGGTGTCAATGGGTCGAACGCATAACGGTTTCGGCAAGGGTTTCGCCAACTCTGCGACGCCTTGTGCTCAACTTGCCACGCCGCGGCGGGTAGTTCCCCACACAATTTTCACAGCAGCCACTAGGAACGTTACCTGCGAGGAACTTAGTCTTCCCGCGTCATGGACTACTGCCTCCCGTGCCGAAGGCACCTCAACGGCGCCCTCGCCTGCCCGGGGTGCGGCACACCGGTCGAAGAACTGCACGCGGACGAGGGCGACGCGCGTGCCGTCACCGACGGTTACGAGGGGCACGACGGTACGGACGGTACCGACGCTTCCGACGAGGCAGAGGACCCGGACGAGGACGAGGCCGTGCGGCCCGGGCGGGCGCAGAACCGGCGACGGGGGAAGGGACGCGCGGCGTCCGGCGACCGTGACGGCGGTCCCGGGACACGGGCCGGGCGTCGCGACCGCAAGGCCGCCGCGCACCGGCGGCGCCGGCGGCGCGCCCTGTTCGTGGGTGCCGGGTTGTTGCTGGCGGCCGGTGGCCTGAGCCTCGCCGAACTCGGCATCGAGGCGCCGGGAACCACCCCGCAGACCGCGGCCGCCGGGGACGCCACGGCGGACGGGGCGGCCTCCTCCGCGACGCAGACCGCCACGCCGCCGGATGGCGGCGTGGCCGGGGCGACCTCGGCGTCGGCGTCGGCCTCCGCTTCTCCGTCGGCGTCGGAGTCCGCCAAGGACAAGAAGTCCGACAAGAAGAAGGCCGAGGGCACGCCGTCGGCAACCGCGACCGGCCTGCCGGGCCGCACTCCACCGGCCCCCACGGCGACGACGACCACGGCGCCGAGCACGGCCCCGTCGACGAACCCGCCGGCGGCGAGCCCCACGCCCAAACCGTCGCCAACGAAAACGTGCAATCGCTTTTTGTGGTGGTGCACGTAGCGCTCCGCGGAGTGAGCGGGTGCGCCCCGGGTGGTTCGGGGCTGGGGTCCGCGGGCGGCTGCCGGTCCGTTGCGGGGCGCACCGGGGTGGGGGGCCGTGCATTCGGCCGTGTCGCGGCCGCCCGCCGTCTTCGGTGGGGAGTCTGAAGGCGAAGCCCCGGCCGCGCGGTGTCCTACGCCTCCAGCATGCGGAGCAAGAGGTCCCGCAGGGACAGACGTTCGTCGTCGGACAGCCCCGCGAGGGGTTCGCGGGCGAAGTTCAGGGAATCGCGCAGGCCGCGCGCCACCCGGCGGCCCTCCTCCGTCGCCGCCGCGAGCTTCACCCGGCGGTCCGCCGGATCCGGGCGGCGTTCCACCAGGCCCCGCGCCTCCAGCCGGTCCACGATCCCGGTGACATTGGAGGGCTCGCACTTCAGCTTCTGCGCCAGCCGCCGCATCGGCAGCGGCTCCAGCGCCAGCAGGCTCAGCAGCCGTGCCTGCGCCCCGGTCAGCGCGTGCCCGGCCGCAGCCTCCTCGTACTCCTCGTGGTAGCGGGCCACGACCGTGCCGATGAGCTCCACGACCTCCAGGGTCAGGGGGTCTATGCGGGGTGTCTTCTGCGTGACCATGGCGTCCAGGCTACCTCTTTACTTGACATCCTGAAATATTCAGGCGCATGGTTGTTTCAGGTACTGAAGTGCTTGAGCCGCAGCCCTGAGGAAAGGCGCCATGACCGACACCCCCAGCCTCCCCGCCGTCAGCCGCGAATGGCACCTGGTCAGCCGCCCGGTCGGCTGGCCCAAGCCCGAGGACTTCGCCCTCGTCGAGGCGGAGGTCCCGCAGCCGGGTGAGGGCCAGGTGCTCGTGCGCAACAAGTACGTCTCGGTCGACCCGTACATGCGTGGCCGCATGAGCGCCGCCAAGTCGTACGTCGCCCCCTATGAGCTGAACCAGCCGATGCAGGGCGGCGCGGTCGGCGAGGTCGTCGTCTCCCACGCCGAGGGAATCCAGGCCGGCGACCACGTCCTGCACTTCTTCGGGTGGCGCGAGTACGCGATCGTGGACGCGGGGCAGGCCGTCAAGGTCGATCCCGAAGCCGCGCCGCTGTCCACCTACCTGGGTGTGCTGGGCATGACCGGGCTCACCGCCTACGCCGGTCTGCTGCGCACCGCCGCCTTCGGGGAGGGCGACTCCGTCTTCGTGTCGGGTGCGGCCGGTGCCGTCGGCAGCCAGGTGGGCCAGATCGCCAAGCTCAAGGGCGCCTCCCGGGTCATCGGTTCCGCCGGCTCCGACGAGAAGGTCAAGCTCCTGGTCGAGGAGTACGGCTTCGACGCGGCCTTCAACTACAAGAACGGGCCGGTGGCTCAGCAGCTGCGCGAGGCCGCCCCGGACGGCGTCGACGTGTACTTCGACAACGTCGGCGGCGACCATCTGGAGGCCGCCATCGGCTCCCTGAACCGGGGCGGCCGCATCGCGGTCTGCGGCATGATCTCCGTCTACAACAACACCGAGCCCGCGCCCGGCCCGAAGAACCTCGCCCGGCTCATCCAGACCCGTGGCCGCATCGAGGGCTTCCTGGTCGGCGACCACTACGACCTGCAGCCGCAGTTCGTCGAGGAGGTCGGCTCCTGGGTCCGCTCCGGCGAGCTCAAGTACCGCGAGACCGTGGTCGAGGGCATCGAGAACAACCTGGAGGCGTTCTTCGGCGTCCTGCGCGGCGACAACATCGGGAAGATGATCGTCAAGCTCTGACGCCCGCCCCGGCCTGCCCGTCGGAAGCCCCGCCCGCCCGTCGGAAGCCCCGCCCGCCCGTCGGAAGCCCCGCCCGCCCGGCGGGGCTTCTGGGCGCAGGCACTCCTGGCCGCGCTGGGCGACAGCCTGCTGCCGGTGCTCGACGCGCTGGAACCGGCGGTGGAGGAGGCCGCGACGGTTCTGGGGGAGCTGGTGGACGCGAGCGCCCGGCTGCTGCCCGCGGCGGCAGGCCTCGCGGCGGGCACGCTCCTCGCTCTCACGCCGCTGATCCGGGCCGCGGCGGAGGTGCTGCGGGACGCGGCGCCCGAACTGACCCGCACCGCCGACGCGCTGACCTCGGCGTCGGCACCCCTGATGCCGCTCCAGGTGGGCCTTGTGGAACGGGCGGCGGCCGCGGGAGCGACCGTGGCCCGCGCCACCCTGCCAGCCCTGGCCGACCTCACGGAAGCGGCGGCGGCCGCGACGAAGGCGGCCCGCCCACTGCTGCTGGCGGGTGAGGAGCTGCTGGTCGCGGGCCTGGAGCAGATCCAACCGCTGCTCCTGTCCGCGGCCTCCCGCAGGGCCGCGTCGCGAGGGCGACGGCGGTACGGGTGTCGGCAGCCGTGAGCCCGGCGGCGGAGCAGCGGGTCGTGGTGGCCGTGACACCGGCTTAGGCCCTGTCGTCGAGCTCCCCGCCTGCCCGGTGGGCGGACGACGGGAGTTGACGACAGGACCTGGCGGCGTCCCACGGCACCGTTAGAGTTTCCCCATGCGTGATCTTGGGGCGGGATTCGGTCATCTCCTGAGGGGCCAGCGGTGGGTGGCCCGGCACGGCAGACAGTACGGGTTCGGTCTGCTGCCGGGGCTGATAACCCTCGTCCTGTACGCGGCGGCCCTGGTCGCCCTGACCCTGTGGGGCGAGGACGCCGTCACCTGGGCCACCCCCTTCGCCGACGGCTGGCCGAGCCCCTGGCTCGGCCTCTTCCGCGGCTTCCTCACCGCCGTCCTCTTCGCCCTCGCCCTCCTCCTGGCCGTCCTCACCTTCACCGCCGCCACCCTTCTCGTCGGCCAGCCCTTCTACGAGAGCCTCTCGGAGAGGGTCGACCGCGACGTCTCCCCGGACGGCACGGCCCCGCGGTCGGACCTGCCCCTCCCCCGCGAGCTGTGGATATCGGCCCGTGACAGCCTCCGCGTCCTCGTCCGCGCCGCGCTCTGGGGGGTCCTCCTCTTCGCCCTCGGCTTCCTCCCGTTCGTCGGCCAGACCGTCGTCCCGGTGATCGGTTTCTTCGTCACCGGTTTCTTCCTCTCCGAGGAACTCACCTCCGTCGCCCTCCAGCGCCGCGGCGTCGAACTCCGCGAGCGCCTCACCCTGCTGCGCTCTCGCAAGCTGCTCGTCTGGGGCTTCGGCACACCCCTCGGCCTCGTCTTCCTCGTGCCCTTCGTCGCCGTCTTCCTGATGCCGGGCGCGGTCGCGGGCGCCACGCTGCTGGCTCGCGAACTGTTGGGCGAGGAGACGGCCGGGAGCGAGAACACCGTCGAGGAGGAGGAAGCCACCCCGTGACACAGGTGCTCGCCGTGGCCGTCATCACCATCGCGGCCTTCGTCGCCCCGGCGCGGACTTCACCGTGATCGTCCGCAACAGCCACCCGCTGATGCTGCGCGGCCGGAAGATCCTCGACAAGGTCATCGGTCCCGTCCTGGCCGGGCCCGGCGTCAGCCTCGTGCTCGCCCCGCAGCACTGACGCCGAACGTCGCGTTCGCCGCGACCGTCACGATGGCCCTCACCTGAGCGATGGTGTCGAGCCGGTTCTGTACGAACTCGGGGTCGGTGACCGTTCCGGTCGCCGGATCGGTGCTCCCCTTCCCGAACTGCCGGACCGGCGTGTGGACATGGCCGCCCGGAACGCGGCCACCGTCGTCGTGGCCGCCACCACCGAGCGCGTCGAGTCCGAGGGCTCCGACCGCAAGGACCTCCGGCTGCCCGGACGCCAGGACGACCTGATCCGCGCCGTCGCCGCCGTCGACCCGAGCACCCTCGTGGTCGTCAACTCCGGCTCTCCGGTGGAGCTGGCGTGGCGCGAGGAGGTCGCGGCCGTGCTGCTGAGTTGGTTCCCCGGCCAGGAGGCGGCGCCGCGCTCGCCGATGTCCTCACCGGCGCGCATGAACCGGGGGGCCGCCCGCCCACCACCTGGGGCCCGCTCGACGACGCCCCGGTCACCCAGGTGGCCCCGCACGACGGCCGGCTCGCCTACAGCGAGGGGGTGTTCATCGGCTACCGCGCCTGGGAGAAGGCGGGGAGGACCTCCTCGTACGCCTTCGGCCACGGCCTCGGCTACACCGACTGGTCGCGCGAGCCGGTCGAGGTGGAGGACACGACGGGGAAGGTCCGCGTCCGCAACTCCGGCCCGCGCGCCGGGCGTGAGGTCGTCCAGGTCTACCTGGCTCCTGCCGAGCCCGCGCGCCGGGCGACCCGCCCGCCGGCTGGCCGGCTTCGCGGGCGTCGAGGCGGCCCCCGGCGAGAGCGTCGAAGCCGTCGTCGAACTGCCCCGGCGCGCCTTCGAGACCTGGGACGAGAACGCGAACGCATGGTCGTTTGTGAAGGGTTCGTACGAGATCCAGGCCGGACGCTCGATCGCGGACCGCCAGGTCACGGCGACGATTAACGTCTGACCCGGGAGCAGGTATCCCCACGAGCAGCCCCGGTCCGGGACCTGACCCCTGGACCGGGGCTCGTGGCCCGACGGCGACCGGCTACCCCCGCACCCCGAAGCCGTACACGGTCTCCGAGCGGTACACATCACCGGGGCCGAGTCGCGTGCTCGGGAACTCCGGGCGGTTCGGGGAGTCCGGGAAGTGCTGCGTCTCCAGGGCGATCCCGTCGCCGGGGGCCAAGGGGGCGCCGAGGTGGTCCGCGGTGTAGAGCTGGAGTCCGGGCTCGGTCGTCGCCACGGTCAGCACCCGCCCGGACGCCGGATCGTGCAGCTCGGCGACCTCGACCGGGGTGGCTGTCAGGCCCTTGTCGAGCACGAAGTTGTGGTCGTACCCGGAGCCGGTCTTCCGCGCCGTCCGGAAGTCGAAGCGCGTGCCGTCGACGTCCTCCAGCTCACCGGTCGGGATCAGCTCCCCGTCCACCGGGGTGATCCGCGAGGCGGCGATCCGCAGTTCGTGCCCGCCCGCGTGCCCCGAACCGGACAGGTTCCAGTAGGAGTGGTTGGTCAGGTTGACCACGGTCGGGGCGTCGGTGACCGCCTCGTACGCGATCCGCAGCGCGCCGCCCGCGTCGAGGGTGTAGGTCGCCGAGACCCGGAGACGGCCCGGGAAGCCCTCCTCGCCGTGCGGGCTCACCCGGGACAGCCGTACGCCGTGCTCGACCGGCTCCACGTCCCACACGCGCTTGTCGAAGCCCCGGGCACCGCCGTGCAGCGAATTCGGTCCGTTGTTCGGTTCGAGCGCGTAGGTCCGGCCGTCGAGGGGGAAGCGGGCGCCCGCGATGCGGTTGGCGTACCGCCCGATCAGCGCACCCAGATACGGCTCCGGATGGTCCGTGTAACCGTCGAGGTCCGGGAAGCCCAGCACCACGTTCGCGGGGCGCCCGTCCCGGTCCCGGACCTCTGCCGACTGCACGATCCCGCCGTACGACAGGACACGTACCCGTACCCCGTCCCGCTCCAGTGTCCAGCGGTGGACCGGAGTGCCGTCGGAAAGTGTGCCGAAAGGTTCGCTCATGTGGGAAACCCTAGGTCACGGGATTCTTCGCCGTGACGGTGCGGTAGGCGATCTCGGCGAGTCGTGCCTGACCGTTCCTGCTCGGGTGGAACCAGTCCCACTGGCTCAACTGGTCGGTGCCGAAGCGGTAGTCGAAGACCGCGTTGCCGTCGAAGCGGCACCGCCGGTCCTTCGCGCACACCTCTTTCAGGACCCGGTTGTACGCCTCCACGCGGGCCTGCACCTTGTCGCGCCGCTGCGTGGCCGCCGCGTCCAGCGCGTCCGCGTCGCCCAGCATCGACGGGCAGACACCGAGCTTCCACACCTCCTTGCCGAGCGGGCTGGTGCGGCCCTGCGACCACAGCCGCTTCAGGTTCGGCACGCTGGAGACGTACACCTGTGTCCTGGGCAGCGACTCGCGCAGGGTGTCCATGGCCTCCTGGAACCCGGCGCGGAAGTCGGCCACCGAGGTCATCGCGGAGACGGAGGAGCGGCAGGCGTCGTTGGCCCCGGCCATCACCGTCACCAGATCCGGCCTCTGTTGCGCCGCCTGGGCCATCTGTCCGGCCAGGTCGGACATCCGGGCCCCGGTCACCGCGTAGTTCCAGCTGTTGAGCGCGGCCCCGGTCACCCCGAGCAGCCGCACGGCGAGGCTGTCGACCTCGGCGTCGCTCCCCGTCGCCCACGACACCTCGGGGCAGTCGGACAGCACGGTGCACGCGTCGAAGCCGCGCGTGATGGAGTCGCCGACCGCGGCGATCGAGCCGGGGGAAGGGTCCCAGAGCAGGGCCGGCTTCGGCGTCGGCTTCGACTTCGCCGTGGTGGCCTGCGGAGCGGCCTCGCCGCCACCGGAGGCGTCGCACCCGGCGAGTCCCAGGACGGCCGCCGCCGCGACCGCGACGACGGCCCGTGTGCGGTGGCTTCGCTTCCGCATCCCTGGCCCCTCCTTCGTTGTCCACGGTCGGTCGATCCGTGGACGCCCTCGTTCGGCAGCGCGTCGAACACGCTGGGTCAGCCGCGCGTCCCCTTGGGTGAAACCTCGGAGTTTACGGCCGTCCGGACCGACGGTACGTCACACTCCTTGCGCCGCCGCACGGTAGCCTCGCCCCGTGGCCGCCCTGCCACACCCGTTCCGTAAAGTTACAAGATGTCGCGGTCTGCCCGGAGGTTCAGGTGACGACACGTGGAGTCCTGTACGTGCACTCCGCGCCACGCGCACTGTGCCCGCACGTCGAGTGGGCAGTCGCGGGCGTGCTGGGCACGCGCGTCAACCTCGACTGGATCCGGCAGCCCGCCGCCCCGGGCACCTGGAGGTCCGAGTTCTCCTGGCAGGGCGAGGTCGGCACCGCCTCCAAGCTCGCCTCCGCCCTGCGCGGCTGGCAGCTGCTGCGTTTCGAGGTCACCGCGGAACCGTGCCCGACCGCCGAGGGCGAGCGCTACAGCTGCACCCCCGACCTCGGCATCTTCCATGCCGTCACCGGCATCCACGGCGACATCCTGATCCCCGAGGACCGGCTGCGCGCCGCCCTGGTGCGCTCCCAGCGCGGCGAGACGGACCTGGAGGCCGAACTCGCCAAACTGCTGGGTAAGCCGTGGGACGACGAGCTGGAACCGTTTCGGTACGCGGGCGAGGGCGCGCCGGTGAGGTGGCTGCACCAGGTCGTCTGAAGAGCACGCGACGACCGCTGAAGAGCACCCGACGACGGCTGGAGGGCCCCCACCGAACGGTGGGGGCCCTCCAGCCGTGTGACGGAGACGGCCGACGTCAGACCGTGCGGAACGCCAGGACGACGTTGTGGCCGCCGAAGCCGAACGAGTCGTTCAGCGCGGCGATACGGCCCTCGACCGGCAGCTTGCGGGCCTCGCCGCGGACGACGTCCGCGTTGGCCTCGGCCTCAGGGTCGATGTTGTCGACGTTGATCGTCGGCGGGGCGAGGCGGTGGTACAGCGCGAGCACGGTCGCCACCGACTCCACGCCGCCCGCGCCACCGAGCAGGTGACCGGTCATCGACTTGGTCGCGGAGACCGCGATGTGGTCCGCGTCGTCGCCGAAGACCTTGCGCAGCGCCTTCAGCTCGGCCACGTCACCCGCCGGCGTGGAGGTGGCGTGTGCGTTCACGTGCATGACCTCGGACGGGTCCAGATCGGTGTTGTCGAGCAGGTTCTGCAGGGCGTGCGAGATGCCGCGGCCCTCGGGCTCCGGCTGGACGATGTCGTGGCCGTCGGCCGAGATGCCCTGGCCGACCGCCTCGGCGTAGACACGGGCGCCGCGCGCCGCGGCGTGCTCGGCCGACTCCAGGACCAGGACGCCCGCGCCCTCGCCGAGGACGAAACCGTCGCGGTCGACGTCGTAGGGACGCGAGGCACCCTGCGGGTCGTCGTTGTTCTTGGACATCGCCATCATGTTGCCGAACGCGGCGATCGGCAGCGGGTGGATCGCCGCCTCCGTACCGCCGGCGACGACGACGTCGGCCCGGCCGGTGCGGATCATCTCGATGGCGTAGCCGATGGCCTCGGCGCCCGACGCACAGGCGGAGACCGGGGTGTGCACGCCCGCGCGGGCGCCCACGGCCAGGCCCACGTTGGCGGACGGGCCGTTCGGCATCAGCATGGGCACGGTGTGCGGGGAGACACGGCGGACGCCCTTCTCCCGCAGCACGTCGTACTGTTCGAGGAGGGTCGTCACGCCGCCGATGCCGGAGGCGATGACCGCGCCGAGACGGTCGGGGTCGACATGCGCGTCCTCGCCCGCCTTGTCGGTGAAACCGGCGTCGGCCCAGGCCTCCTTGGCGGCGATCAGCGCGAACTGCGCGGAGCGGTCCAGACGGCGGGCCTGGGGCCGCGGGATGACCTCGGACGGCTCCACGGCGATCTGCGCGGCGATGCGGACCGCCTGCTCGGCTGCCCACTCCTGCTCGAGGGGGCCGACACCGGACTTGCCGGCGATCAGGCCCTCCCAGGTAGAGGCCGCGTCGCCACCCAGCGGTGTGGTTGCGCCGATACCGGTGACGACCACGGTGCGATTGGTCGAGCTCACGGGAATTCTTTCTCCAACGGATACGAGGATTCAGCGGCGCCACCGCCGGGTGGCGTGGCGACGGCCCGAAAGCCGGGCCACCGGCCCGGCGTTGGGCTGTCTGCCCAGGTGATCGGTTGATCAGGCCTGGTGCTTGAGGATGTACTCGGCAGCGTCACCGACGGTCTTGAGGTTCTTGACGTCGTCGTCCGGGATCTTCACGTCGAAGCGCTCCTCGGCGGCGACGACGACCTCGACCATGGACAGCGAGTCGACGTCCAGGTCGTCGGTGAAGGACTTGTCCAGCTGGACGTCCTCGGTGGGGATCCCGGCGATCTCGTTCACGATCTCGGCGAGACCGGCGACGATCTCTTCCTGAGTGGCGGCCATGTGAGGCGCTCCTTCGTAGATATCCAGAGGGTGTGGCGCCCGCCGCGTCAGCGGCAGGTGTCTGCAGTTCCCGTACCGGACCGCATGATCCGGCACGGAGTGCCTAGGGGAGGGTAACGACCGTCGCGGCGTACACGAGACCCGCCCCGAAGCCGATGACGAGCGCGGTGTCGCCGCTCTTCGCCTCGCCGGTCGCCAGGAGCCGCTCCATCGCGAGCGGGATCGAGGCGGCCGAGGTGTTGCCGGTGGTGCGCACGTCGCGGGCGACCGTGACGTGCTCCGGCAGCTTGAGAGTCTTCACCATCGAGTCGATGATCCGCACGTTCGCCTGGTGCGGGATGAAGACGTCCAGGTCGTTCGCGGTGATCCCGGCCGCGTCCAGCGCCTGCTGGGCGACCTTCGCCATCTCGAACACGGCCCAGCGGAACACCGCTTGGCCCTCCTGGGTGATCGCGGGGAACTTGACGTTGCCCTCGCTGTCGACCGGGAGCTTTGAGACATCGCCGAGCCTGAACTCGTTCCACGGCACGGTCTGCTTGATCGTCTCGGACTTGTCGCCCTCCGAGCCCCACACGGTCGGGCCGATGTGCGGCTCCTGGGACGGGCCCACGACGACCGCGCCCGCACCGTCGCCGAACAGGAAGGCGGTGGCCCGGTCCTCCAGGTCCGTCAGGTCCGAGAGGCGCTCCACGCCGATGACGAGGACGTACTCCGCGGACCCCTCGACGATCATGCCCTTGGCGAGCGTGAGGCCGTAGCCGAAGCCCGCGCAGCCGGCCGAGATGTCGAACGCGGCGGCCTTGTCCGTACCGAGCTTGTCGGCGATCTCGGTGGCGACGGCCGGGGTCTGGCTGAAGTGCGAGACGGTGGAGACGATGACCGCGCCGATCTGCTCGGCGGTGATCCCGGCGTCGGCGATCGCCTTGCCGGACGCCTCGATGGACATCGCGGCGACGGTCTCCTCTTCGTTGGCCCAGTGCCGGGTCTCGATGCCGGAGCGGGAGCGGATCCACTCGTCGGAGGAGTCGATCTTCTCCAGGATCACGTCGTTGGGCACCACCCGGACCGGGCGGTAGCCGCCGACGCCGAGGATGCGCGCGTACGGAGCGCCCTTCCGTGCCTTGATCTTCGACATGCTCTCGGGCTCCTAATCAGGCGCTGTGCTCGGCGATGAGATCGCGAGCCGCGTCGAGGTCGTCAGGGGTCTTCAGGGCCAGGGTCGCGACGCCGGGCAGCGCTCGCTTGGCGATGCCGGTCAGGGTGCCGCCGGGGCACACCTCGATCAGCGCGGTCGTGCCCAGCTTCTCGAAGGTCTCCATGCACAGGTCCCAGCGGACCGGGTTGGCGACCTGGCCGACCAGGCGCTGCAGCACCTCGGCGCCGGTCTCGACGGCCTGCCCGTCCTTGTTCGAGACGTACGTGACCTTCGGCTCCGCGGGCGTCAGCGCCTCGGCGGCCTGCGAGAGGGCGTCGACCGCGGGGGCCATGTGGTGGGTGTGGAAAGCGCCCGCCACCTTCAACGGGACGACACGGCGCACGCCTTCGGGCTTGTCCGCCTCCAGGGCGGCGAGCTGCTCCAGGGTGCCGGCCGCGACGATCTGCCCTGCGCCGTTCACGTTCGCCGGGGTCAGACCCAGCCTCTCCAGGTGCGGGATCGTCGTCGTGGGGTCGCCGCCGAGCAGCGCCGACATGCCCGTGGGCGTGATGGCGGCGGCCTCGGCCATCGCCAGGCCCCGTCGGCGGACGAGCGTCAGTGCGCCCGCGTCGTCCAGTACGCCCGCGAAGGCGGCCGCGGTGATCTCGCCGACGCTGTGACCGGCGACGGCCCCGGGGAGGATGTCACCCAGTGCCGCCGCGGACAGCAGGCCGGCGGCGACCAGCAGCGGCTGGGCCACAGCGGTGTCCCTGATGGCGTCGGCGTCGGCCTGGGTGCCGTAATGGGCGAGGTCGAGCCCGATGGCCTCCGACCAGGCGGCGATGCGGTCGGCGGCGCCGGGAAGGTCGAGCCAAGGAGTCAGGAAGCCGGGCGTCTGGGCGCCCTGGCCGGGAGCGACGAGTACGAGCACTCTCACACTCTCTCTTGGGGACGGCCAGCGCCGCCCGTGGGGACAGGGACGAAGAACAGCAAGGGGTTTTGTGGGCCCCCGACAAAAGACTAGGTCTGAGGATCTCCGTCGGTCAGCCGCCCCAGGATCAGTGCGATCCGCAACGTGAACGCGGAGCGTACATCAGAGGGCGACCAGCCGGTGACGTCAGTCACACGTCGGAGCCGGTAGCGCACGGTGTTCGGGTGAACGAAGAGCATCCGGGCCGCACCCTCGAGACTGGACGCCTGCTCCAGATACACGCTGAGGGTCTCAAGGAGCGCCGAGCCGGCCTCCTCGAGCGGTCTGTAGATCTCCTCCACCAGTTGCTCGCGCGCGCTCGGGTCACCGGCGATCGCGCGCTCTGGGAGCAGATCCTCCGCCAGTACCGGGCGCGGTGCGTCCTGCCAGGCAGAACATGCCTTCAGGCCCGCGGCGGCGGCCTGCGCGGAGCGGGTCGCGGCGAGCAGATCGGGCACGACGGATCCGGCGACGACGGGTCCGGCCGCGAACGGCCCGATCAGCGACTTGGCGACGGCGAGCGGGTTGTCGCTGCCCCCTGCGATCACCACGAGTCGGTCCCCGAGCACACCCGTGAGGACCTGGAGCTTGGCGTGCCGGGCGGCCCGCCGGATGGCCTCGACCGTCAACTCGCTGTCACCGTCGGGCGCCGTACCCAGCACCACACACACATGTTCGGGCGAGTTCCAGCCGAGCGCCGCGGCCCGGCTGACGGCTCCCTCGTCGGCCTCCCCGCTGAGCACGGCGTTGACGACGAGTGACTCGAGCCGGGCGTCCCAGGCGCCGCGCGCCTCGGCGGCCTGCGCGTAGACCTGGGCGGTGGCGAAGGCGATCTCACGGGCGTACACGAGGAGTGCCTCGCGCAGCACGGACTCGTCACCGGGAGCGGCCACCTCGTCGATGGCGGACTCCATGACCTCGATGGTCGTCCGCACCATCTCCACGGTCTGGCGCAGGGTGATGGCGCGCGTCAGTTCGCGCGGGGCGGTGCCGAAGACATCGGTGGAGATGGCCTGGGGCGCGTCGGGGTGCCGGAACCACTCGGTGAAGGCGGCGATGCCCGCCTGGGCCACCAGACCGATCCAGGAGCGGTTCTCCGGGGGCATGGCCCGGTACCACGGCAGTGTCTCGTCCATGCGCGCGATGGCCTGCGCGGCGAGGCTTCCGGAGGACTTCTCCAGCCGCTTCAGCGTCGCGGCGTGCGGATGGACGGAGTGCACTGCGTGTCCGGTGTGGCTGGCTTCGGGTTGGGGCACGGGGACAAGACTGCCTTATCGGGCCGGGACCGTGTGGTGGGGGTCCCGGAGGGAGGGGACCACGGGGCTACCGTGGGGGCTGTGATGGACGTACGGCGCGCCGGTGAGCGCTACCGCGGAGGGGACCCGGCCGCAGGGATCGAGTCCCTGCACGCCTTCAGCTTCGGCCCGCACTACGACCCGGACCACCTTCGTTTCGGCGCCGTCATCGCGTGCAACGAGGAGCGGCTCGCACCCGGCGCGGGCTTCGACGAGCACCCGCACAGCCACACGGAGATCGTCACGTGGGTGGTGGAGGGCGAGCTGACCCACCGTGACTCGACGGGCCGCACATCGGTGATCCGCCCCGGCGACGTCCAGCGCCTGAGCGCGGCGGGCGGCGTCCGCCACGTGGAGCGCAACGACGCCGACGTCCCGCTGGTCTTCGTCCAGATGTGGCTGGCCCCCCTGGAACCGGGCGGTGACCCCGCGTACGAGGTGGTCCACGGCATCGCGGACTCCACACCGTACGCGGTCCCGGAGGCCGGCGCGATGCTCCACGTACGCCGCCTGGGGGCGGGCGAACGCACAGCGGTGCCGGACGCGGCGTACGCGTACGTGCATGTGGTGCGCGGCGAAGTGCACGTGGACGGCGAGGAGTTGGGCCCGGGCGACGCGGCGCGGATCACGGGCGCGAAGGACCTGGAAGCGGTGGGTGTGACGGAGGCGGAGCTGCTGATGTGGGAGATGGCCTAACGCCCGCGGAGCTCCGCCAGCACCGCATCCGTGAACGGCGTCCACGCCTCGATCGCCCACGGCCCGAAAGCGCGGTCGGTCAGCGCCACGCAGGCCACCCCGGAGTCCGGGTCGATCCATACGAACGTCCCCGACTGGCCGAAGTGCCCGAATGTGCGCGGGGACGACGAAGTGCCCGTCCAGTGCGGCGACTTGGAGTCACGGATCTCGAAGCCGAGTCCCCAGTCGTTGGGGTTCTGGTGCCCGTACCCGGGCAGGACGCCTTTCGTGCCGGGGTACTGCACCGTCATCGCCTCCGCCACCGTCCGCGCGTCCAGCAGACGTGGCGCCTGCACCTCCGCCGCGAACCGCACGAGGTCGGCGGCCGTCGAGACGCCGTCCTTGGCCGGGGAGCCGTCGAGGCTCGTCGAGGCCATGCCCAGCGGCTCCAGGACCGCCTGCCGCGCGTACTCGAAGAACCGGATGTCCGTCGCCTTCGCCACATGGTCACCCAGCACCTCGAACCCGGCGTTCGAGTACAGCCGCCGCTCCCCGGGCGCCGACGTCACGCGGTGTTCGTCGTAGGCCAGTCCGGAGGTGTGCGCGAGCAGGTGACGGACCGTGGAGCCGGGCGGCCCGGCGGGCTCGTCCAGCTCGATCGCGCCCTCCTCGTACGCGACGAGCACCGCGTAGGCGGCGAGCGGCTTGGTGACCGAGGCCAGTGGGAAACGGTGGTCGACCGGACCGTGTGTGCCGAGCACGGTGCCGTCGGCGCGGACGACCGCCGCGGCGGCGGTGGGGACGGGCCAGTTCTCGATCAGCGCCAGACTTTGCAAGGACATGCTTCCGAGCCTAAGCGGCTCACAGCTGCAACCGCATCGAGGGGTCCGGCTTGCGGACGAAACCCAGGGACGCGTAGAGCGGCTCGGCCTCGGCGGACGCGTTCAGATCGACCTGCCGGACGTCCTGCTCTCGGAACCAGTCCAGCAACGTCTCCATGCAGGCGCGGGCGTGGCCGCGGCGGCGTGCGCCGGGATCGGTGGCGACACTGAAGACGTACCCCACCCGGCCGTGCGGGTTGCCCGCCCGCCCGATCCGGTATTCGATCGTCCCGGCCACCAGCGCCGCGAGCGCCCCCGGCCGCTGGGGATGGTCGATGACGAACGCCGCGAAAGCGCCCTCCGGGTCGGCGAGCCGGCGGCGTACGGTCGGCAGGGAATCCGCGTGCCACTGGGTGGCGGAATCGGTGGAGAAGACGGAATCCAGCATCACCTGGCGCAGTCGCAGCAGTTCTTCGGCGTCCTCGGGCACGGCCCGGCGTACGAGACTCATGAGACGCACGCTAGTCACGGCCGCCCGCTCGGGTCTCGCCATTTTCACCTGATTCCGCTTGCTTGGAGTGCACTCCAAGGTTTTAGCGTTGGGGTCATGACGGTGATGGAGACCTTGGCCGAGGCGGCCGAAAACGGGACCGACGTCTGCTCCGTACCGCCCGAGCGGCACCCTCGGCCCGACGGGCAGGACAGTTACACCATCAGCGAGGTCGTCGCCTTCACCGGCCTGACGGCGCACACCCTCCGCTGGTACGAGCGCATCGGGCTGATGCCCCACGTGGACCGTTCGCACACCGGCCAGCGCCGCTACTGCAACGCTGACCTGGACTGGCTCGACCTCGTCGGCAAGCTCCGGCTCACCGGTATGCCCGTCGCCGACATGGTGCGCTACGCGGAGCTGGTGCGCGCCGGGGACCATACGTACGCCGAACGCTATGAACTCCTGGAGGCGACCCGCACGGACGTACTCGCCCGGATCGCGGAGCTCCAGGACACGCTCGCGGTACTCAACCGCAAGATCGATTTCTATGGGGACGCCGGGCGCGCCCTGGCGTCGGAGAGGCCCCGATGACGGACAGCAGGATCGCGCAGGTGCAGCTCGGCGAGGGCGGCCCCGAGGTCGGGGTGCAGGGCCTCGGCTGCATGGGCATGAGCTGGGCGTACGGCCCCTCGGACGCCGGGGAGTCGCGCGCCACCCTGGAGCGGGCGCTGGAGCTGGGTGTCACGCTCTACGACACGGCGGACGCGTACGGCGCCGGGGAGAACGAGACGTTCCTGTCGTCTTTCTTCAAGGCGCACCGTGACGAGGTGGTCATCGCCACGAAGTTCGCGATCTCGTCGCCGCCGGACGCACCGTACAAGCGTGTCATCCGCAACGACCCGCCGTACATCCGCGACTGCATCGAGGCCAGCCTCAGGCGCCTGGACGTCGACGTGATCGACCTCTATTACATGCACCGCCGCGATGTGAACGTGCCGATCGAGGAGACCGTCGGCGCCATGGCGGAGCTGGTGGGCGAGGGCAAGGTCAAGCACCTCGGGCTGAGCGAGGTGACGGCCGGTGAACTGCGCGCGGCCCAGGCCGTCCACCCGATCGCCGCGGTGCAGTCGGAATGGTCGCTTTTCAGCCGGGACATCGAGGCACACGTGGTGCCGGCCGCCAAGGATCTCGGCGTGGCCCTGGTGCCGTACTCACCGCTCGGCCGCGGCTTTCTCACCGGCTCCTTCTCCAACGCCGACACCGATCTCACGGACCAGGACTTCCGCCGTACGATGCCCCGCTTCACGGGCGAGAACGCGGCCGCCAACGTGGCGCTCCTGGAGCCGATCCGTGCCGTCGCCGAGGCGCACGGGGCCTCGCCTGCGCAGATCGCGCTGGCCTGGGTCCAGCAGCAGGCCACGGTGCACGGTCTGCCGGTCGTCCCGATCCCGGGCACGACCAAGCGCTCGCGCGTCGAGGAGAACGTGGCGGCCACACACATCGTCCTGACCGCCGACGACCTGGCCCTGCTGGAACCGATCGCCGCCAGGGTGGCGGGCGACCGCTATCCCGACATGACGTTCGCGTCGGCGGGACGGGAGTAACTCCTAGAGCTCCGCCAGCAACTCCGCCTTCTTCCTGGAGAACTCCTCGTCCGTGACGAGGCCCGCCTCGTGCAGCTCCCCGAGATGCCGGATCCGCTCGGCGATGTCGGCGGGGTCCCGGCGGGCCTCGGGCACCACGGCCGGGGAGGGTCCCGCCGCCCGCACAGCGTCCAGCACCGCGGCGGCGAACGGCAACGACTCGTGCACGGGCCCGTAGCCCAGACCGAAGACGACGGCGGCCGGGTCCTGATCCGGCTGCGCCGACCGCGGGGCCGTCGGCTCGCGCCGCAGCAGCCGCAGATGGCCTTCGAAGACCTCGGGGGAGCGCCACTCGACCCCACTGAGGCCGGTGACCGGGAAACTCTGGTCGCCGGCCTTCCACTTGGCGGACGACGCGCCCGTCCAGAACCAGCGGAAGGACACCGCCTTACCGTCGAAGGACGCCTTTCCGTCGTACGCCTTGAACTGCAGCGGCGCCTCGGGTGGATCGACCAGGAATCGCTCGGCGGGGGCCTCGTCGGCGGTGAGCAGCGAGCTCAGCTCCTGCGCGTAGTACTCGGCGAGGGCCTCGCGCTCGGCGGGCAGGACCAGCCGGTAGGGGTCGGTCGCCTCCTTGAGCTGCCCGGCCGCCGCCTCCATCAGGGGGTCGGCGCCGGGCCTCGGCACCGCGTGCAGTACAACGGTCCCGCGTTTCCCCGGAGTCAGCGTCACCCCCGCGATCGCTTCCAGAGGGATACGTCGTTCGCCGAGCGTCTGGAACAGCTTCGGCGTACGAATTCCCCGTTCGAAGCGGATGAGCACGGAGTCGGACTCGAACTCCCAGGCGGCATGAAATCCGGCCAGTACGTCACCCATGCGGCTCATCGTATGCGGCATGCTCTCCTCCGTCGCCTCCCCCGGCAGACCGCAATTCCTGTTTTTCTACGCGCGTCCGGCCGACGCCGTGCCGGACAAACCCGCCCGGCAGGCGTCATCGTGACGGACGCAGTCCACCGCGCGGTACACACCGACGCCGATCGCGGCGAAGTTGCGCAGGCTGTCGGTGCCCGGCGCGAAGTAACCGGCGTGGCCCTTCGCTCCCTGCGCGGACAGCACCCTCGCCCCGAAGGCGCGGGAGACCGGGTCGGCGCCGTGGCCGAGGCCACCGACCTCCAGGTACGGGACGTCCTGGATCCAGTCGTCGGCATCCCGCATGGCCCACACCCGTGCGGTGGTGTGCAGCCCGGCGGCCGACGTGGTGCGCATGCCGGGGCTGCCCGCCACCGCTATGTCGGACACCCGCGACGGCAGTGTGCGCGCGGCGACCCCGCACACCACCGAGCCGTAGCTGTGGCAGTACAGCTGGACCGGGGAGCGGCCAGGGAGGGCGCGGACGAGGGCGTTCAGCCGGACGGCGCCGTCCTCGGCGCGCATGGCGGTCGCCGCCTCCATACCCAGTCCGCCGGGCGAGGTGTAGTCGGCCCAGGCGATCACGGCCGTACGCGTGAGGGGGCTTGCCGCGCGCTCGGCCGAATACAGCGACTTGGCCATGCCGACCGGTGCCGAGTACGGGCGGAAGGTGCGCTGGAAGGTGAGCAGGTCGGTGTCGACGCCGGGGACGACGACCGAGATCCGCTGGGCCCTGTCCAGATTCCCGAAGACCTCGGCGATGCGGCCCGAGCCCTCCGGGTCGAAGGCGAGGATCTGCCGGCCCTTTCGCATCAGCGCCTCGAAGCGGTGCATGAGCCGGCCCGCCTCCTGCTGGCCGACGGGCGACAGCCGGTCGTCGTGCATCCGGGCGCGCTCGACCTTGCGCTGCTGGTCGAGCGCGATGCGGTTGGCCGCGTAGCGCAGCCGTACGGGCGCCCCGTTCATGTTGCCGACCGCGAGCGGATAGTGGTGGACGAGCCGGGAGCGCTGGTGGGCGCTGAGCGTGGCGAAGAAATGCGCGAGCCGGGCGGGCGAGGCGTCGGGGTCCGGCAGTTTGCGTCCGGCGATCGTGCCGTGCTCCCACGCGGAACGCGACGCCTGGAGGGGCGTGGCGGGACGGTGGCTGCGCACTGCGGTCCAGCCGGTCGTCGCCAGCATCACGAAGACCACGCCCAGCGCGAGCAGTGCGCGCCAGACGTTGAGTTGCGGGGAGGTGTCGAAGGAAGTCACTGGAAGGACACACTAGGAGAACGAGAGTGTCTCGCGTTAACCGAGTGATGCGTCTCACGTTTCCGGGGCGCCAATTACGGCAAAAGGGATGTCTCTTACACCCGATCGTCACGGTAAGTCGATGAGGCGCACGTCACTTGACACTCCGGGTCACCGCAGCTTCACCCCGTCGGCCGTGTCCGGCCCTCCGTGCATCGGTAATTCACTTGACGCGTACCGGATCAACACGGAGTCAGTCGGCGCGCCACTTCTCCGCCAACGCGGGGCGCACGGCGTCGAGATACGAGGCCGTCATCTCCTGCATCGCGGCCACGCTGACGTCCTCGTCCGCGCTCCACAGTCGTTCCGTCACGCGCATCACCCCGCCGAACACGGCCACCGCGACACGCGGGCGCGGGTCCGTGTCCACGTCGAGCCCCTCGCGCTCGGCGATCACGCGGGCGATCTCCTCCTCCAGCTCCGCCGAACGGCGCAGATGGGCGGCGAGCAGGGCCGGAGTCGACTCGATCAACCGGTAGCTACGGAGGTGGAGTTCGACCGGGATGATCCGCTCGATGGCCTCGCCGATGTCGTCCCAGCCCTCCAGGACCGCCTGCCGCAGCGCCTCCAGCGGCGCCTCGCGGCCCGGCCGCGCGCGCACCGCGTCGACGAAGTGCGAGGCGGCGACGGAATGGGCGAAGAAGACGGCCTCCTCCTTGCCGGCGAAGTACCGGAAGAAGGTGCGCTGCGACACGTCCACGGCGTCGGCGATTTCATCGACAGTCGTCCGCTCGTACCCCTGGGTGAGGAACAGCTCCAGGGCGGCGCGCAGCAGCGCGTCCCGGGTGCGCTGCTTCTTTCGCTCACGCAACCCCGGGCGCGGCGCCGACGCCGTCTCCATATGTCCTCTTTCCGTTCGTCTCACCGGTTCAGCCTATGGATGAGTGGCGTGACAGTTACCGACTTGTGAATTGGTTTGTCAATTGTCAGTGCCTGTCACTAGCCTCCACCGTATGACTAGTCAGACCACCGTCGACGCGACGGAACCGGGGGACAAGACGGCCGCCGCGCCGACGGCTCCGGTGGATCGGATGCCGGAGCGCGGGCTGCGCGGCCACCCGTGGTTCACCCTCATCACCGTGGCCGTCGGCGTCATGATGGTGGCCCTCGACGGCACCATCGTGGCCATCGCCAACCCGGCCATCCAGAAAGATCTCGGCGCGAGCTTCGCCGACGTCCAGTGGATCACCAACGGCTACTTCCTCGCCCTCGCGGTCACGCTGATCACCGCGGGCAAGCTCGGCGACCGCTTCGGGCACCGGCAGACCTTCCTGATCGGTGTGGTGGGCTTCGCTGCCGCTTCCGGCGCCATCGGTCTGTCCGACAGCATCGCCCTCGTCGTGACCTTCCGCGTCTTCCAGGGCCTGTTCGGCGCGCTGCTGATGCCGGCCGCGCTCGGCCTGCTCCGGGCCACCTTCCCCGCCGAGAAGCTGAACATGGCGATCGGCATCTGGGGCATGGTCATCGGCGCCTCCACCGCGGGCGGCCCGATCCTCGGCGGTCTGCTCGTCCAGCACGTCAGCTGGCAGTCGGTCTTCTTCATCAACCTGCCGGTCGGCGCGCTCGCGCTCGTCCTCGGTCTGCTGATCCTCACCGACCACCGTGCGAAGAACGCGCCGCGCTCCTTCGACCTGCTCGGCATCGGGCTGCTGTCGGGCGCGATGTTCTGTCTGGTCTGGGCGCTCATCAAGGCGCCGGCCTGGGGCTGGGGCGACGGCAAGACCTGGCTGTTCATCGGCGCGTCCGTGCTGGGCTTCGCGTTCTTCTCCTTCTGGGAGACGAAGGTGAAGGAGCCGCTGGTCCCGCTGGGGCTGTTCCGCTCGGTGCCGCTGGCGGCGGGCGTCGTCCTGATGGTCCTCATGGCGATCGCCTTCATGGGCGGCCTGTTCTTCGTCACCTTCTACCTGCAGAACGTGCACGGCATGAGCCCGGTCGACGCGGGCCTGCACCTCCTGCCGCTGACCGGCATGATGATCGTCGGGTCCCCGCTCGCGGGCGCGGCGATCACCAAGCTGGGCCCGCGCATCCCGTTGGCGGGCGGTATGGCGGCGACCGCGATCGCCATGTTCGGGATGTCGACGCTGAAGGCCGGCACCGGCAGCGGTGTCATGTCGATCTGGTTCGCGCTGCTCGGACTCGGCCTCGCGCCCGTCATGGTCGGCGCCACGGAGGTCATCGTCGGCAACGCGCCCATGGAGCTCTCCGGTGTCGCCGGCGGCCTGCAGCAGGCCGCGATGCAGATCGGCGGCAGCCTCGGCACCGCGGTGCTGGGAGCCGTGATGGCCTCCAAGGTCGACAACGACCTCGCGGGCAACTGGGCCGACGCCAAGCTGCCGCCGCTGACCGGAGCCCAGCTCGGGCAGGCCTCCGAGGCGGTGCAGGTGGGCGTGGCTCCGGTGTCTCCGGACACCCCGGCCGCGATCGCCCAGAAGATCACTGTTGTCGCTCACGACACGTTCATCTCCGGTATGAGCCTGGCCTGCCTCGTCGCAGCGGGAGTCGCGGGGGTCGCGGTGCTGGTCGCGCTGCTCACCAAGCGGGGCGAGAACGCGGAGGCGGGCGCGGGGGCCGCGCACATCTGACGCAGACCGGGGCGAGTTCGCCTATCTGGGTGAAGGCGCTCAAGATCCCTCCCGTCCGGCAGGGTCGCAGGTCACAGTGGGTCACGTCCTCCGCACGACAGGGCGGTACGACCCGGAGGACGGCCGGGCTGCTGCGCGCTGCCGGAGGGGGGCAGCGCGCAGGCAGGACTCGGTACGGAAAACGGGGGTACCCGCACATCAAGCCCGAACTGACGACAGAGTTCAGGGAGTTGATGATGGCGGGCTTCGGAAACGGCACGCGCAGGTACCCCCGCTCACGGGGCCGGATGTGGTCCCGGACCGGGCCGGATCGCGCGACGCTCGGAATCGTCGGAGTCGTCTGCGCGATCGCGGGCTTCTTCGTCCTCGGCATCATCCTGGGCCCCGTCGCAGTGGTCTGCGGCTGGCTGGCCATGGGCCGCAGCTGGGCGGGCACCCGCCCGGTCCCGGCCGTGGTCGCCCTGGCCCTGGGAGCGATCGACACGCTCCTGGCGCTCATCTGGCCGGCCGGTATGGCAACCCCCGGGAACGGACCGTTCTGACCCGCGGGGAGTGAGGGACGGGTCCGGGTTACGGCCTCGGGCCCGCCTCCTCATGGGCCTGTGGATGCGGCACGGACCTCCCCGACAAGGCGGCCACCTCGGCCCGAAGAGCCCGTACCTCCTCCGCCAGCGCCTTGATCGCCGCCGTCTGCCGCCGTTCCTCCACGTCGTCCTTCTCGAACCGTGCGATGAACCACGCGGCGATGTTCGCGGTCACCACACCGAGCAGCGCGATACCCGAGAGCATCAGCCCCACGGCGATCATCCGCCCGAGCCCCGTGGTCGGCGCGTGATCCCCGTATCCCACGGTCGTCATCGTCGTGAAGGCCCACCACACCGCGTCGCCCAGCGTCCTGATGTTCCCGTTCGGCGACTCCCGCTCCACCGAGAGCACGGCCAGCGATCCGAACATCAGCAGCCCGACGACCGCACCGCCGACATACGTCGTCAGCCGGATCTGCGAGGCCATCCGGGCCCGCCGCCCCACCAGCATGAGCGTCGACACCAGTCGCAGCAGCCGCAGCGGCTGGAGGACCGGCAGCACGACCGCGCACAGGTCCAGCCAGTGGGTGCGGACGAACTCCTTGCGGCGCGGGGCGATCGTCAGTCGCACGAGATAGTCGGCGGCGAACGCGCCCCACACCACCCATTCGGTCGCCGTGCACGCGGCCGCCAGGGACATACTCGCCGAGCTGTCCACGATGGGCACGGCGTAGGCGACGGCGAACGCCACGGCGAGCGCCATCAGGGGCCGTTGGGTGCGCTGCTCCCAACGGGCTTGCGCCGATTGTTCCTGCATGCCCGCATCGTAAAGAACGCCCCGAGGGAAAACACGAAAGGGCGGTGGAGCCCGAAGCTCCACCGCCCTCGGCCGTCCGGCGACCGCGCTACGCGTCGCCACCCGCGGCGCCCGGGTCCGCCGCCGTCACATCGAGCAGCTGGTGGCGGTCGATCGCCTGCTTCAGTACGGAGCGGTCGACCTTGCCCTCCTTGGCCAGCTCGGCGAGCACCGCGACCACGATCGACTGCGCGTCGATGTGGAAGAAGCGCCGGGCCGCGCCCCGCGTGTCCGCGAAGCCGAAGCCGTCCGCGCCCAGGGACTGATACGTCCCCGGCACCCAGCGCGCGATCTGGTCCGGAACCGACCGCATCCAGTCGGACACGGCCACGAACGGACCCTCGGCACTGCTCAGCTTGTGCGTCACGTACGGAACGCGCTGCTCCTCCTCGGGGTGCAGCAGGTTGTGCTGCTCGCAGTCCACGGCCTCGCGCCGCAGTTCGTTCCAGGAGGTCGCCGACCAGACGTCGGCCCGTACGTTCCACTCCTCGGCGAGGATCCTCTGCGCCTCGAGCGCCCACGGCACGGCGACGCCGGAGGCCATGATCTGCGCCGGAACGGTGCCCGACGTGCCCTCGGCGATGCGGTGGATGCCCTTGAGGATGCCCTCGGCGTCCACGTTCGGCGGCTCTGCCGGCTGCTGGATCGGCTCGTTGTAGACGGTGAGGTAGTAGAAGACGTCCTCCCCGTGCGGATGCTCGGCCGAGGAGCCGTACATCCGGCGCAGGCCGTCCTGCACGATGTGCGCGATCTCGTACGCGTAGGCCGGGTCGTACGCCACGCACGCCGGGTTGGTCGAGGCCAGCAGCTGCGAGTGGCCGTCCGCGTGCTGCAGGCCCTCACCGGTCAGGGTCGTACGGCCGGCGGTCGCGCCAAGGGCGAAGCCACGCGAGAGCTGGTCGGCCATCTGCCAGAACTGGTCACCGGTGCGCTGGAAACCGAACATCGAGTAGAAGACGTACACCGGGATCAGCGGCTCGCCGTGGGTGGCGTAGGCCGAACCCGCCGCGATCAGCGACGCCGTACAGCCCGCCTCGGAGATGCCGTCGTGCAGCATCTGGCCGGTCGGCGATTCCTTGTAGGCGAGCAGCAGGTCCCGGTCGACCGCCTCGTACTGCTGGCCGAGCGGGTTGTAGATCTTCGCGCTCGGGAAGAACGAGTCCATGCCGAAGGTGCGGTACTCGTCGGGGGCGATCAGCACGAACCGCCTGCCGATCTCCTTGTCCCGCATGAGGTCCTTCAGCAGCCTTACGAACGCCATGGTGGTGGCGATGGACTGCTGACCGGATCCCTTCTTCACACCCGCGTACGTCTTGTCGTCCGGCAGCTGCAGCGGCTTGGAACGCACGACGCGCGTGGGGACGTACCCGCCGAGCGACTTGCGCCGGTCGTGCATGTACTGCAGCTCCTCCGAGTCCCGGCCCGGGTGGTAGTACGGCGGCAGGCCGGACTCCAGGTCCTTGTCGGAGATCGGCAGGTGCAGGCGGTCCCGGAAGTGCTTGAGGTCGGTGACCGTCAGCTTCTTCATCTGGTGCGTGGCGTTGCGGCCCTCGAAGTTCGGACCCAGGGTCCAGCCCTTGATGGTCTTGGCCAGGATCACCGTCGGCTGGCCCTTGTGCTCCTTGGCCGCCTTGAACGCCGCGTAGATCTTGCGGTGGTCGTGACCGCCGCGACCCAGGTGCAGGATCTGGTCGTCGGTCATGTTCTCGACCATCGCGCGCAGCCGGTGGTCGTCGCCGAAGAAGTGGTCGCGGATGTAGGCGCCGGACTCGGTCGCATACGTCTGGAACTGGCCGTCCGGCGTCGTGTTCATCTTGTTGACCAGGATCCCGTCCCGGTCCTGCGCCAGCAGCGGGTCCCAGGTGCGGTCCCAGATCAGCTTGATGACGTTCCAGCCGGCGCCCCGGAAGACCGACTCCAGCTCCTGGATGATCTTGCCGTTGCCGCGCACCGGGCCGTCCAGGCGCTGCAGGTTGCAGTTGACGACGAAGGTCAGGTTGTCCAGGCCCTCGCGGGCCGCGATCGTCAGCTGGCCCAGCGACTCGGGCTCGTCCATCTCACCGTCGCCGAGGAACGCCCACACGTGCGACCTGGAGGTGTCCGCGATGTCGCGCGCGTGCATGTAGCGGTTCATGCGGGCCTGGTAGATCGCGCCGATCGGGCCGAGGCCCATGGAGACGGTCGGGAACTCCCAGAAGTCCGGCATCGAGCGCGGGTGCGGATAGCTGGAGAGGCCGTACGGGGTCTTCGACTTCTCCTGGCGGAACCCGTCCAGGTGACGCTCGGAGAGCCGGTCGAGGAGGTACGCGCGTGCGTAGATGCCCGGGGAGGCGTGGCCCTGGAAGAAGACCTGGTCGCCGCCGTCGCCCTCGTCCTTGCCGCGGAAGAAGTGGTTGAAGCCCACGTCGTACAGCGATGCGGAGGAGGCGAAGGTGGCGATGTGGCCGCCGACCCCGATGCCGGGACGCTGGGCTCGGGAGACCATGACGGCGGCGTTCCAGCGGGTGGCGTTGAGGATCTTGCGCTCGATCTCCTCGTTGCCGGGGAAGAACGGCTCGCTCTTGGTGGGGATGGTGTTGACGTAGTCCGTGCTGCGCATCTCGGGCACGGCCACGCGCTTCTCGCGGGCCCGCTCGATCAGACGGAGCATCAGGTAGCGGGCCCGCTCGCGGCCGCGCTCGTCCACAGCGGCGTCGAGGGAGTCGAGCCACTCCTGGGTTTCTTCGGGATCGAAGTCAGGAACCTGACTCGGAAGGCCGCCAATGATGATCGGATTGCGATCGGATCCGGAAGCCACGCTGTTCCTTACCTGTCAGAGGGCCACTGTTATCCATGTGCCTGCACCGATCCCCATCGTGTACCTCGGGGAAGCGAAACGTCATCTCTACCCCGAGGTAACCACGGCCCCGGACCGGTCTTCACGGGGCGGGCCTGATCAAAACGCAACGATACGCCCAGGCCGTGACGCGCCCCGCAAAGTCATTCGACTCTCGTACCCGCGGAGGATTCCGGAATGCGCAAACCGGGCAGAACGGTGTGGTGTAGATCACCCCGGAGCGCGATACCGTGCCTGGAGTTGCGGCGACACGGCCAGGATCGTCACCGTTTCGGCGGTCTGAACCGCCGGGTACTTGCGCGATCCGCCCCGCCCGTGTGGACTACGGCCAATGCTTCGCGTACGCGCGTTGCTGAGATACTCACCAAGACATGATCAGGAGGCAAGCCGTGAGCGCGACCGCGGACCACGCGGAGGAGCGGACGAACCCTGCCGCGAGGCTGGGGTTCCAGCCCGAGCAGGTGGTCCAGGAGATCGGCTTCGACGACGACGTCGACCAGGAGCTCCGCGAGTCCATTGAGGAAGTCATCGGCAGCGAACTCGTGGACGAGGACTACGACGACGTCGCCGATGCCGTGGTGCTGTGGTTCCGCGACGAGGACGGCGACCTGACGGATGTGCTGGTGGACGCCACCACGTACATCGAAGAAGGCGGCTCGATCCTGCTCCTCACGCCGAAGACCGGCCGTACGGGCTACGTGGAGCCGAGCGACATCTCTGAAGCCGCGACGACGGCGGGTCTGTCGGCGTCCAAGAGCGTCAGCGTGGGCAAGGACTGGAGCGGGTCCCGGCTGGTGACGCCGAAGGCGGCCAAGTCCAAGCGGTGACGCTCCGCGGGGTGGCCGTCCGACTCGGCGGTGCCCTTGGCCGGGGTGGCCGTACTGGGGGCTTCCCCCAGACCCCCGTATCGATCGCCGGACGGGCTGACATGCTCAGCCCGTCCGTCGGCCTGCGGTGATCGCTGCGTAGGGTGGTGCCCACCCGAACAGCCCCACCGGAAGGGATGCAGGCCCATGGCGATCCAGGTCGGCGACAAGGCCCCCGACTTCGAGCTCAAGGACAACCACGGCAGGCCCGTGAAGCTCTCGGACTTCCACGGTCACAAGAACGTGGTGCTGCTCTTCTACCCGTTCGCCTTCACGGGTGTGTGCACGGGCGAGCTGTGCGCGCTGCGGGACAACCTGCCGAAGTTCGTCAACGACGACACGCAGCTGCTCGCCGTCTCCAACGACTCCATCCACACCCTGCGCGTCTTCGCCGAGCAGGAGGGTCTGGAGTACCCCCTGCTGTCCGACTTCTGGCCGCACGGCAACACTTCACGCGCCTACGGCGTCTTCGACGAGGAGAAGGGTTGCGCGGTGCGCGGGACCTTCATCATCGACAGGGAGGGCGTGGTGCGGTGGACCGTCGTCAACGACCTGCCGGACGCGCGTGACCTGAACGAGTACGTGAAGGCGCTCGACACCCTGTAATTCTCGGGTTCCAAGGCCTGCGGGGTGCGGGAACCCGTCACTAGGATCGACTCGTTGATCCGATGCCAACGCACGACGGGGCTCCCCGCCCCTGGACACCAATGGAGGACTCGTGGGAGTCAGCCTCAGCAAGGGCGGCAACGTATCGCTGACCAAGGAGGCCCCGGGCCTGACCGCGGTCATCGTCGGTCTGGGGTGGGACGTCCGCACCACGACCGGTACCGACTTCGACCTGGACGCCAGCGCGCTGCTGCTGAACGCGTCGGGGCAGGTCGGCAGCGACCAGAACTTCGTGTTCTTCAACAACCTCAAGAGCCCGGACGGCTCGGTCGAGCACACGGGCGACAACCTCACCGGTGAGGGCGAGGGCGACGACGAGCAGATCAAGGTGAACCTCGCCGGGGTCCCCACCGAGGTCGACAAGATCGTCTTCCCGGTGTCGATCTACGACGCCGAGAACCGTCAGCAGTCCTTCGGCCAGGTGCGCAACGCCTTCATCCGCGTCGTCAACCAGGCCAACCAGCAGGAGATCGCGCGGTACGACCTGAGCGAGGACGCCTCGACCGAGACCGCCATGGTCTTCGGCGAGCTGTACCGCCATGGCGCGGAGTGGAAGTTCCGCGCCATCGGCCAGGGGTACGCCTCCGGCCTGCGCGGCATCGCGCAGGACTTCGGTGTGAATGTCTGAGCCGGCTGAAGGCCGCACCGTCCGGCGTCGCACCGTTTGCGTGCGGCGCCGGACGCGCAGGACAACCAGAGCAGCACCATCTCGGGGAGGACCAGCAACATGGGTGTCACGCTCGCCAAGGGAGGCAACGTCTCCCTCTCCAAGGCCGCACCGAACCTCACGCAGGTGATGATCGGGCTCGGCTGGGATGCGCGCTCCACCACCGGAGCCCCCTTCGACCTCGACGCCAGCGCGTTGCTGTGCAGCGGCGGCCGGGTCCTCGGTGACGAATGGTTCGTCTTCTACAACCAGCTCAAGAGCCCGGACGGCTCGGTGGAGCACACCGGCGACAACCTCACCGGTGAGGGTGAGGGCGACGACGAGTCGATCCTGGTCGACCTCGTCAAGGTTCCGCCTCAGTGCGACAAGATCGTCTTTCCCGTCTCCATCCACCTGGCCGACGAGCGCGGCCAGACGTTCGGCCAGGTCAGCAACGCCTTCATCCGTGTCGTCAACCAGGCTGACGGCCAGGAGCTCGCCCGCTACGACCTCAGTGAGGACGCCTCCACGGAGACAGCCATGATCTTCGGCGAGCTCTACCGCTATGGCGGCGAGTGGAAGTTCCGTGCTGTGGGGCAGGGGTACGCGTCCGGTCTCCGGGGCATCGCTCTAGACTTCGGAGTCAACGTTTCGTAAAGCCGCGTACGGCGACGGGGGAGACCCTCCCCCAAGCTCCGCTTGGGGGGACCCCCAACATACGGATTGGGTAGCCAGTGCTTCTGAAAACCTTCGGCTGGTCGTTCGCGGTCACCGCGGTCGGCTTGGCCCTAGCGGTCCTCTATGGGGGGTGGACCGCCTTCGGCATCGTGGCGATCCTGTCCATCCTCGAGATCTCGCTGTCCTTCGACAACGCGGTGGTCAACGCCGGAATCCTGAAGAAGATGAATGCCTTCTGGCAGAAGATCTTCCTCACGGTGGGTGTGCTGATCGCCGTCTTCGGCATGCGGCTGGTCTTCCCCGTCGTGATCGTCGCCGTCACCGCCAAGAAGAACCCGATAGACGCGGTCAACCTGGCGCTGACCGACAAGGACCAGTACCAGCAGCTCGTCACCGACGCCCACCCGGCGATCGCCGCCTTCGGTGGCATGTTCCTGCTGATGATCTTCCTGGACTTCATCTTCGAGGACCGGGATGTCCAGTGGCTGCGCTGGATCGAGCGCCCGCTCGCCAAGCTCGGCAAGGTCGACATGCTGTCGGTCTGCATCGCGCTGATCGTCCTGCTGATCGCCTCCATGACCTTCGCGACGCACGCGCACCAGCACGGCGGCGCGCACATCGACAAGGCCCAGACGGTCCTGATCTCCGGTATCGCCGGACTCATCACGTACATGATCGTCGGCGGTCTCTCCGGTTACTTCGAGGACAAGCTCGAGGAAGAGGAGGAGCGTGAGCACGAGGAGGAGGAAGAGGCCGTGCGCGCCGGCAAGCCGCGCTCGGCGATCGTCCTCGCCGGCCAGGCCGCCTTCTTCATGTTCCTCTACCTGGAGGTCCTGGACGCGTCCTTCTCCTTCGACGGCGTGATCGGAGCCTTCGCGATCACCAACGACATCATCCTGATGGCGCTCGGTCTCGGCATCGGCGCGATGTACGTCCGGTCGCTGACGGTCTACCTGGTCCGCCAAGGCACCCTGGACGACTACGTCTACCTGGAGCACGGCGCGCACTACGCGATCGGCGCGCTCGCCATCCTCCTCCTGGTCACCATCCAGTACCAGATCAACGAGGTCATCACCGGTCTCGTCGGTGTCGTCCTGATCGGCTGGTCCTTCTGGTCCTCCGTGCGCCGCAACCGCGCACTCGCGGCGGCCGAGGGAAAAGCCGAGGGCTCGGACGCGAAGGCTGAGGTCTCCTCCGGGGTGTAGGGGCGCGCGCTCCCCTTTTTTCAGGGGCTCGGTTCCCCTCCGGGGCGCAAAAGCCCCCTCGGCTCACTCGCCCTGCGGTGGCCGTTTCGAGGGTGTGGGCCGGGCCCCGGTGAGGAACGCTTCTGGGCGGGGCGGCCGTGAGGACTCGTCCTCGGCGGCCGCCCCGCGGCTGTTGAACCGTATGTACAGGGGGCGGGCATGAGCTTCTGGGACGGCGTGTGGCGTGGGCGGGCGACGGAGTTCGACTCGGGCAGCGCGGCGAGCAACGCGATCGAGCTGACCAAGCGGCACCAGCGGGTCTCACTCACCAAGCAGGGCGCGGCGACCGGCAATCTGCGCATCAACCTCTCGTGGCGGATGCGGACCTCGGACATCGGCGGCCCCGAGCGCGGCAGTCTGCTGCGCCATCCGTTCCGGCTGTTCACGCCGGAGGTCGTGCAGGCGCACACCCAGAGCATGGTCAACGTCGACCTGGACCTCGGCTGCATGTACGAGCTGAGCGACGGCACGAAGGGTGTGGTGCAGCCGCTGGGCAGTTTCTTCGGAGAGCTCAACGACCCGCCGTACGTCAAGCTCAGCGGCGACGACCGGTTCGGGTCCGGTTCCGGTGAGACGATCTTCGTCAACCTCGACCACCGGAACGACTTCAAGCGGCTGCTGATCTTCGTCTACATCTACGACCAGACGCCGGCCTTCGACCGTACGCATGCCCACGTCACGCTGTACCCCAGCAACGGCCCGCGCATCGAGGTCGGCCTCGACGAACGCCACCCGCAGGCCCGCTCCTGCGCGGTCGTCATGATCGAGAACATCAAGGGCGAGATCGTCGTCCGCCGCGAGGTGAAGTTCGTCTACGGCTTCCAGGCGGAACTGGACCGGCTGTACGGCTGGGGCCTGCAGTGGGGCCGAGGCTACAAGACCAAGGCGTGACCCGGCCCCGCCGGGCCGGGCCCTACCGCCCGATGAACTGTGGCCCCTGCGGCGGCAGCTTGAAGTCCGGGTCCGGCACGACGGGTGCCGCGGTGGGGGGATGTCCGTACGCCGCCGCGGTCTGGGGCTGCGGATAGCCGTACGCCGGCTGACTGGTCGGCTGGGGGTAGCCGTACGCAGGCTGCGTCGCCGCGGGCTCCGGCGGATACCCGTACGCCGGCTGCTGCGGCACCGGCTGCTCCGGCGGCAACGGCGCCGACACCTCGGGCGGGGCGGGGACCGACGCCGTAGTACCCGCGCCGGGGACCACCGACGGCGTCTCCGACTCGTCCACCGAGATGCCGAAGTCGTTCGCGAGGCCCTTCAGCCCGTTCGAGTAGCCCTCGCCGAGCGCCCGGAACTTCCAGCCCTCGCCCCGCCGGTACAGCTCCCCGCAGATCAGCGCCGTCTCCGCACCCGTCTCCGGCTTGATGTCGAAGTACGCCAGCGGCTCCCCGTCGGCGGCCGCGGCGTCGTACAGCCGGATGCACAGCGCCCGTACCCGGTCGAAGGTGACGTCGTCGGCCGAGGCGACCAGCAGAATCCGTGCGACGCCGGGCTCGATGCCCGCCAGGTCCGTCTGGATCGTCTCGGTCAGCCTGTCCGCCTCCCGTTTCTTGCCGAGCAGCCGGACCTTCCCCGAGGGGTGTCGGGGCTGGTTGTAGAAGACGAAGTCCTCGTCGTCGCGCACCCGTTGGTCGGGGCCGAGGAGCAGCGCCGAGGCATCCACCTCCGGGACTCCCTGTCCCGGTGCCCAGCCCAGCACCGCCCGTACCGCCGTGGCCTCGAGCGGTACGTTCGACCCCTTCAGCATCGCGTGCGTCATGGCGTCATCCTGCCCTCTCCGTCCAGGTCACGACAACGCGGGGGTGTGGCTCCCCGCCGTGGTCCCGACGTACCGTCGACACAGCCGAGTTACCTGAACTTCATGCCCGATGGGAACCCCTGGCATGGAGTTCTACGTACTATTACCGGCCACTTCATTTCGGGCAGACCAGCACCACGGGGGAGTCTTATGCGTCATTTCGGGCACATCGCCCCTGAGGAGCGACAGCGCCTCTTCCATCGAGAGCCGGCCGTGTTCACCGCCGACTCCCCCGCCCGCGTGCTCGCGGCGGCCCTCGGCGCGACGCTGTACAGTCCCGCGACCCGCCCTCATCTGGCCGACGACGTGGTCAAGCAGGCGGGCCGCGGCGTCGTCTCCATGGTGCTGTGCCTGGAGGACTCCATCGACGACGCGGACGTCGTGGACGCCGAGGAGAACCTGGTCAGACAGTTCACCGACCTCGCCTCGCTCCCCGACGTCGGGCTTCCGCTGCTCTTCGTCCGCGTTCGCGTCCCGGAGCAGATCCCTGACCTGGTCACCCGGCTCGGCCCGGCGGTCCGGCTGCTGTCCGGGTTCGTGCTGCCGAAGTTCACCGAGGAGCGAGGTGTCTCCTTCCTCGAGGCGCTGACCCGGGCCGAGGCGGCGAGCGGGCGCCGGCTTTTCGCCATGCCCGTCCTCGAGTCGCCCGCCCTGCTCTACCTGGAGACGCGCCGGGAGACCCTGGACGGGATCTTCCGCACGGTCGACAAGTGGCGTGACCGCGTGCTCGCGCTGCGTCTCGGCGTCACCGACTTCTGCTCCTCGTACGGCCTGCGCAGGGCGCCCGACATGACCGCGTACGACGTCCAGATCGTCGCCTCCGTGATCGCCGACGTCGTCAACGTCCTCGGGCGTGCCGACGGCACCGGGTTCACGGTGACCGGGCCGGTGTGGGAGTACTTCCGGGCGCAGGAGCGCATGTTCAAGCCGCAGCTGCGACGCAGCCCGTTCCTGGAGGGCGAGGTCGAAGAACTGCGCGAGACGCTCATCGAGCACGACCTGGACGGGCTGCTGCGCGAGGTCTCCCTCGACCGCGCCAACGGTCTGCTCGGCAAGACCTGCATCCACCCCTCGCATGTGATGCCCGTGAACGCGCTGTCGGTCGTCAGCCACGAGGAGTTCAGCGACGCCCAGGACATCCTGCGGCCCGAGCGCCTGGGCGGGGGCGTGCTGCGCTCCGCGTACACGAACAAGATGAACGAGGTGAAGCCGCACCGCGCCTGGGCCGAGCGCACCCTCCAGCGCGCCGAGGTCTTCGGCGTGGCCAACGAGGACATCGGCTTCGTGGAACTGCTGGCCGCCGGGCTGCCCGGCTGAGCGCGCCGCAGCCGCCGTACCCGTCGCACCGACGTGGCACTGATGTCGTATGACAAGGAACCGATGAAAAACGTGGTCTGGTCCGGGACGTGGGTCGCCGAGCGGCTCGGGGTCGAGCTCGTGGGCGACGAGCAGCTGACGGCTCTGCTGGGGCTCGCCCTGCGGCGCAACCCCAAGCGGGCGCATCTGCTCGTCTCCAACGTGCTGGGCAAGCACGTTCCGCAGTCCCCGTCCGTCGTGTACGGCCATGGGTTCGCGCTCGGGCGCCGGGTGCGGGACCTGCTGGGCGCCGACGGTGGGGGTACCCCCCGCTCGAGCGAAGCCGAGAGCTCGGGGGAGGGCCGGGCGGTTGTTCTCGGGTACGCGGAGACGGCCACCGGGCTCGGACACTCCGTAGCGGACGGTCTCGGATGCGCGCCCTATCTCCATTCCACCCGCCGCCCCGTCGAGGGCGTCGCCCCTGCCGGCGGCTTCGAGGAGTCCCACTCCCACGCCACCTCGCACCTGCTCCTTCCGGAGGACCCGGGGCTGCTGGGGGGCGACGGTCCACTGGTCCTGGTCGACGACGAGTTCTCGACCGGCAACACGGTCATGAACACGATCCGCGATCTCCACGAGCGGTACCCGCGGAAACGGTACGTCGTGGTAGCGCTGGTCGACATGCGTTCCGCCGCCGACCTGGGGCGGCTCGAGGACTTCGCCCGCGAGATCGGCGCGCGCGTGGACCTGGTGGCCGCGGCCTCCGGCACGGTGAGGCTGCCGGAGGGCGTGCTGGAAAAGGGCCAGGCCCTGGTCGCAGAGCACGAGCCCACCGCCGAGCCTGCGGCACCGGCCGGCGCCGGTCCCGTCGGGTCGGTCGGTACCGGGCTTGCCGCGTCGGTCGGCACCGGGCTTGCCGCGCCGGGCGCCGGGCCCGCGGCGTCGACGGGTGCCGGTCCCGTTGCGTCGGTCAGCGGTGGGCCTGCGGCTTCGGTCAGCGGCGGTCCCGCCGCGTCGGTCAGTGCCGGTCCCGTCGCGCCTGGCGTGGGGTCCTGTGTGTCGGCGACCGCTGGTTCTGCTGCGCCGGTCACCGGCGACCCTGCTGCGCGAGCCACTGGGCCTCATGGGCCCGCTGCGTCGGCCAACGAGCCCACCTCGTCACCCGGCGTCTCCGCCCAGCCCGGCGCTCCTGGTCTGCCGGGCGTCTCCGCGCAGTCAGGCGTTTCCGGTCAGTCGGGTGTTCCCGCCCAGCCTGGCGCCTCCGGTGAGCCGGGCGCCCCCGGTCAGTCGGCCGATTTCGCGCAGTCAGCCGTGCCATGTCAGCCAGGCGCGTCCGTGTACGCCGTCCCCGGTCGGGGGCGTCCCGGACGGATCGATCGTGTCGCGCTCGGGTGGCCCCGCGGGCTGCCAGACGGTGGGCGGCACGGGTTCACCCCTGAGCACCGCGGCCGGCTGGAGCGTGCGCTGCCCGCCATGGCCGCGCGGCTCGCCGAGGCGATACCCGCCGAGGCCCGGCGCGTCCTCGTGCTCGGCTTCGAGGAGCTGATGTACGCGCCGCTCCGCCTCGCCCGCGAGCTGGAGCAGGTCACCGCCGCCGAGGTCCGCTACTCCACGACCACCCGCTCGCCCGTCCTCGCGGTCGACGACCCCGGCTACGCGATACGCAGCCGGATCGTCTTCCCCGCCCACGACGACCCGGCGGACGGCCCCGGCGAGCGCTACGCCTACAACGTCGCGGACGCCGGCTTCGACGCCGTCGTCGCGGTCGTGGACTCCGTGGCCGACACCCCCGAACTGCACGCCCCCGGCGGCCTGCTGGACCGGCTCGCCGTCCACACCCCGCACGTCCTGCTCGCGGTCGTCCCCAGCTACGTCCCGGCGCCCCCGCACGTCCCCGAAAGGCCCGCCATGCTGCCCGAGCCACTCCGCGGCCCCGCCTTCTCCTCGTACGCGCCCGACGAGGTGGGCTGGCTGCTCCAGGACCTCTCGGACGTCACCCTGGAGGCTCCGACCGAGGAGCGCGAGGAGGCGATCCAGAGCGGCGGCGCCCACTACGCGGAGTCGCTGCCGGTCGAGTACCAGCCCAGCGACCAGTACCAGGAGCTGTTCCACGCGGCGCTGGAGGCCTCGGCCGCGCGTCTCGCGCAGGCGGTCGGCGTGGTCACCGAGAGCATCCTCGCGGAACGAACGCCGCGCCCCGTCCTGGTCTCGCTTGCTCGCGCCGGCACCCCCGTGGGCGTCCTGATGCGTCGCTGGGCCCGCCACCGGCACGGCCTCGACCTGCCGCACTACGCGGTGTCCATCGTGCGCGGCCGCGGCATCGACGCCAACGCGCTGCGCTATCTCGCCGACCGGCACGACCCCTCCGACGTCGTCTTCGTCGACGGCTGGACCGGCAAGGGCGCCATCACCCGGGAACTGGCCGACGCGATCCGTGAGTTCGAGGCGTCCGACGGCATCACCGGATTCGACCCGGAGATCGCGGTGCTCGCCGACCCGGGGTCCTGCGTGCGGACGTACGGCACCCGGGAGGACTTCCTCATCCCCTCCGCCTGTCTCAACTCGACGGTGTCCGGGCTGATCTCGCGCACCGTGCTGCGCGCCGACCTGGTCGGCCCGCACGACTACCACGGCGCGAAGTTCTACCGCGAACTCGCCGGAGCGGATGTGTCGGTCGCCTTCCTCGACGCCGTCTCCGCCCGTTTCCCCGAGGTCGAGGAGGCGGTCCGGGCGCAGAGCAAGGAACTGCTCTCCGGCGACCGCACGCCGACCTGGGAGGGCTGGGCGGCGGTGGAACGCATCAGCGAGGATCACGGCATCCACGACGTGAACCTCGTCAAGCCGGGCGTGGGCGAGACCACGCGGGTGCTGCTGCGCCGGGTGCCCTGGAAGATCCTGGCGAGGTCCGGCGCGGGCGCCGACCTCGATCACGTACGCCTGCTGGCCGAGCAGCGCGGCGTGCCCGTCGAGGAGGTGGACGGACTCCCGTACACCTGCGTCGGGTTGATCCACCCCCAGTACACACGGGGCGCCACCGGCGCCGACGGCAGGGCGGTGGCCGTATGAGCCCCGTGCTGGTCGCCAGCGACCTCGACCGTACGCTGATCTACTCGTCCGCGGCGCTCGCCCTCACCATGCCGGACCCGAGGGCGCCCCGGTTGCTGTGCGTCGAGGTGCACGAGAGCAAGCCGCTGTCGTACATGACCGAGACCGCGGCCGGACTGCTCGGCGACCTCGGTGACCGGGCGGTCTTCGTGCCCACGACGACCCGCACCCGCAAGCAGTACCAGCGCATCAACCTGCCGGGGCCCGCCCCGGCGTACGCGATCTGCGCCAACGGCGGCCACCTCCTCGTCGACGGGGTCTCCGACCCCGACTGGCACGCGGCGGTGCTCGCCCGGCTGGCGGACGAGTGCGCGCCGCTGGCCGAGGTGCGGGAGCATCTGGCGGCCACCGCGGACCCGGCCTGGGTGCGCAAGCACCGGATCGCCGAGGATCTCTTCGCCTATCTCGTCGTCGAACGTGAGCTGCTGCCCGAGGAGTGGGTGAAGGAACTGGCCGTGTGGGCCGAGAACCGCGGCTGGACGGTGTCCCTGCAGGGCCGCAAGATCTACGCTGTACCGAAGCCGCTCACCAAGAGCGCGGCCGTGCGCGAGGTCGCCCGCCGTACCGGCGCCGCGCTCACTCTGGCCGCCGGGGACTCCCTGCTCGACGCGGACCTGCTGCTGGCCGCCGACCGCGGCTGGCGCCCGGGCCACGGCGAACTGGCCGACGCCGACTGGACGGCACCCGCGATCCACGCCCTGCCGGAGCGGGGCGTGCTGGCCGGGGAGCGGATTCTGCGGGAGTTCCTGAAGGCGGCGCGCGAAGTCTAGGCGGCCGGGACCGAGGGGAACGAGGTTACGGTGGAGGGGAGCCGGGAGCGCCCGGGACCTCGGGGGCCGAGTCTGAGGAGGGCCGCGTGGCCAAGGGGAACGGGACGCCGCTGACGGACGAGCTGTACGCGTACATGCTCGGCCACAACCCGCCGCTGGACCCCGTGCAGCGGATGCTCGTCGAGGTCACGCACACGCAGCTGCCGTTGGTGGCGGGCAAGCAGGTGGCCGAGGAGCAGGGGCCGTTGCTGGCCTTTCTGGTGCGGCTGACCGGGGCGCGCCGGATCGTCGAGGTCGGCACCTTCACCGGGCTGTCGGCGCTGTCCATGGCGCAGGCCCTGCCCTCCGACGGGACGCTGCTGACGTGCGACGTCTCCGAGGAGTGGACGGAGCACGCGCGGGCGGCGTGGGCGAAGGCGGGGGTGGCCGACCGGATCGAGCTGCGGATCGCCCCCGCGCTCCCGACACTGCGGGACCTGCCGGACGAGCCGCACATCGACATGGCGTTCATCGACGCGGACAAGGACAACTACGTCGCGTACTGGGACGAACTGGTGCCGCGCATGCGTCCCGGTGGCCTGCTCGTGGTGGACAACGTGTTCTACCACGGGAGTGTGACCGACCCCGACGCGACCGGACTCGCCGCCGCCATCCAGGACTTCAACGAGCACGTGAAGACGGACGAGCGGGTGGACAGCGTGATGGTGTCGGTGGCGGACGGACTGACCCTGGCGCGGCGGCGCTGAGCGCGTCTCAGCCGCAGCAGCCGCCGCCGCAGCACCCGCCCCCTCCGCCGCCGCCCGCCCGCGGGGCCGGCGCCGGAGCGGACGCCGTGCCCCCCACCGCGACGGTCGACAGGAGCTTCACCGTGTCGTCGTGCCCCGACGGGCAGACGGCGGGGGCGGAGGACTCCGCCATCGGACGGCTCAGTTCGAACGTGTCGCCGCAGGAACGGCAGCGGTACTCATAGCGAGGCATGGGCACAGACTAACCGGCGGTCCTCGGCGATCCCAGGACGTCGTGGGACTCCGGGCCCCTGCTCGGCGACCGCGGAGCCTCCTTAAGATCTCCTCAATATCCGCAACATGACTGCTTCTGTGCCCCTCCTGACCCGAGAGATCACACAGACCGCTGATAATTTGTATGAGTCGCGATGAGCCGCAACGTCGTGAGGGGGGCTCGCAGCCGCATGCGTCGCAGCTGCATCTACCCGCGCGCGCAACATCGAGTGCGGAGGGAGACGCAGTGGTGACCGAGGCCTGGCAGCGAACAGAGGGGCGGCATCCCCGGAGTCGTGCGTGCTCCGGAGCCCACCGTGGATAGCGAGAACGGCGGCCGTCCGCACCGTCGGCGGGCGGCGCCGAATCAGCCCTCGCCCGACCGCACGCAGGAGGCCGCCCGGACCGCGACCGAGGCCGGAGCCGAGGCGTCCTTCGACCCGGACGTCACCATGCAGTTGAAGGCAGGTGCGCCTCTTCCTCCGGACACCACCATGCAGTTGAAGGCAGGTGCGCCTCTTCCTCCGGACACCACCATGCAGTTGAAGGCCGGAGCACCTCTTCCGCCGGACACCACCATGCAGTTGAAGGCGGTGGCACCCCCGGATCCGGACGACAGCACACAACCGAAGCCGGACGCCACGATGCAACTGCGGGTGTTCCGACCGGAGGTCTCCGCTCGGCGTGGCCTCCGCAAGAAGGCCGCGTCGCCGTCCCCTCTCACTCGTCTCACCGCGTACGTCGAGCCGTATGTCCGCAGGCTCGAGCCGTACGCCCGAAGGCTCGCGCCCTACGCCCGCAAGTTCAGGCCGGTCTACCCGCGCCCGGGCCGCGAAGGCTGGCGGCGCTGGATGCCCTCCTGGCGCCAGTGGCTGGGTGCCGTGCTGACGTCCATCGGTCTGAGCGGCGTCTTCCTGGCGGTCGCGTACGCCGCCACGGAGATACCGAAGAACCTGAACTCGTACGCCACCCAGCAGGACAACGTCTACTTCTGGTCGGACGGCACGCCCATGGCCCGCACCGGCTGGGTGCAGCGGCAGGCGATGCCGCTGAAGGACATACCCGAGCAGGTCCGCTGGGCGGTGCTGGCGGCGGAGAACGAGAGCTTCTACTCGGACCCCGGTATATCCGTCTCAGGCATCACCCGCGCCCTGTGGCGCACGGTCGGCGAGGGGGACACCCAGGGCGGCTCGACCATCACCCAGCAGTACGTCAAGAACGTCTACCTGAGCCAGAACCAGACGGTGAGCCGCAAGTTCACCGAGGCGATGATCTCCCTCAAGCTCGACAACAGGATGAGCAAGGACAAGATCCTCGAGGGGTATCTCAACACCAGCTGGTTCGGCCGCGGCACCTACGGCATCCAGCGCGCCGCCCAGGCCTACTACGGCAAGGACGTGAGCCAACTCAACGCGAGCGAGGCCGCCTTCCTCGCCTCTCTGCTGAAGGGCGCCGGCCTCTACGATCCCACTCTGAGCAAGGTGAACCACCAACGGGCCGTGGAACGCTGGTCCTGGATCCTCGACCGCATGGTCAAGATCGGCAAGCTGTCGCGGTCCGAGCGGGCGACGTACCGGACGTTCCCCGAGCCGCTCAAGCAGAACCCGCTCTACGACACCGGCAAGCAGAGCGACTACCTCGTGGAACTCGCCGCTCAGTACGCCAAGAAGTCCGCGCACATCTCGGACAAGCAGTTCGACCTGGGCGGCTACCAGATCTACACGACCTTCGACCGCAAGCGCGAGGAAGCGCTCACCGACGCCGTGACCGAGGCGCGCAAGCAGGGCAAGGAGGACCATCCCGGCCCGGCGAATACCGCCCACTACGGCGCAGCCTCGGTGGCCGACGACGGCCGTATCCTCGCCGTCTACGGCGGCCCCGACCACCGTACGCAGGGTTACAACGAGTCCAACGCGACCACGGTCCAGGCCGGTTCGGCGTTCCTGCCGTTCGTCTACGCCGCCGGTCTCGAGCACGGCGTCCACAAGACCCGGGGCGGCCCCGCGACTCCGGTCACCCCGGAGTCGCTCTACGACGGCAACGACGGGGTTCCGGTCACCACGCCCGAGGGGCCGTACTGGGACCGCAGCGGCAAGAAGGTCGCGGCCCACAACGACGGCAACAAGTCCTACGGGCAGATCACGCTGGGCCAGGCGCTCGCCCGGTCCGTGAACACGCCGTTCATGCAGCTCGGCATGGACACCGGCCTGGCCAAGGTGCGCGAGACGGCGGAGGCGGCCGGGCTGCTCTCCTCCAGCATCGGGCCGCAGGTGCCTGCGCTGTCCATGGGCAGTTCCACGCCCAGCGCGATCCGGATGGCGAGCGGGTACGCCACGTTCGCCGCGGACGGGACGCACACCGAGCCGTACTCGGTACGGCGTGTCACCCGCAACGGTTCCACGGTCGCCCTCAAGACACCGAAACCCGGCCGGGCGGTCGGCTCCGCCGTGGCCCGCCAGGTCACCGAGTCGCTCACGGAGTCCTTCCGCACCGCCCATCCGAACGCGGCCCCCGCCTCCGCGCAGGTGGCCGGGAAGGCCGGAACCACCCAGGACGACACCGCCTCCTGGTACGTCGGCACGGCCACGTCCGTGTCGACCGCCGTCGTCGTCTACCGCATGGACCTGTCCAAGAGCCTCGAACCGCTGCCACTCAAGGGGTTCGCCGGAACCTCGGCGGACGGCGTCCCCTACGGCATCTGGTCGAACGCCATGAGTCCGCTCGGCTGACGCCGGCGGCCGAGACACAGCCCACCCCCCCGCCTCCTCGCAGAACGAGCCGCCCATGACCACGACAAACGGCCGTCGCCGCCGCGCCCGTCCTTCCCGCACCAACCGCCGGAACCTCACGCTGGCGGCCCTCCTCGCTGTCGCGTCCGTGACGGTGACCTTCCTGGCGGTGGCCCGGCACGACGACACGGCGCCGACCGCCTCGGCCGGCACCCGGCAGGGCGACGGCAAGAGCACCACCGCCAGGCCGACCGAGACGCCGAAGTGGGACGGCAAGACGAAGATCATCGGTGACGGGTCCACCTCGTACACCGGCCCGCAGAAGGGCGAATGGAAGCCGAAGCCGCTCAAACCCGGTGAGAAGCCACCCCAGTTCGTCGTCTTCTCCTGGGACGGCGCGCTGGAGGGAAGCGACCATCTCTTCTCGCACTACCGGGAGTTGGCCAAGGAGTACGACGCCCACATGACGTTCTTCCTCACAGGCATCTACCTGTTGCCCAAGAGCAAGAAGGACCTCTACCACGGGCCGCAGCACTCGGCGGGCGACGCGGCGATCGACTACCCCACCGACGAGCACATCCGCGACACGCTGGAGCAGCTCCGCGAGGCGTACAACGACGGCAACGAGATCGGCACCCACTTCAACGGCCACTTCTGTGGCGCCAAGGGCGGCGGCGACTGGAGCGTCGAGGAGTGGAAGAGCGAGATCGACCAGTTCTACTCCTTCGTGGAGAACTGGAAGACCAACACCGGCTACAAGGACATCCCGCCCCTGCCCTTCGACTTCAAGAACGAGGTCAGCGGCGGGCGCGCGCCCTGCCTGGAGGGCCAGCCGAACCTGCTGAAGGCCATGAAGAGCTACGGCTGGCGCTATGACGCGAGTTCCCCGGGCGACTTCCAGATATGGCCGGCGAAGAAGAACGGCATCTGGGACTTCCCGCTGCAGATGCTTCCGTACGAGGGCGGCTCGTACCAGGGCCTGTCGATGGACTTCAACTTCCTCTACAACCAGTCCGATGGCGAGACCCAGGGCGACCCGGCCAAGTACCCCCAGTGGGAAAAGACGACCGTGGACTCGTACATGGCCGGTTTCAACCGCGTTTATTACGGCAGCCGGGCGCCCCTGTTCATCGGTAACCACTTCGAGGACTGGAACGGCGGCATCTACATGAAGGCCATCGACCAGGTCGTCAAGGACGTGTGCACCAAGAAGGGCGTGAAATGCGTGTCCTTCAAGGAACTGGCCGACTGGCTCGATGTGCAGAAGCCCGCGACGCTGGAGCGTTTGCGCAGCCTGGACCCCGCCCAGTCACCTGACTGGTCGACCGTGGTGAAGTGACGACCGCCGTTCGCCCCGTGTTCCCCCTTCTCTCGGCCGCAACCCCCTTCACAGGAGCCACACATGCCGTGCGAAGATGCCGTCTCCCGGTATCCGTGTACCGGCGTAGAGGGGAACACCATTGAAATCAAGGAAATTGAGCCGTAAGCGGCGTCGCGCGACCATACTCACGGCGGCGGCCGTCTCGGTCGTCGCAGGCGCGGCACTGCTGCCCAACTGGAGCGCGGGTGCGACGAGCGTCGCCGACGACCCCGCGGTGGACCCGGCGACCAAGGCCACCTTCCAGCGGCTGGCGGACGCCGTCTTCACCGACCGCACGGACGCCCTGGTGGACGGTGGGAAGGCCGAGCGGGGCCAGCCGCTGGCGTCCCGCTTCTCCGGCGACGTACGGCTGTCGTCCACGCTGTCGCGCCAGGAGGACTCCGCCCTGTCCTCGCTGCGCGGGCGCAAGTCCCGACTCGCGGCGATGGGCGAGAAGTACAGCTCGGCCGACACCAGCGTCTCGCTCGACCGTACGCGGGTCGAGGGCCGGCGCGCGACGGTCGAGGTCACCGAGACCACGACGCTGACGTACGAGAAGGCCCGCAGTGGCGAGCCGAAGACGACCGGCTTCCAGGCCCACCACCAGCTGACGTTCAAGGCCGACCGGCAGGGCGACTGGCAGCTGGCCGGTATCCGCGACACCGACGACGGCTACCTCGCGGTGAACCAGGTGGCCAAGCCGGCGGTGGCCGCACCGGCCACCGCCGCCGACGACGGGCCGCCCGAGGCGACCCGCTCGGCCACCACGCGGCCCGCGCCGGCCAAGCAGAAGGACTTCTCGGCCACCGGCTACGACTACAAGGCCATGGCGGCGTACGCGCAGAAGTACTGGAACAACTACAACCCGGCCTACCCGAACTTCAACGGGCAGGGTGCCGGGGGCGACTGCACCAACTTCGTCAGCCAGTCCCTGAAGGCGGGCGGCTGGAAGCACCTACCCGGCTACACGTACGACTTCCACAAGTGGTTCGGCAACTCCGAGATCCAGTCGGACTCGTTCGTCGGCGTCAACGAGTTCTCCTGGTTCGCCCTGTCCTCCAAGCGGGTCACCGGCCTCGCCAACGTCTACCAGATGGACGTGGGTGACGTGCTGCAGATGGACTTCAACAAGGACGGGTCCAAGGACCACACCATGATTGTCAACTACCGCAGCCCGCAGGGCGTGCCGTACGTGACGTACCACTCCACCAACACCTACAACAGGTCGGTGGCGAGCATCATCGCGTCGTACCCGAACGCGGCGTACTACGCCTACCGCACCTGAGCGGTGCCTCGCGGGGGCCGGGCTCAGTTCCCGGCTCCCCGCTCCTCCCGGATCCGGGCCACCACCCGGGCGACCGTCTGCCGTACCGCCTCCGTCTCGGTCAGGAAGTGCCAGTAGTCCGGGTGTCGGCCCTCCAGCGTGGCGACCGCCCGGTCCAGACGGGCCACGGATTCGTCGAGCGGACGGGCATGCCGCGGATCGGGAGTCGTACGCCCCGTCATGGCCAGCCGCTGTGCGTCCCGGATCGCGAACCGGGTCCGGTCGATCTCCTGCTGCGGGTCCTTCTGCACGGCGTTGAGCCGCCGCAGCCGGTCGCCGGCCGCGGACACGGCCTCGTCCGTCGTGTTCAGCAGCGCCCGTACGGTCGACAGCAGCGAGGTCGCGTCCGGCCAGCGCTGGGCGTCGCGCGCCGCCTGCGCCTCCTTCAGCTTCAGCTCGGCCTGCCGCACGGTCTCGGCGGTCTGCTCGGGCACGTGCTGGAGATCCTGCCAGCAGGCGGCCGCGAACCGCCGCCGCAGCTCGCTCAGTACGGGCTGGACCTGACCGGCACGGGTGGTGAGCGCCTGGGCCCGGGTGCGCAGCGAGACGAGCCGATGATCGATCTCGGCGGCCCGCTCCGGCAGTCGCTCGGCCTCCGTACGCACGGCCTCGGCCTTGCGCGCGACCCGCTCCGCGCGTTCCAGGGTCTGCGCCACGCCGTGCTGTCCCGCTCCCTGGTTGAGCTTGGTCAGCTCGGGGGCGAGGCCGGCCAGCCGGGCGGCGAGGTCGTCGGCCTTGAGTCCCGAGGTCCGGACGCCGTCCAGGGCGTTGCTGGCGGCGAGCAGGGCCTGGCGGGCACGCTCCACGGCCGGGGCGAGCCGGGCGAGCTGGGTCTCGGCCTTTCCGAGCAGCGGCCCGAGGCTCTCGCCGAAACGATCCAGCTCCTGCTTGACGCGGGTGAGTTCGTCCTTCGCCGCGGTGAGTTCGGTACGGGCCCGGGAGGCCGCGGACGCCTCGAGATCGACCCGGTCGAGGTCGTGCGCGTCGACGGCCTCGATGTACCGGTGACTGACCTCGTCGATGCGTCGTCCGAGCGCCTGGAAGTCGCCCGTCGCGCGACGGGCGGCGGGGGAGTCGTCGACGGCGGCGATGGTCTCGATCGAGATCTTCAGATCGCGCTGGGCGGTGTCGAGCTCGTAGAAGGCGGCCGCGGCGGCGTCCTTGGCGGCCTGCGCCTCGGCCCGCTGCCCCTCGGCCCGCCCCCCGAACCACCGCCGCGTCCCGCCTCCGGCGAAGGCCGCGGGGAGGAGGAGGGCGGCGACCAGGGGGACGGTGAGCAGGGCGAGGGCGTCGCGGGCGGGGGTGGGGCGCCGGGGTGTGGGCAGGGGGGATGCGGCGGTGGGGGTGGTGCCGGGGCGGAGGGCGGTGGCGACGTCTGCGCCCGGCCGGTGTGGCCGTGGTGTGGAACGGTGCCCCGCGGAGCCGGGCCCGGCGTCGGCCCACGGCAGCGTGGTGGCGTTCCACACGGCGGGCACGGTGGCCGCATGCGGTCCGGCGGCGTGCCGGGCGGGGGCGATGTCGGCGGCGCTCCCTGCGGTGGCTAGGTCGGCGGTGTCACGGTCTCCGGTGGAGTCGTGGACCGTGGACGGGGCGGTGGTGCCGGGGTGGGGGATGGTGCACGCTGCGGTGGCGAGGTCGGCGGTGTCACGGTCTCCGGTGGATTCGTGGACCGTGGACGGGGCGGTGGTGCCGGACGCACCGGCGCTCCCCCGAGCAGTGCGCTGATCATGGCGCCCGGCGTCCGTGGGACGCGAGGCGGTCGCGAGGTCCGGCCGACAGCTCGGCGGTCGGTGGTGCGCGCATGGCGCAAACGGCGTGCACGGCTGTGGTGGTGTCGCCGTCACATCCCTCTCCCGTGCTGTCATCCGCCCTGCCCGGTGTCATTCTCCCACCGGTTGAGGACGAACACACGGGGCGTGCGGTTCGCGGTGCGCCATGGCCGAACCTCGCCCCCGCTCGGCCCCTCCGGCCTACCTCGCCGTCCGTACCGTGACCGACCCGTCCTTCGTCCGCGCGTCGATCACATGGGAGCTGCCCGGATCCCTGGGGACCGACACATGCACCGAGCCGTCCTGCGAGTGGGTGGTGACGCGGTACGTGCCGTGCGGCAACGCGATCGTGACCGAGCCGTCCGCGCTGCTCGACTCCACCAGGTCGGGCACGGTGGCGAATTCGAGGTGGACCGAGCCGTCCTGTGTCGCGGCGTGCACACGCCGTGAGTCCACCCCCGTCGCCCGCACCGAGCCGTCGCCGCTGTCCAGCGTGAGCGGCCCCGTGGAGTCGCTCACCCGCACCGAACCGTCCCGGGTACGAATGCTCAGCGCCTCCTTGAAGCCCTCGGCCCGCACGCTCCCGTCGCCGTCCTCGACCTTGAGGGCGACCCCGCGCGGCACCTCGATGCGGTGCCGGGCGGAGCAGTCCGCCACCAGCCCTGAGCACTTCAGCCGCAGAACGAGCCGGTCGTCCTTCATGGCCCAGGTCACCCGGGGGTCCCCACCGACCACGACCGTCCCCCTGAACCACCGGGTGACCTGGACCTTGTCCCCGTCGGCCGGGACGATCTCCAGCGCCGAGTCGTCGGAGTCGACGGTGAGCGTACGGCCGTGCAGCGCGAAGGAACGGTGGTCCGGGTGCGGATCGTCCCCCGCGTCGTTCCCGCACGCGGCGGCCGTCGCGACGAGCGCCGCGACGACTCCGGTGGCGGCGACCACTCGAGTACGCCGGGCAAGTCCACTGTGCGCTGTCGTACGAGCCATGACGTCGTCCCCCTGAGAACCCGAAGTACGGATCCGAAGTGTCGAAGTGTCGAAGTGCCCTTCGACCGTACGGATCGACGGCCCTCGGGAGGATCCGGCGCACTCCCCGACCAGTGGTGGGGATAACCCCCGCAGTGACTCCCCGCGCGTCAGCGCGGATACGGGTTTGCGGGGCAGCCCCTCGGGCAATGTAGGCTGTCAACCCGTCCCGGGCGCGTAGCTCAGCGGTAGAGCGCCGCCCTTACAAGGCGGATGTCGGCGGTTCGAAACCGTCCGCGCCCACCAGGAAGAAGACCCCCGGCCGATCATGGCTGGGGGTCTTTGACATCCACATCTGACATCAGTCGGCGGAGTGCGGGCGCCTCCTGAGCAGCCGGTCCATGTGGCTCACCGCCTCGCGCTGGGTGTCCTGCACGACGTGTGTACAGACGTTCATGGTCACGGCAATCTGGCTGTGCCCCAGGATCTCCATCACCAAGCGAGGAGCCACGCCGGCCGCGACCAGGCGGCGGGAGCGGATCAGGTCATAGACCTACGGTGAGTCACCGTACGCGTACCTGATGACGCGTCGCATCGAGCGGGCGACGGCGCTGCTGCGGCGGGGCGACCTCAGCGTCACCGAGGTCTGCTTTGCGGTCGGCTGCGCGTCGCTGGGCACGTTCACCACCCGCTTCACCGAGCTGGTCGGCATGCCACCCGGGGCCTTCCGGCGCCAGGCGGCGGATGCGGCGGCCGACCATGCTGATGCTGCGGGTACGGCCCGCGATGCGGTGTCGGCGATCAAGGTGGA
>NZ_JBVHHL010000018.1:0-145696 GCF_055561075.1 Streptomyces sp. NPDC022910
CCGGGGGGGGGGGGGGGGGGGGGGGTCCCGGGGGGGGTCCCCCGCCCTGTTTTCCTACAAACACAAATAAACCCCCCCCCCCCCCCCGGGGGCGCCCCCCCCCCCCCCCCCGGGCCCCCCCCCCGGCTCCCCGTTTGTGTGTCCGGGCGGCGGAGAGGTAGAATACTGTATGCAGTATTCTATTTAGGGATAGCGCGATCATGACAGACCAGGATTACCGGCGCGCACTGCTGGTCCTGCCCGCCCGGCGCGCATCGGTGCCCGGCGCACGGCGCGTCGCCGAGGCGCTGCTGCGCCAGTGGCGCCTTTCTGGCGACGACCGGTACACCGCCGCGCTCGTCGTCGATGAGCTGGCGGCCAACGCGGCCGAACACGGCCACCACCGCATGACGCTGCGCGTCGGCCTTGGGGTGGACCTTCTGCATATCCGTGTGTGTGATCACGGGGGTGGCCCTGGATCCCGGCGGTCGTCCCTCGACGGCGATCCGGATGGGCACGGCCGTGGCCTGGAGATCGTCGGCGCGCTCGCGGCGCGAATGGAGATCCGGCGCGATCCCGCGGGGTGGTGTGTCGCGGTGGAGCTGCCCGTCTCCTGCCCCGGGTCCGGTGCCGCGTGTGGGCGGGGCCCTGAAGCGCCCGGAGCGGCCGGATGCCCCCGTGTGCGGCCGCTCGACGGGTATGGGGCCGAGGGCGCGGCGGCCGCAACGTCTTGAGTTCTCCTTCTCGTGCTGGTGCTCACGCGCTGTTGGTGGACATCCGCGGAGCCCAGACCTCGTGGCGGTGTGATCGGTGCGTAGGCCGGTGCCGTAGCGCCGAGGTGCACCTCATCGGCCGACGTCGAGGCACTGCACAGATATTGCATACTGTATGGAGTTCGGCCAACCATGATCCCATGGCCTGCACCCAGACGCCCACCGCAGCCCAGGCCCTCGACATCCTCTTGACGGGCAATCAGCGCTTCGTCGACGGACACCCGCAGCACCCGAACCAGGACACCGCACGCCGCGCGGCTCTTGCGCCCGCCCAGCATCCCTTCGCCGTGCTGTTCGGATGCTCCGACTCACGACTGGCCGCGGAGATCATCTTCGACCGTGGGCTGGGGGACCTCTTCGTGGTGCGTACCGCAGGCCACGTGCTGGGTCCCGAGGTGCTCGGCAGCATCGAGTACGGCGTGGGCCAACTCGGCTGCCCCCTTGTGGTCGTGCTCGGACACGACGCGTGCGGTGCGATCCGCGCAGCGCGCACCGCCCTCGACGGGGGGCTGGCCCCGGCCGGGTACGTGCGCGACGTCGTCGAGCGCGTCACCTCCAGCGTGCTGGCCGCGCGTGCGGCAGGGCTGAGCCAGGAGCCCGACATCGTGGACGAGCACATACGGCACACCGTGGATCTACTCCTCGACCGCTCACCCGCGCTCGTCGGCGGGCGGACCGCGGTCGTCGGCCTGTCCTACCACCTCGGCGACGGACGGGTGCGCCTGGTGACCAGCCGCGGCCTGGACGACGTCGCAGCCGCCTGAGCCGTTCGGGCCCGGCACACACGACGCCGCCTCATCTCCCCTCCGTCCGGGGGAGATGAGGCGGCGTCATGCATCGGCGGCCGGTCAGCCGGCGGAGGCCCCCTGCGGCTGCCTCAGCAACTGCGTGGCCGCGACGACCACGGGGTCCAGGTCCTCCGCTCCGGCATCCACCAGTTCGAACAGCCGGGTGCGCATCCGCGGGTCCCAGAACCGGCGGATGTGGCCCGCGATCGCCTCGGCAGCCCGGTCACCGGGAACGTGCCGGAAGTTCGCGGCGATCTGGTTCGCCATCCGCTGCTCGGACGGCACGGCGGCGGCCATCTCAGTCCACCGCCGTGAGCCGGTGGGTCCCGACGGATCCGGCGTCGTGCCGCTCGAGCGGATGGGCGAGGCCGACCTGTACGGCGGTCACCTTGTACTCCGGGCAGTTGGTCGCCCAGTCCGAGTTCTCGGTGGTCACCACGTTGGCGCCGGTCACCGGGTGATGGAACGTGGTGTAGACGACGCCCGGCGGCATCCGGTCGGACACCAGCGCCCGCAGCGTCGTACTGCCGACCCGGCTGGCCAGCGTCACCAGGTCGCCGTCGGTGATGCCGCGGTTCTCGGCGTCCAGAGGATGCAGCTCCAGTACGTCCTCGGGGTGCCAGGCCACGTTCCCGGTGCGGCGTGTCTGCGCCCCGACGTTGTACTGGCTGAGGATGCGGCCCGTGGTCAGCACCAGCGGGAAGCGCGAGGTGGTGCGCTCGTCCGTGGGGACGTAGGAGGTGACCACGAACTTGCCCTTGCCGCGGACGAACGCGTCGACGTGCATGGTGGGCGTGCCCTGGGGTGCCTGGTCGTTGCACGGCCACTGGACGCTGCCGAGCTTGTCGAGCACCTCGAAGGAGATGCCGGTGAAGGTCGGCGTGACCTGGGCGATCTCGTCCATGATCTGGCTGGGGTGGTCGTACGCCATGGGGTAGCCCATGGCGGTGGCGATCTCGCAGACGATCTGCCACTCGTGCTTGCCCGTCTTCGGCTTCATCACCGCCCGCACCCGGTTGACCCGGCGCTCGGCGTTGGTGAAGGTGCCGTCCTTCTCCAGGAACGAAGCTCCGGGCAGGAAGACGTGCGCGAACTTGGCCGTCTCGTTGAGGAACAGGTCCTGCACCACGACCAGGTCCATGGCCGCCAGCGCGGCACTGACGTGCTGGAGGTTCGGATCGGACTGGGCGATGTCCTCGCCGTGGACGAACAGGCCGCGGAACGAACCGTCGATCGCCGCGTCGAACATGTTCGGGATCCGCAGCCCGGGCTCGGCCAGGATCGAGCGGCCCCACAGCTCCTCGAACACCGTGCGGACCGCGTCGTCCGATACATGGCGGTAGCCGGTGAGCTCGTGCGGGAAGGAACCCATGTCGCAGGAGCCCTGGACGTTGTTCTGGCCCCGCAGCGGGTTGACGCCGACGCCGTCGCGGCCGATGTTGCCGCACGCCATCGCGAGGTTCGCCATCCCCATGACCATCGTGGAGCCCTGGCTGTGCTCGGTCACGCCGAGGCCGTAGTAGATGGCCGCGTTGGGCGCCTGCGCGTACAACCGGGCGGCGGCCCGCAGGTCCTCGGCCGGCACACCGGTGATGGTCTCCGTGGCCTCCGGGCTGTTCTCCGGCAGGGCCACGAACTCGGCCCACTCGTCGAAACCTTCGCACCGGTCCGTCACGAAGGAGCGATCGACCAGGCCCTCGGTGACCACCACGTGCGCCATGGCGTTGACGACGGCGACGTTCGTGCTCGGCTTGAGCTGCAGGTGGTGTGCGGCCTCGATATGGGGCGAGCGCACCAGATCGATGCGGCGCGGGTCGACCACCACGAGCTGCGCGCCCTCACGCAGCCGGCGCTTCATCCGCGAGGCGAACACCGGGTGACCGTCGGTGGGGTTGGCGCCGATCACCATGATGACGTCGGCCTTCGCCACCGAGCGGAAGTCCTGTGTGCCGGCCGACTCCCCGAAGGTCTGCTTCAGCCCGTACCCGGTGGGGGAGTGGCAGACACGGGCGCAGGTGTCGACGTTGTTGTTGCCGAAGGCCGCGCGCACCATCTTCTGGACGACGTAGACCTCTTCGTTGGTGCACCGCGAGGAGCTGATGGCACCGATCGAGGCCGGGCCGTACGTGTCCTGGATCGCGCGCATCTTCGTGGCGACCGTCCGGATCGCCTCGTCCCACTCGACTTCGCGCCACGGGTCGGTGATCTTGTCGCGGACCATGGGCTTGAGGACGCGGTCGGGGTGGGTCGCGTAGCCGAAGGCGAAGCGGCCCTTGACGCAGGAGTGGCCCTCGTTCGCCCCGCCGTCCTTGTACGGCACCATCCGGACCAGCTCGTCGCCGCGCAGCTCGGCCTTGAAGGAGCAGCCGACGCCGCAGTACGCGCAGGTCGTGATCACCGAACGGGACGGCATGCCGAGCTGGACGACCGACTTCTCCTGCAGCGTCGCCGTCGGGCAGGCCTGCACGCAGGCGCCGCAGGAGACGCACTCGGAGTCCATGAAGGACTCACCGGCGCCGGGGGAGACCTTGGAGTCGAAGCCGCGGCCCTCTATGGTCAGCGCGAAGGTGCCCTGCACCTCGCCGCAGGCGCGCACGCAGCGGGAGCAGACGATGCACTTGGACGGGTTGAAGTCGAAGTAGGGGTTGCTCAGGTCGGGCGCGGCGTCGAGGTGGTTTTCGCCCTCGTACCCGTACCGGACCTGGCGCAGCCCGACGACGCCGGCCATGTCCTGCAGTTCGCAGTCGCCGTTGGCCGAGCAGGTGAGGCAGTCCAGCGGATGGTCGGAGATGTACAGCTCCATGACGCCCTGGCGCAGCTTCTCCACCTTGGGCGTTTGGGTGCGTACGACCATCCCCTCGGCGACCGGGGTGGTGCAGGACGCCGGGGTGCCGCGGCGGCCGTCGATCTCCACCACGCACAGCCGGCAGGAGCCGAACGGCTCCAGGCTGTCCGTGGCGCACAGCTTGGGTACGTCGATGCCGGCGAGCGCAGCCGCGCGCATCACCGAGGTGCCCTCCGGCACCGTGACGGGCAGCCCGTCCACCTCGACCGAGACGGTCGCCTCGCCGGGCCGGTCCGGGGTTCCGAAGTCGGGCTCCTTGAGCAGTGTCATGCCGTGCCCTCCCCCCTCGCGAGGAAGTCGTCAGAGAAGTGTGTGATGGCGCTGCGCACCGGCATCGGGGTCAACCCCCCCATGGCGCACAGCGATCCGTCGGTCATCAGCTCGCAGAGGTCCTCGAGCAGGGCCAGGTTCTCGTCGCGCTGCTCGCCGGCCACGATCCGGTCGATCACTTCGACGCCGCGCACCGAACCGACCCGGCACGGCGTGCACTTGCCGCACGACTCCGCGGCGCAGAACTCCATCGCGAAGCGCGCCTGCGCGGCCATGTCGACCGTGTCGTCGAAGACCACGACGCCGCCGTGGCCGACCATGGCACCGGCCGCCGCGAACGCCTCGTAGTCCATGGGCAGATCGAACATCGATATCGGCAGGTACGCGCCCAGCGGCCCGCCCACCTGCACCGTGCGCACCGGTCGTCCGGTGAGCGTGCCGCCGCCGTAGTCCTCCACCAGCTCGCGCAGCGTGACGCCGAACGCCGTCTCCACGATGCCGCCGCGCGCGATGTTCCCGCCGAGCTGGAAGACCTGCGTGCCGCGCGAACGCTCCACGCCCAGCTCCTGGTACGCCTTGGCGCCGTCCGCGAGGATCACCGGCACGGTCGCGAGGGTCAGGACGTTGTTGACGACGGTCGGCTTGCCGAACAGCCCCTCGATGGCGGGGATGGGCGGCTTGGCGCGGACGACACCCCGCTTGCCCTCCAGGCTCTCCAGCATGGAGGTCTCCTCACCGCAGATGTACGCGCCGGCGCCCACCCGCACGTGCAGATCGAAGGTGAGGTCCGAGCCGAGAATGCGCTCGCCGAGCCAGTTGTGCTCGCGCGCGATCTCGATCGCGGCGCGCATCGTGGCCACCGCGTCGGGGTATTCCGAGCGGATGTAGAGGTAGCCCTCGCGCGCTCCGACCGCGTGGGCGGCGATCGTCATGCCCTCGATGAGCATGAAAGGGTCGCCCTCCATGACCATGCGGTCCGCGAAGGTGCCGCTGTCGCCCTCGTCGGCGTTGCAGCAGACGAACTTCAGCTCGTCGGCGCAGTCGAGCACGGTCTTCCACTTGATGCCGGCCGGGAATCCCGCCCCGCCCCGGCCGCGCAGGCCGGACTCCGTGACCGCGGTGACCACGTCGGCGGGCGGCAGCTGAAGCGCCGTGCGCAGTCCCGCGAGTCCGCCGTGGCGCTCGTAGTCCTCCGGACAGAGCGGGTCGGTGACGCCGACCCTGGCGAAGGTGACCCGCGTCTGGCGGGCCAGCCACGGGAGTTCGCCGACGACGCCGAGCCGCAGCGGATGATCCGCACCGTCCAGGAGGCCCGCGTCCACCAGGCCCGGCACGTCCGAGGGTACGACGGGTCCGTAGCCGACCCGTCCCTCGGACGTGACCACCTCGACCAGTGGCTCGAGCCAGAGCATGCCGCGCGATCCGTTGCGCACCACTTCGACCGGCCGGCCCCGATCGGCGGCCGCCTTCCGTATCGCCTCCGCGACCGTGTCCGCGCCGACGGACCGGGCCGCCGAGTCGCGGGGGACGTACACCCGCACCGGGGAGTTCGAAGCCTGAGTCACGATGAGACCGCCTCGTCGAGGATCGAGCGCAGGCGATCCGCGCTCATACGTCCGAGTACCTCGCCGTTCACCTCGACGGACGGCCCCAACGCGCAGTTGCCGAGACAGAAGACCTGCTCCACGGTGACCGAACCGTCGGCGCGCGTCTCCCCGAGCGAGACGCCCGCGCGGTCACGGGCACAGGTCACCAAGGCGTTGGCGCCGAGCGCCTGACAGGCCTCGGCGCGGCAGATGCGTACCGTCGTACGGCCGGCCGGCTCGTCGCGGAAGTCGTGGTAGAAGGAGACCACTCCGTGCACGTCCGCCCGGGACAGGTTGAGCTCCCGGGCGAGCAGGGGGACAGCCTCCTTCGGCACGTGACCCAGTTCGGCCTGGATGGCGTGCAATATCTCCAGCAGCGGGCCGCGTTGCCCGCGATGGGCTGCCACGATCGCAGCGATGGCGGCCTCCGTCGTCACGTCAGTGACGCTCGTCGTCACGGTTCCTCCCCCTCACCGTCGCGCACATGTGAATCCCTTGTTCTGGCTCCGTTGGATCTATGGGGTGGTGATCGACGCCGCGCGGTACGGCATGCCCGGTCCCACTCATCGAATACTGTATGCATTCCTCGATGTCTGCGTCCACCGTCCGGAACGCGCAACCATGCGGCGCGGGGCCGCGGCGGGCGGTCAGGTGAGCGCCTCGGCGCCGACCGGCTCGGTCGTCGCGGCCGTTCCCGCGCTGGGCGGCGCGGCCAGCCACTCGAGGACGGTGCTCGTCACGTCGTCGAGCCCGCCACCGTCCCGTCCGAGCATCGCGCTCACCGGGACCAGCACGGGATCGGCGCAGACGGTGGATGTCCCACTGCCGCGTGGGCCCGCGCCGCTGGGGCGGGCCGGCACGAACAGGCCGGGGGCGTCGGCCGGGACCAGCCAGAAGGTCAGGCCCTCGCTGCCGTCGACCGCTCTGGAGGACCATACGTAGCTGTCGGCCTCACCGGCCCCGACGACGTCGCGTTTCCGGGCGCGCAGCGTCACCACGTCGCCGGTGCGTGTCGCCGTCGAACCCGTCGACCGGGTCGTGGTGCCCGGTTCTCCGCCGTCGGTGTCGACCAGGGCGAGGGTGCTGAGGTGATGGCCGGCGGCGACCCTCCGGCGCATCCAGTGGGTTCCGTACGCCTCGATGAAGGCAACGGCGGTGTAGTGGGACCGCAGGACGGCGCCGGTGGCCGGGCAGGCGTGGGTCACCTCGGTCACGACCTCGGTGGCCTCGGCGAGCCCCAGGCCCCCGCCGCCGAACTCGGCGGAGACGGTGAGTCCGAGCAGTCCTGCCTCTCCGAGGGCGGCCACTGACGCGCGGGGAAATCTCTGGCGTGCACTGGTCTGCGCGGCGGAGGGCTCGATGGTGCTGCTCAAGACGTGCGAGAGAGCGGAGCGGTACGACATGGAGCGGCTCCCTGAAGTCTCGGAGGATGTCCCTCATGGATTGCATACTGTATACCGCTGCTCGGCGGCCGGACGGAATACCGCCGCTTTGATCGTTCTTTGGGAAAACCTCACCTGCTCGCGAGGGTCGGCCGAGTCACGCAACGACTAGCGTCCCTCCCCGTTGCATACAGTATTCGCCCGCGACACGAGCGAGGTGACGCGAAGGGTCCGGCTCGGGCGCCGCTGCCCGGGCCAGACCTCCCCGCATTGCACACGGAGTACCGACCAGGGGGCGCTGGTGAGTCTCTTGAGCAAGGGGAAACGACATGACAACCGCACCACCCACACGATCCGCATATCGAGAGATCACGGATGCGAACGGACGTGTGTACCGGATCGGCGAAAGTCCCCGGGACATCCTCGGCGGGCCACGCCTGCTGATGGTGGTGTTGCCGTGGGTGGCGATGATGGCCATAAGCGTCGCCGAGTACGCCTACGGATCGGCCGAGGAGACCCTGTCCTCGGTCCACCACTGGTCGGATACCAATACCTTCTGGCTGCTGGGCGTGTGGACCGTCTTCCAGGCGGCAGTGGCCTTCCCCGTCGGGAGGCTCCGCGAACGAGGCGTTCTCACCGCCCGCTGGGCGATGCTCATCGGAGCCGCGCTGGCCGGCGCCGGCTTCTTCGCCCTCAGTCACGCACCCGGCATCGCGGTGGCGATCGCGGGTTTCAGCGTCCTGGGCGGTGCAGGCGCGGGCATGGTCTACGCGACGTGCGTCAACATCGTGGGCAAGTGGTACCCCGAACGCCGGGGCGGTAAGACCGGCTTCGTCAACAGCGGATTCGCCTACGGGTCCGTACCGATGATCTTCGTCTTCACCTATGCCTTCGACGAGCACAACTTCCGTACGGTGCTCGACCTGGTCGGCGTCTACGTGCTGGTGCTCGTGGCGGTCGCCGGATGGTTCTTGAAGGACCCGCCGAAGAACTGGTGGCCTGCGCACATCGACCCGCTCGCCCGCAATCGGGACCCCAAGCGGGACGCAGCGCTCACGAAAAACCCGCCGGCGGTGCGGCAGTACGGGCCGAAGGAGGCCATCCGCACCGGGATGCTGCCGCTGATGTGGTTCTGTCTGACGCTGACCTCCGGCGTGTCGATCTTCGGCATCTCCTTCCAGGTGCCGTTCGCCAAGGAGGCCGGCTTCGGCCCCCTGGTGGTCGCCTCGTCGATGGGCGTCATGGCCGTTGTCAACGGAACGGGCCGCAGCGTGATGGGCTGGGTTTCGGATGTGCTGGGCCGCAAGCAGGCACTCGTCCTCGTCATCACGATCGAGGGTCTGGCGCAGTTCGGAGTGCTCTGGGCGGGCGACATCCGCAACGAAGTCCTCTTCCTGGTCTTCGCGTTCGTCTCGGGCTTCGGCTCGGGCTCCTTCTATCCGCTCTTCGCCGCTCTGGTGCCGGACTACTTCGGCGAGAACAACAACGCCCAGAACTACGGTCTGGTCTACAGCTCCAAGCTGGTCGGCGGGCTGACCGGGAGCGGTCTGGGCGCCACGGTCGTCGCGATGTGGGGGTATTCCGGCGCGTACGCCCTTGCCGGATGCTTCGGGCTGGCGTCGGCGGCGCTGGCGACGCTCCTGCGGCAGCCGGGCCACCCCACAGCCCGACGAGCCCGGGCGACCGCGCTGCAGGTCAGTGGTGAAACGGTCTAGCACCGTGCCCGTGCCGGGCTGAACGCTGCCCGCCGCGGACCGTGCGCCGTCCATCGGCGGACGGTCCACGGCGGGCGGAATCCTGCCGTCGCCTCCGTAGGCATCCCGTAGTCACCGCTCGGCCGTCGCGCGCTCGTGGTAGCTGGTCCGCGTGTGTTCGGTGTGGGCCCGCATCAACTGCTGCGCATGCTGCTGGTCGCCCGCCTCGATGGCCTCGATCATGGCCCGGTGCTCGTCCCAGGACAGCGCTCCGCGGGTGCGGGCGACGGGCGTGTAGAACCACCGGACGCGGCGATCCACCTGTGCGGACAGCTCCGCGAGCACCGAGTTCGCGGCGAGTTGCATGACGTACGCGTGGAAGGCGGCGTTGGCCGCGACCACGGCGTCGACGTCGTCGGACGCCAACGCTCGCTCGCCCGTCTCGCACAACTCACGCAGCCGCGTCGTGGTCTGCGGGGTGGCGTTCGCCGCCGCCAGTCTCGCCGCCTCGGCCTCCAGCAGACCGCGTACGACGAGCAGTTGGTCGGCCTCCTCTTCCGTGGGGTCGTGCACGAAAGCGCCCTGTGCCGGTCGCAGGTCCACCCAGCCCTCGGTGTTGAGCCGCTGCAGGGCTTCGCGCACGGGCTGGCGGGAGACGCCGAGGTGTCCGGCGAGTTCGGTCTCGACCAGGTGCTGCCCGGGCTTGAGCGACCTGGTCACGATGAGCTCCAGAAGGGCCTCGTAGACCCGTTCGCGCAGCGGGCCGGGTCGCTCCAGCTTCGGCACGGCGCCGGTCGGCAGGGCCATGACTCCACCCCTCGGTAGCGTAGCGGCTCACCCGAGCCTGACATTGGTTTTCGTCTACAGTCTACGTCGGGGGTTGGTCGTACAACCGGTAGCGACCAACTGGCGCTTTCCCCTTGTCAGAAGCTCGTCGGATACTGTAGACAAAATGAGGTCGACCATCGAGGATCTCGGCCATCGTCCAGCGTCATCCAGGCGGCGTCCTTTGCGGCACCCATGAAAACGTGTGCACGGGCGTGCACCGCGCGGCTCAGCACACGGCGGCCACCGTGAGCTGAGGGCGACGCAGCACGTGACACGGACGCGGGACCGGCCGGCGGGTGCGCCCCCTGGGCCGGCCGGTCCGCGGCGTCAGGCATTCGGGTCGAACGGGATCCCGGTCGGCATCGAGTGCGCGAGGGCGTACTCGAAGTCACCGTCCTTGATCTTGATGGTGGCTTCGCCGAAGTTGGCGCTCATGAGCTTGTCGCGGAAGCCGGCCGGGTAGCCGTTCCAGCCCACGAGGCGCGGGAAGAACCAGCCGCCGGTGGCGTTCTCCGGCGGCTCATCGTTGCTGTTGGCGAAGCGGAAGTCGTGGGTCGAGACGCCGTCCTTGTGATAGACGATCTTCGGATGGGTCCCGTCGAAGCGGACCGACGAACGCGCAGCCACCTGATAGCTGGTGTGCTGCGACACCGACACGTACTGGATCTCGTTGTTGTTGATCCACACCACCACATGCTCCCAGTCGTGGGTGTGGCCGATGGCCGCGGGCCCGAGGGTGGCCTGGTCCTTCTCGAAGTAGCTGGCGTACATGACGGCGCACCAGCCGTTGTTGCACTTCTCGCGCGAGTACGTGTTGGCGTTCGCCAGTTGGGCGTAGTCGTGGCAGTGACCGTTGACGTCACCGCCCGGCTTCAGGCCCGGGTTGATGGTGCCGTCGCTGCCGATGGCAGCCGTGGCGTAGCAGCCGTCGCCGTCGTAGTCATAGGCGGGGGAGAAGGTCTGCTCCAGACCGTCGGCGTTCTGGGGCAGGAGCTGCAGGACGCTGGCATCGGCGCTCGTGGGCAGTGCCATCACCAGCGCGATCGCGGCGAGGGTGCTGGCGAGCGCGGACCGGCGCAGTCGCCTCGAAGGCCTTGGGGTGGACGCCGTTGTCCTGTCGATCCTTGTGAAGGGTATGAGTTCGCGCACGCCGACTCCCTGCTCCCGAAGATGCTGTCCATGGTTTCCTGACCCGACGTCACAATCGTTTGGAATCAGGCCAGATGACGGAAAACGGAGCTCCCGGCAAGGGCGGTGGGCCGGGCGCCGAGATTCTTGCAAGGACGGGGGCAGGAAGACGAGTCAGGTGACTGAACATTGGCGCAAACCTGGCTTACCAATGCCCAGATGATCCACGGCGGGGGCAAATGGGGTCGACGCAGGACGCGGGCCCTCACACGTCAGGGAGTTGACGCAGGATCAATCAGTGCCCGGCGTCGCCATGGCCCGGGCTGGGGGCCCCACCCGCCGGCGCACCGGATGGGGCCGTCCGCCGATATCAGACCGCCGGGGCCGGGTACGTCGGGTACTCCACGCCGGAGACGTGCTGGACGACGCGGATGACCTGGCACGAGTAGCCGAACTCGTTGTCGTACCAGAGGTAGAGGATCGCGTTGTCGCCTTCGACCTTGGTGGCGCCGGCGTCGACGATCGAGGCGTGACGCGAGCCGATGAAGTCGCTCGAGACCGCGTCGGGAGCGCTGGTGAAGTCGATCTGTCGCTTGAGCGGCGAGGTCAGCGACACGTTCCGGAGGTAGTCGAGGACCTCGTCGCGGGTGGTCTCGCGCGCGAGCTGCAGGTTGAGGATCGCGATCGAGACGTCGGGCACCGGGACGCGGATCGAGCTTCCGGTGATCTTCGCCTTGAGGTCGGGCAGCGCCTTGGCGACGGCGGAGGCGGCACCGGTCTCGGTGATGACCATGTTGAGCGGCGCCGAGCGACCGCGACGGTCCGAATTGTGGTAGTTGTCCAGCAGATTCTGGTCGTTGGTGAACGAGTGGACGGTCTCCACGTGGCCGCGCAGGACGCCGTACTCGTCCGCCATGGCCTTCAGCGGCGGGACGATCGCGTTGGTGGTGCAGGAGGCGCAGGACAGGATCTGCTCGTCCGGCTTGATCATGTCGTGGTTGACGCCATGGACGATGTTGGGGACGTCGCCCTTGCCCGGCGCGGTCAGAACGACCTTGTCGATGCCGGGACGGAGGTGCTTCGACAGGCCCTCCCGGTCACGCCACTTGCCTGTGTTGTCGATGAGGATGGCGTCCCTGATGCCGTACGCCGTGTAGTCCACCGACGTCGGGTCGTCGGCGTGGATCACCTTGATCTCGTTGCCGTTGGCGAAGATCGTGCCCGTAGCCTCGTCGACGGTGATCGTGCCCTGGAACTGGCCGTGGATGGAGTCACGGCGCAGCAGCGAGGCGCGCTTGACCAGGTCCTGCTCGCCGCCCCCGCGGACGACGATCGCGCGCAGCCGCAGGCCGTTGCCGGAACCGGCCTTCTCGATGAGCAGACGGGCGACCAGGCGGCCGATGCGGCCGAATCCGTAGAGGACGACGTCACGCGGCTCACGGCGGTCGATCTTGTTGGCGCCCGTGGTGCCGGCCACGGCCTCGGCGGTGAAGGCCGCCACCGTGAGGCCGCGGTCGTCGGCCCTGTACGTCGCGGCGAGCATGCCGATGTCGATCTGGGAAGGGCCGAGGTCGAGCGTGGTGAGCGCCTGCAGGAACGGCAGCGTTTCGGTGACCGAGAGTTCCTCACCTGCGATCTGCCGGGCGAATCGGTGGGTCTTGAGGATGCTGACCACCGACTTGTTCACCAAGGAGCGGCTGTGGAGGAGGACCGTGACGTCCCGCTCCCGGTGCAGCTTCCCGATGATCGGGATCATCGACTCCGCGATCTCCTCGCGGTTCTTCCAGTTGGTGAACGAGTCGTCGTTGACAGTCACAGGTTTATCTTTCGAGCTAGGCGGTGCTCATATGCTAGCCACCCCTTTTTTTGGTCATACAAGCGGGCCACCTGTGTCAGGGGCTCTGACCTGCGCGGCACTCAGCGTTCGCGATGCTCGTGAGCCGCCCGCTCCAGCGCCTCGGCCTCGGCCTCCGCCAGCCGCTCCTCGGCTGCCACGTCGATCGACCGGGTCAGCAGCCAGTAGAGCAGCGCGGCCACCGGCAGCCCGACGAACAGGGAGATGTCCGCCCCACCGAGTGCATGGGCGACGGGCCCGACGTAGAGATCGCCGACCGAGAAGAACGGCACCATGACGGCGAACCCGACCAGGTAGGCGATGATGCCGTGCCAGCCCCATCGCCCGTAGATCCCACGCGGATTGAAGATCTCGGCGATGGCGTAGTGGCCACGGCGCACGACGTAGTAGTCCATGAGGTTGACCGCGGTCCACGGGATGAAGAGGTAGAGCACCAGCAGCAGGAAGTTGTTGAAGTTCTCCAGGAAGTCGGACGTTGCCGCCAGCGCGCCGACCAGGGAGAGCACCGCGGTGAGGCCGATGGTCACCAACCGTACGGCGAGCGTCGGGCGCACCCTCTTGAAGGAGTCGATGGCGCTGATGAGCGTCAGTGAACCGCCGTACATGTTGAGTGCGGTGACCGACACCAGACCCAGGGTGGCGAACAGCAGCACGATCGCCCCGAACCCGCTGAACACCTTGTCTCCCGCGGCGTTGATCGACCTGATCGTGTCGAAGTCCTTGCCGGCCCAGGCGGCGAGCAGCGTCCCGAGGACCATCAGCCAGATGCCGCCGAGCGCCGATCCGAAGTAGGTCCAGTAGAAGGTCCTGCGGACCGTCACGTCCGGCGGGAGGTAGCGCGAGTAGTCCGAGACGTAGATGGCCCAGCTGATCTGGTAGCCGGCGACCACACCGAACTGGGCGAGGAACGGGGTCCACTGGAAGCCCCCGAGTTCGAAGGAGCCTGGCGGGTAGTGGAGGTTGAGCAGGACGCCCACGGTGAAGACTCCGAAGACGACCAGGAAGGTGTATGTCAGGACCCGCTCGGCCCGGTGGATGATGTCGTAGCCCACCAGCGCGACGACGAAGGCGATCGCGGTGACCACGACCACCCAGAGCTCGACGCTTCCGTGCAGCGTGGTGTGCAGGGCGTCCCCGGCCAGAATGGTGTTGAAGACGTTGAACCCCGCGTACTGCACGTAGGCGAAGAGCCACACCAGAAGGGCTCCGACATAGCCGAACTGGGGGCGTGACTGGATCATCTGGGGCAGTCCCAGCTGCGGCCCCTGGGCCGAGTGGAAGGCCATGAAGAAGGTGCCGACGACGGTGCCTGCCACGATCGCGATGAGCGACCAGATGAGGTTGCCGCCCTCGGTGATGCTGATCAGCCCGACCGCCAGTGTGGCGATCTGCGCGTTCGACATGAACCACAGGGGCCCCAGATGCCACAACTTGCCGTGGCGCTCGTCCAGTGGGACGTAGTCGATGGAGCGGATCTCCAGGCCCGAGACCCTCGGCTCCGACGATGTGGTCACGACGCCTCCCGAGCACTGATCGACCCCTGTGGTCACAGTCATTCCCCCGGTCGCCACCGGTCAAGGACGTCCGGGAGACGCTTTGCCATGACCTTGCTCGTCCGATGCCCTCGCATCGCTCACCAGCCGGTCAGCAGCAGGTGGTTCACCAGAAGGGCGAGCACCGCCTGGGCGGTGAGCCAGACACGGGGGCGGGTGAGCAGCGCGCATGCCGGCAGCAGCCACAGCGCGAAGGGCAGCCAGATGCGTTCCGTCTCCGCCTTGCTCATGCCGGAGAGGTCGGCGACGAGCAGGGCGAGCAGGGCGCAGAGCACGAGCAGGGCGAGACGGGCTCCGGTGGCAGGACCGTCGACGGTGGCCGTCTCCGGCCGGGTGAGGATGCCCGTGCGGGTGCGGACGAGTGTGGCGCCGGCACGTCCCAGGCCGGCCGCCGTCGCGAGGCCGACGACGACCACGGTGCAGGCGAGGTTCGCCCATACCCAGTAGCCGTAGGGCCGGGTGCCGCCGACGCCTTGGTAGTAGCGCGTGATCAGCAGTCGGTACGCCTCCCACCAGTCGAATCCGGCGAGGGTGAACAGGAGCGGGACGACGGCGAGCCCGGCGAGGAAGAGGGGGAGCCCCCGCAGCAGCGTACCGGCCCGCAGCCGCCCGAGCGCCACAACGCCCGCCCCGATCAGCGCGAACAATGTCAGGCCGTACGAGAGATAACAGGTCAGGCCGAACAGCAGCCCCGATCCGAATGCGGCAGCCGCCCGCACCGCGGTCGCCTGGCGTCCCGTCACCGCGAGCGCGAGCAGCGCCACGGACCAGGAGGCGACGGCCGAGAAGTAGCCGTCGGCGGAGGCGCCCACCCACACCGCGGCCGGTGCCAGGACCAGGAACGGTGCCGCCCGCCGCGCGAGAGCCTCCCCGGTCAGCACCCGCACCGCCACGAGCACGGCCACGCACGCCGTGGTGCCCACGGTGATGCACCAGGCTCCGGCCCAGCCGCCGCCGTGCAGGCCGATCCGGTCGAGCAGCACGAACGTGAGCGTCGCCGCCGGTGGATGACCGGCGATGTGGGCGGGCCAGGGGTCGGGGGAACCGCTCACGATGTGGTGGGTGAAGTCCCCCAGCGTTGCGGGGATGTCGTGGAAACGGCCGATGACCTGGAGGTACTCGTTGCGGGTGGTGAGCCGGACGGCCACCCCCCGGTGCCAGCCGTCGATCAGCGCGAGGGACCACGTCCAGGCCATGGCCGTGCCCCAGACCGCAGTGAGCAGCGCCCGCCACGGAAGCCGCGCCGCGAGGACCGGTCCGTACGCCACCACGGCCCCCGCCACCACCACGGTGGCGGGGGTGCCCGGTCCCATGTGCGGGTCCCATACCGCGAACAGCGGGGGCCAGCCCACGAACAGTGTGCGGTGGGCGTGCTGGATGTGGCGGCCGATCAGCACGGCGGACAGGACGAGCAGGACGGCGATCGCGACGGCGTACACGTCGCGGAGGAGAGTGCGGGTCACACGGGAACGCTAGGTCGGATGGCGAGCACCGGGACGCCGCGCAGGCCGGACGTCAGCGTTTCGTCATGGGTCGCGCGCGCTTGCAGGGGGCGGTCCCGGCCTACGGTCGGGTCATGCGCGACCATCGGCTTCCCTCATCGCCCGCCTTCTGGCGCAGTCCGCTGCGCGGGCCCTGGTTCACCTCGGTGCTCGGCCTCGTCCTGCTCGTCGGCATCACCGTGCTGTTCGTGACGGGGCTGTTGTCGTACGCCGCCTACAACCCGGACCTGGCGCCGGTGAACGACCAGACCCCGGACAAGGGCATCCTCGGTTTCTACCTCTTCGCCTGGCCCACGAACCCTTACTGGCTCTACCGGCTCACCCAAGGCATCCACGTCACGCTCGGCATCACCCTCATTCCCGTTCTGCTGGCCAAGCTGTGGTCGGTCGTGCCGAAGCTGTTCGCGCTGCCGCCGGCCCGGTCGCTCGCCCACGCGTTGGAGCGGATCTCGCTGTTGCTGCTGGTGGGGGGCGGGCTGTTCGAGTTCACCACCGGCGTGCTCAATATCCAGCTGGACTACGTCTTTCCCGGCTCCTTCTACCCGCTGCACTTCTACGGGGCCTGGGTCTTCTTCGCCGCCTTCGTCGCCCACGCCGCGCTGAAGCTGCCGGCGGCCGTGCGGAACCTGCGCCGCATGCGGGAGAAAGGAGAGCGGGAGGAGGGAGAACTGGTGTCTCCGCGGCCGGATCCGCCCACCGTCTCACGGCGCGGGGCGCTGTGGTTGGTCGGTGGCGGCTCGCTGCTGCTGTTCGGCACGACCGCGGGCCGCAGTTTCGACGGGCCGCTGCGGGAGACCGCGGCACTCACGCCGCACGGCGGAGCCGAGCCGGGCAGCGGTCCGGGCGGCTTCCAGATCAACAAGACGGCCGCGTACGCGAAGATCAGTGCCGCGGAGACGAGCGAGGACGTGTGGCGGCTGATCCTGGTCGGCCGCACCGGCACCGTCCGGCTGAGCCGAACCGAGTTGCTACGACTTCCCCTGCACAGCTCGGCCTTGCCCATCGCCTGTGTGGAGGGCTGGTCCACCTCGGACCAGTGGTGGCGCGGGGTGCGCCTGCGTGACCTAGCCGCACTCGTCGGGCACGACGATCCGTCCGACGTCCTCGTGGAGTCGCTCCAGCGGCACGGCGCCTTCCGCCGCGCCGCACTGCGTGCCAACCAGGTGGCCGACCCGCGCTCCCAGCTCGCCCTGTACGCCAACGGCGAGGACCTGACCCTTGACCACGGCTACCCGGCCCGGGTCATCGTGCCCGCGGCGCCCGGTGTGCTCAACACCAAGTGGGTGGCCCGGATGACCTTCGGAGACCTGCGATGAAGCGCCGGATCGTGGTGGGCAGCCCCCTGCAACTGCTCCTGCTTGGCTGCTCGTTCGCTCTGGCCGGATACGCGGGAGTGCGGCTGTTCGCCGGCGACTGGTTCCAGGTGGCGCTGTGGTTCGTGGGCGCCGCACTCCTGCACGACCTCGTGCTGCTGCCGCTGTACGCGACGGCGGACTGCGGGGTCGTGCGGCGGCTGGGCGCCGTCGGCCGCCGGGACCGGGCCGGGTACGTCCGCGTACCCGCGGCCCTGTCCGGGCTCCTTCTCCTGGTGTGGTTCCCGCTGATCAGCGGTCAGGTGGCCGGGCGCTACCGGCTGGCCGCCGGGCTTTCGGCGGACGGCTTCCTCGCCCGCTGGTTGCTGATCACCGCCGTTCTCTTCGGCGGCTCGGCGCTGTTGCTGGTGCTGCGGCAGCGCAGGGCTACGAAGCAGCGGCCGCCCGTGGACCACTGATCGACCGCCCGCCACCCCATGCGATGCGCGTGACGCAGCAGGGCCGGAGTGCCGAGCCGCGCCCAGGGGAAGGAGCTGCCGGTGGTGCCCCGGGCGTCGGCGACGGGAACGACCTGGACACTGAGGCGTTCGTCGATGTCCACGGGCACGGTCTCGGCGATCAACAGACCCCCCGGAGACAGGAGTTGCTCCAGTCGGCGGAGCAGCGCGCGCGGCTCGCCGCCGATGCCGAGATTGCCGTCCATGAGGAGCGCCGTACCCCAGCGGCCCTCGCCGGGGACCGGCTCGAAGACGGAGCGGCGCAACGCGGGGCCCTCCCCGAGCTCTCGGCTCCGTTCGAGCAGGGCGTATCCCAGCCGCCGGACGGTGTGGGCGACAGCGGCCTCGCTGACGTCGATGCCGAGGACGCGCCGCCCCTGTGCGGCGAGCGCGGCCACCAGGCGCCCCGGCCCGCACCCGACGTCGAGCACGGAACCCTCGCACCGGCCCAGGACCTCCAGGTCGATGGCGTCGGCCTCCGCGCACCACCGTTCGACCTCCAGCGGCAGCAGCCAGCCGTCGGCCCGCCGCAGGAAGAGCGGGCCGTGGCCGGAGCGCAGGGCGTCGGAGTAGGGATCGTCGGCGCCCCACGGCGATGCGACGGCCGATGGCGAGTGTGCGGCGGCGTCCGCTGGGGCGATGTCGTGTGCGGCACTCATCGGCCGGTGACCGCCGTGAGCCTGGCGAACTGCGTGGCGAACCGGCCGTGAGGGGCGGCGGCGGCGACGGCAGCGGCGTCGGCGGCGGTGTCGACGTCCCGGAGGAGGGGCAGGTCGCGCACGCGCAGACCGGCGGTGACGAGCCGGGCCCGTTGCACAGCGCCTGTCACGGCTGTCGACATGGGCACGCCCCGCAGCAGGCGGGGATCGGGATCGGCCAGTCCCAGGGCCCAGAAGCCGCCGTCCTCGGCCGGCCCGAAGTACGCGTCACAGTCTCCGAAGTCCACGGTGAGCAGCCCTCGCGTGACCTGCGGCGTGTCCATTCCGATCAGCAGCGCAGGGCCGTCACACCCCGCGAAGGCCGCGGCCAGCCGTTCGTCCAGCCCGCCCGCGCACTGCGGTACGACGTCGAAGCCGGGCGACAGCCAGGGACCGGGTCGCCCGTCGAGGACCAGGACGCGCCGGGAGGCGGGGGTCGCCGCCACGGTGCTCAGGGTGTCGGCCAGCGCCGCCTCGGCGAGCACCGCTGCCTCGCGCGGCGTGAAGGGCGGCGTCAGCCGGGTCTTGACCCGTCCGGGCCGTGGCTCCTTGGCGATGACGAGCAGTGTGGTCACTGAGTGGGCCCTCCTTCTGCGGCGTGCGCGGCCGGTTCGGCCAGCACCCGGCTCATGTCCCGTACCGCCTGCCAGGTGCCGTGCCAGGTGCCCGTCACCTTCGAGGCGCCCGTACGCGGCAGATATGGCACGTCGTGCTCGGCGATGACCCAGCCCGCGTCGGCCGCGCGCACGACCATCTGGAGCGGGTAGCCACTGCGCCGGTCGGTGAGGTCCAGGGCGAGCAACGGCTCGCGGCGGGCGGCGCGCAGCGGACCGAGGTCGTGCAGGCGCAGTCCGGTGCGGCGGCGCAGCATCCGGGCCAGTGCGAGATTGCCCGCGCGGGCGTGTACGGGCCAGGCGCTCCGGCTCAGCGGTCGCCGTCGGCCGAGCACCAAGTCGGCCTCGCCGAGGCGGACTTCGCCGACGAAGGACACCAGCAGCGAGGGGTCGAGCGAGGCGTCGCAGTCGCAGAAGCACACGATGTCGGCGGTGGCGGCGGTCAGCCCCGCGTGGCACGCGGCGCCGAAGCCGCGGCGCGGCTCGTGGACGACGGTCGCGCCGAGCTCGCCTGCCAGCTCGGCCGAGCCGTCGGTGGAGCCGTTGTCCACGACGAGGGCACGCCAGCCGGGCGGGATGCGGGCCAGTACCCAGGGGAGCGCCTCGGCCTCGTTCAGACAGGGGAGCACCACGTCGACATCCGGTGGTGTGGGAGAGGTCGTCACGGCTTTCACCCTACGAGCGCGAATGGTGCATATCGGACTCCGGCTCCTTACGAAACACGGACGTCAGCGGCCGGCGGAGGTCCCGGGGCGCCACGGACGGGAGCGCGGTGCGAGGCTGGAGCCATGCAGCAGCCGTACGAGTCCAAGGGGTCGGCGCCCACCGAGCACCGGCCCGCCGAAGTCGCCCGCGTCCTGGTCGTCGAAGACGATCCCACCGTCGCCGAGGTCGTCTTCGGCTATCTGGACCGAGCGGGCTATGTCGTGGACCGTGCGGAGGACGGACCGGCGGCGCTGACGCGGGCCGCCGTGCACTGGCCGGACCTGGTGGTGCTGGACCTGATGCTGCCCGGCATGGACGGCCTGGAGGTGTGCCGCAGGATGCGCGACCAGGGCCCGGTGCCGGTCATCATGCTCACCGCGCGCGGCGACGAGGACGACCGCATCCTGGGCCTGGAGGTGGGGGCCGACGACTACGTGACCAAGCCCTTCAGCCCCCGCGAGCTGGTTCTGCGGGTGGAGTCGGTGCTGCGCCGTACGCGTCCGGGCGCCGGAACGCATCCCCTGGGCGCGGCAGGTCTCACCGTGGATCCGGTCGCCCGGCGCGCCACCAGGAACGGCACCGAACTCGCACTCACCCTGCGCGAGTTCGACCTGCTCGCGTTCTTCCTGCGGCACCCAGGACGGGCGTTCAGCCGAGAGGATCTCATGCATGAGGTGTGGGGTTGGGACTTCGGGGACCTGTCGACGGTGACCGTCCACGTCCGCCGGCTGCGCGGGAAGGTCGAGGACGATCCCGCCAGGCCCCGCCTGATCCAGACCGTGTGGGGCGTGGGCTACCGGTTCGACCCCGCCGGGCAGGAAGGGAGCTGACGGTGCACGACACCCTTCTGATGGCCCTGTACGCCTTCCTCGGCGCCGCCGCCAGCGGCGTGGCCGGGGCCGGTGTACTGCGTCTGATCCGGCGGCGCTCGCTCACCGCGTCGCTCGCGGTGGTGGCCGCGGTCGCGGTGCTCGCCATGCTCGCGGGCACCCTGGCCGTGGCGGAGGCGATGTTCCTGTCCGGGCACGACCTGAGCGTCGTGACGACGGTCGTCGCGATGGCGGCGGTGGTCTCCCTGGCCACCGCGCTGTTGTTGGGCCGGTGGGTCGTCGCCCGGAGCCGTGAACTCCAACTGGCCGCCCGCTCGTTCGGAGAGGGTGGCGACTTCGCCGCTCCCACGGGCCCGGCGACCGCCGAACTCTCCGCCCTGAGCCAGGAGTTGGCCGCCACCAGCGCGAAACTCGCGGAGTCCCGCGAGCGGGAGCGCGCCCTGGAGTCCTCCCGGCGCGAGCTGGTCGCCTGGATCTCGCACGACCTGCGCACCCCGCTCGCCGGCCTGCGGGCCATGTCGGAGGCGCTGGAGGACGGGGTGGCCGCGGACCCGGACCGCTACCTCAAACAGATCCGGACCGAGGTCGAGCGGCTCAACGACATGGTCGGCGACCTGTTCGAACTCTCCCGTATCCACGCCGGCACCCTCGCCCTCACGCCCGCCCGCATATCGCTGTACGACCTGGTCGGCGACGCCCTCGCGGGAGCCGACCCGCTCGCCCGCGAACTGGGGGTACGGCTGGTCGGTGACCATGTCGAGCCCGTGCCGATCGAGGTGGACGGCAAGGAGATGAGCCGCGTGCTGGGCAACCTCCTGGTCAACGCGATCCGGCGGACGCCCGCCGACGGGACGGTCGCGGTGGCCGCCGAGCGCTCGCCGGACGGTGTGGTGCTGTCCGTGACGGACGGATGCGGCGGCATTCCGGACGAGGACCTGCCACGCGTCTTCGACACCGGCTGGCGCGGTACGCACGCCCGTACGCCTCCCGGCGGGGCGGGCCTCGGCCTGGCCATCGTCCGGGGCATCGTCGAGGCCCACCAAGGGCATGCCGCCGTCCGCAACATCCCCGGAGGCTGCCGCTTCGAGGTGACGCTGCCCGCTGCCGAGGGCTGAAGTGCCCTGCCCGTCAGTGGGGCGGCGGTGCCTCCCCGCGGAGTTCCGCCCGTGCGAACTCCCGCATGCCTTCCTCGAAGCCGACCTCGGGCTTCCAGCCCAGCTCGGTGCGCAGTCGTGAGGAGTCCGCCGTGATGTGGCGTACGTCGCCCAGGCGGTATTCGCCGGTGACGACGGGCTCCGGGCCGCCGTGGGCGGTGGACAGCGCCCGTGCCATCTCACCGACGGTGTGCGGTTGGCCGCTGCCGGTGTTGTACGCGGTGAGCACGCCCGCGGGGACGTCCGCCTCCAGCGCCGCCACGTTGGCCGCGGCCACGTCCCGCACGTGCACGAAGTCGCGCCGCTGGCGGCCGTCCTCGAAGACGCGCGGCGCCTCACCGCGGGCGAGCGCGGAGCGGAAGAAGGAGGCGACGCCCGCGTAGGGAGTGTCGCGGGGCATCCGGGGGCCGTACACGTTGTGGTAGCGCAGCGACACGGCCGAACCATCCGTCGACCGGGCCCATGCGGCCGCCAGATGCTCCTGGGCCAGTTTGGTGGCCGCGTACACATTCCGCGGATCGGCCGGGGTGTCCTCGCCGACAAGCCCGGGGGACAGCTGCGCGCCGCACTCAGGGCAGGCCGGTTCGAAGCGTCCGGCCGCGAGGTCGGCGACGGCCCGCGGACACGGCCGGACCACGCGGTGCCGCGGGCACTCGTAGCGTCCCTCCCCGTAGATGACCATCGATCCGGCAAGGACGAGACGCCGTACGGCGACGTCCGCCATCGCCGTCAGCAGGACCGCGGTGCCCAGGTCGTTGCGGGAGACGTACTCGGCCGCGTCGGCGATTCCGTTGCCGAGGCCGACCATGGCCGCCTGGTGGCACACGGCGTCGACACCGGCCAGGGCGCGGGTGACCGCCTCCGCGCTGCGCACATCGGCGCCCGTGCCCTCCCGCACGTCGAACACCACGGGCTCGTGGCCGCGCGCCCGCAGCGCCTCGACGACATGGGACCCGATGAAGCCGGCACCGCCGGTGACCAGTACACGCATACGGCCACGCTAGGCCCGTTGCGGCGCCGGAACGCACGGCCCGACCGCCATGTCACCACTCCGTAAGACGGGCCGGTGGAGTCCCGGTCGCCGTTCCGACCTGGAAGGAGGCGCCGGTTCGTCCGGTGAGGTGAAGAGCCGGCCGTGGGCTGGCCGGGATCTTGGTTCGCGACGCCGCCGTTCCGAGGTCAGCCTCCTGCTCCGGCTGCTGATCATCGTGTCCAAGCTCGTCGTGAAGGACTGACAGACGGCCTCACCGCTCATGGGTGAGCCGGTACCGGCCCGTGAGCGGGACTCTGATCCGCACCGATCGCGCGAGGAGGAGGCGTGGGTGTCCTGCTTTTCCTGCTGTCCCTGTTGTCCGCGACTGCTCGACGAGGTGATCGCTTCCTCGGCCCGGTACCCGAGGTGGTTACCGGAGGGAAGCCGGTCTCCCGCACGACGCGACCCGCGGTGGGTGACCGGGGGCGGCGTGATCCGACCGCGGCGGTCAGCTCCAGCACCCAGGCTCACCCATCCCGGGTGAGGCTGCCCGGTCCCCGGCGTGCGCACGCTGAGGACGGCACTGGCTACCGGGGGGAGCGAAAGCCCGGAACGGAGGAGTGAAATGGTCGCGCAGACGTACCTTGCGTACGACTACCCACTGCTGAGCGCCTTCTGGACGATGCTGTGGTTCTTCCTGTTGGTCATGTGGTTCGTGCTGCTGTTCCGGGTCGTCGTCGACGTCTTCCGCGACGACTCCCTCAGCGGTTGGACCAAGACCGGCTGGCTGGTGTTCGTGATCGTGCTGCCTTTCCTGGGCGTCTTCGTGTACGTCGTCGCCCGCGGCAAGGACATGAGCCGGCGCGAGCTGGCACGGGCGCGTTCGCAGCAGGAGGCCTTCTCGTCCTACATCCGTGAGACGGCGGCCGGCCAGAGCCGCCCCAGTCCCACCGACGAGCTTGCCAAGCTGTCCGAGATGCGCACCCGCGGTGACATCACGGACGAGGAGTTCCGCAGGGCGAAGGACCTGGTCCTGTCCGACCACGGCGCATCAAGGCCGCCGGCATCGCCCTCGACACCGGCGACGGACCGCCCGACCTCCGCCCACCCCACTTCGCGTCGCTGAAGGGCCCGGGCAGGCGGGAGACCGCAGTGTCCTTGGCCCGGACAAGAGCGCAGCCGTGAATCCCTGTTAGCACGCCGTCCGCTCGGGCACCCGACGGTACGGCGGCCCGTCGTGGGAGCCGCCGTACCGAAGTGGAGGTGCTCGACATGGGACACGGAGGAAACGTCATCAAGGAGCTGATGACCGATCACCGGGAGGTGGAGGAGCTTTTCGGCCGGATCGACGCGCTGCCGCCCGGTGACAAGGACCGCAAGGTCTACGCCGATCAGGTCACCATGGAACTCGTGCGCCACTCGGTGGCCGAAGAGGCCTATCTCTACCCGGCCGTGCGTGACCATCTGGCCGACGGGGACGCGCTCGCGGACAGGGAGATCGAGGACCACGCGAGGGCCGAGCGGATCATGAAGGACCTGGAGAGCCACGAGGCCGACGATCCCGAATTCGACCGGCTCATCGGCATGCTCATGGGCGAGATCCGCTCGCACGTGGCCGACGAGGAGGAGAACCTGTTCCCCAGGCTGAGGGAAGCGGCTTCCCCCGAAGCGCTCGACGACCTGGGCGACAAGGTCCGGCGGGCCAAGAAGACGGCGCCGACCCGTCCCCACCCCTCCGCCCCGGACAAGCCGCCGGCCGACAAGCTGCTCGCGCCCGGAGCCGGACTCGTCGACCGGGTACGCGACGCACTCACGGGCCGGGGACGGAAGGACTGACGCCCGAGCAGGTCCGGTAGCGGTCGAGCGCCTGTCTGAGCTCCTCCAGCTCGGGCTCCGGCAGAGCGCCGCCCTGCGCGAACTTCAGGATGTGCTCGGCGACGACGCGCAGTTTGGTGTTCGTACGCTGGGAGACGTCGCGGAGCACCCGCCAGGCCTCCTCCGGCGCGATCTGCCCCAGGACCACCACGGCACCCATGGCCTGGTCGATGGTGGCGTGCGAGGTCACCGCCTGGCGGAGCTGCGCGTTCTCCTCATGGAGCTGCTCGTTCTCCCTCGCCAGTTCGGTCGTGGACAGCAGGTGCAGAGGGTGCTGCTTGGATATCGCAAAGAACGCCATGGTGTGCCCCTGGATGAGCGGGTGGCCGCAGTTACAGCTTCCCTCACTCCGGCGCCGGGGACGACCCGGGCCGGGATCGGCTAGGCGCTGCGCGGCCTGCGGGTCGTCTTCTTCGCCGTGGTCTTCTTCGCCGTCTCCTTCGCTGTCTTCTTCGCGGCGGTCTCCTTGGCGGGTGCTGCCTTCTTCGTCGTCTTCCGGGCGGTCTTCTTCTTCGGGAGCTCGTGCACCTCGGCCTCCGCGCCCTCGCCACGGGACGCCTTCGCCTGGGCCACGGAGGCCTGGAGAGCGGCCATGAGGTCCAGCACCTTGCCGGGCTCGGCCTCCGGCTCCGGCGCCTCGGGCGGTGCGTGGCCCTCGCGTTTGGCCTCGATCACCTGCTCCAGTGCCTCCGTGTAGTGATCGACGAACTCGGGACCTTCGAGGTCGTCTCGGGTCATGCGGTCGATCAGGTGCTCAGCCTCGGTGATCTCGTCGTCGGAGAGCCGGATCTGGGGCGGCGCCAGTTCGCCCGGGTCCCGGATCTCGTCCGGCCAGCGCATCGCGTGCAGCACGAGCGCCTCGTCCCGCACCCGCAGCAGACCCAGTCTCTCCCTGCCGTGCCAGGCGAACTTCGCCACCGCGGCCTTCGACGTCCTCGCCAGCGCCTTGCGCAGCAGCGCGTAGGGCTTCGCGGCGACCGTGCCGGAGGCCTGGAGGTAGTAGCCCTCACCGACGCGGAGGGGGTCGATCGAGTCGGCCGGCACGAACGCGGCGATCTCGATGGCCCTCGCCGTGGGCAGGGGCAGATCCCGCAGCTCCTCGTCGAGGACCGGGACGATCCGGTCCTTGGAGATCTCGTACCCCTTGCCGATCTCCTCCTGCGGGACCTCGCGGTCCTCGACCTCGCAGTACTTCCGCACGCGGACGCGCCCCATGTCCTTGAGGTGGTACTGGTGGAAGCGGACGCTGTGGTCCTCGGTCGCGGGCACGACGTTGATCGGAATCGTGACCAGGCCGAAGCTGATCGCTCCTGACCAGATGCTCCGGGGCATCGCAGACCTCCGTGATGTGCCCCGAGGCCACCAGCCTACGAAGCGCTTCCACGCACGGCATGGCGAAGGCGTCCGCTCGGAACGAGAGAGCCGTCGACCACCGGCGCCGGAGGTGCAGGACTCCGGTGCGGCCCCATCGGACCGTGAGCGCTCGGTGAACCGCGGGAGAACTCTTGGTGATCGTCCCCGGCGCAGTGCCGTCGGGGCCCGTACCGCTGCCTAGCATGAGGTGAGCGCGCCCTCCTCGGGGCGCGTCGGTACGTTCGTACGTCGTCCGGGGAGGCGCGGAGGAATGCCGGTGCCCAGCCTCATCTCACGGCGGGCCCGAGTCTGGGCCGTAGGCGGGCTCCTGCTCACCCTGGTCCTGGTGGCGGCCCTGCTGGTCACCACGCTCGGTGGAGCCCGACGCGCGCGGGCCGCCGCCGACGGGCTGCCGCACACCACCGTCGAGGTGTCGCCGAGCGGCTGCGGCCGCGGCTGGAACAGTCCCGTTCCCGGCCTGCAGGTGTTCGACCTGCACAACACCTCCAGCGGCCCGGCGGAGGTGTATCTCGAGGACCCCCGCAGCCGCGCCGTGTACGGCGAGCTGGAGGGCCTCGCCCCCGGCACCACCCGGCCCTTGACGGTCCGCCTCGGCAAGGGCGCGTACGCCTTCACCTGCCTGCCCGACGACGCCGATGCGGTCACCGGTCCCACGGTCCGCGTCACCACGGGGACCGCCGGGCCCGCAGCGGCCCCGGTCACCGAGCACGACCTGATCCCCCTCGCGATCGACTACCAGAAATGGGTCGCCGGCGGTCTGGACGAGGTCGTACGGCTGACCGGGCGGTTGGAGGGCGCCATCGACCGCGGGGACCTCGCCGGGGCCCGCGCGGCCTGGCTCCCGGCGCACCTCGGGTACGAGCGGCTGGGCGCGGCGTACGACGCCTTCGGCGACGCGGACGGGCGGATCAACGGAACGGACGCCGGACTGCCCGGCGGCGTCCACGACCCGTCCTTCACCGGCTTCCACCGAGTCGAGTACGGGCTGTGGCACGGGCAGTCCGCCGGTGCGCTGCGCGCCCCGGCCGCCGCGCTTGTCGAGGCCGTCCGCGACCTGCGCGCCGACTGGGCCCAGGCCCGCATGGACCCGGCACAGCTGGGGCTGCGGGCGCACGAGATTCTGGAGAACACGGTGCAGTTCGAGCTGACCGGCAGGACCGACTACGGCAGCGGCAGCAACCTCGCCACCGCCCGCGCCAACCTCGACGGCACCCGCGCCGTGCTGTCCCGGCTGCGCCCCTTGCTCACCACACGCTACGCGGACCTGCCCGCCCTCGACCGGGAGCTCGACCGCGCGCAGCGCACCCTGGACGGCTTCCACCGCGGCGGCAGCTGGACCCCCCTCGAGCGCCTGGAGCGCGCGGAGCGCGAACAGGTCGACGCGGTCCTCGGTGATCTGGTCGAGCGGCTGTCATCGGTGGCGACGCTGTGCGATCCGCGGAGGACGGTGTGAGTACTTCTCCGGGGATGAGCGGGGTGGGGCGACGGGGCTTCCTGCGGGGGGCGGCTCTGGCCGGGGCCGGGCTTGCCGCCGGTGGTGCGGCGGCGCCGCCCACCTCCGACGCCTCGGGCATGCCGCCCGTCGCGCCGTTCCACGGCGCCCACCAGCAGTCGGTGCTCGCCGCCCCACGCAGGGCCACCGTCTTCACCGCCCTCGACGTGACCGCCGGCAGCCGCGGGGAGCTCGCCGATCTCCTGCGTACCCTCACCGCCCGCGCCCGCTTCCTGACCTCGGGCGGAACGCCCCCACCCGTCGGTATCACCGGTCCGCCCGCCGACTCCGGCATCCTGGGTGACCGGCTGCCCTCCGGCGCGCTGGCGGTGACCGTCGGCGTCGGCGCCTCCCTCTTCGACGACCGGTTCGGGCTGGCCGACCGGCGCCCCCGCAGGCTGACGACCATGCCCGCCTTCCCGGACGACGACCTGAGGTCCGAGTGGTGCCACGGCGACCTCAGCCTCCAACTGCACGCCGACGACTCCGACACCCTGCTGCACGCCCTGCGGGACATCGCCCGGCACACCCGCGGCGGCATGCAGGTCCGCTGGCGCCTCGACGGGTTCACCAGCCCGCCCCGCCCCTCCGGCACGCCGCGCAACCTGATGGGTTTCAAGGACGGCACGGCCAACCCCGACGCCACCGACGCCCGCGAGATGAACCGCCTGGTGTGGGTGGGCGAGGGCAGGGGCGAGCCGGACTGGGCGGTGGGCGGCAGCTACCAGGTCGTACGGCTGATCCGCATGCTCGTGGAGTTCTGGGACCGGGTCTCCCTCTCCGAACAGCAACGGATGTTCGGCCGGGCCCGGGAGTCGGGCGCTCCCCTCGACGGGAACACGGAGCACGACACCCCCCACTACCCGGACGACCCCAAGGGCGACGTCATCCCGCTGGACAGTCACATACGCCTCGCCAACCCCCGTACGGCGGCCACGGCCGACCAGCGGATCCTGCGCCGCGCCTACAACTACGACGCGGGCATGGACAGCAACGGCAACCTCGACATGGGGCTGCTGTTCTCCTGCTACCAGCAGGACCTCGCCCGCCAGTTCGAGGCCGTGCAGCATCGCCTCGCGGGCGAGCCCCTCACCGACTACATCAAGCCATTCGGGGGCGGCTACTTCTTCGCGCTGCCCGGCGTCCGGGACACCGTGGACTGGTACGGACGCACCCTCCTGGGCTGAACCTGTCCGGACAACTTCCCGGCTTGATTGGTCAATACACGGTCAAGATTGTCCCCTGCTTCCCTGACCCGCTGTTCATTCGCGCGCCATCGCCGCTCCAGCGCCGTGCCGCCCGACCGGTGGAGCATCCCTGACCGTACGCTGCTAAGACGTTCGTGTCCGGAAGGTGAACCACCATGGCCAGCAGGGGAAGACGAGCAACGATGAGGAGCCTCGGTGCGCTCCTGGGCGCAGCCGCGCTCACGGCCCTGGGTGCGAACGCGCCCGCGTGGGCCGCCGCACCGGACGGGAGCACCGAGCCCTCGACGGCCACGCCCATCAAGCACGTGGTCGTGCTCTTCGACGAGAACGTCTCGTTCGACCACTACTTCGCGACCTACCCGAAGGCCGCGAACACCGACGGCACGAAGTTCACGGCGTCCAAGAGCACCCCGAAGGACGTCGACAACCTGCGCACCGCCGGACTGCTGACGAAGAACCCCAACCAGTACGCGCCCAAGCGGCTCACCCCGTCCCAGGCGATGACCTGCGACCAGAACCACGCCTACGGGCCCGAGCAGTACGCGTACAACGGCGGAAAGAACGACCAGTTCGTCCAGAACACGGACTCGGGCAAGTGCTCCGGCACCCTGTTCGGCGAGCCGGGCCTGGGCATGGACTACTACGACGGCAACACCGTCACCGCGCTGTGGAACTACGCCCAGCACTACTCCCTGGGTGACCGTTCCTACAGCTCCGTCTACGGCCCGTCCACGCCCGGAGCGCTCAACCTGGTCTCCGGTCAGACGCACGGCGTCGTCTCCATGGACCCCGCGTCCGGTACCGAGAACCCCAAGCAGACCACGACGCCGGACGCGTACACCGTCCAGTCGCCCGACGCCAAGGGTGTCGGCACGGTCATCAACGACCCCGACCCGGCCTACGACGACTGCGCCGGCAAGGACCACACCAGCAAGAACGCGCTCGCCGCGATGCAGGGCCGCAACATCGGTGACATCCTCAACTCCAAGAATGTCTCCTGGGGTTGGTTCCAGGGCGGCTTCCGGCCCTCCACGGCGTGGGACGGCAAGCAGGGCGACTACGCCAAGTGCGACAGCACGCACACCAACGTCGGCGGTGCCGCGGTCGTCGACTACAGCCCGCACCACTCGCCGTTCGAGTACTACAAGTCGACGTCCAACCCGCACCACCTGCCGCCCAAGAACGTCGACGAGATCGGCCACAACGGTCAGGCCAACCACAACTACGACCTGACCGACTTGGACGCGGCCCTCAAGGCGGGCAAGCTGCCGGCCGTCAGCTTCGTCAAGGCAGCGGAGTACCAGGACGGCCACGCCGCCTACTCCGACCCGATCGACGAGCAGCACTTCCTGGTCCAGCAGATCAACGCGATCCAGAACTCGCCGCAGTGGAAGTCGACGGCGGTCGTCATCGCGTACGACGACTCCGACGGCTGGTACGACCACGCCTATGCCAAGCCGCGCAACGGCTCCAACGACACCTCGGTCGGCTCCAACGGCAAGGCCACCGACAGCCCGGCCTGCCAGGCCGGTCCGGCGGCGTCGGGCGGTTACGCGGACCGCTGCGGCCCCGGCACCCGTCAGCCGCTGCTGGTGGTCTCCCCGTACAGCAAGGTCAACAAGGTCGACCACACGCTGACCGACCAGGCCTCGATCACCCGCTTCATCGAGGACAACTGGAACACGGGCGGGATCGGTGACTCCTCCTTCGACGCCACGGCCGGCTCCCTCGCGGGCATGTTCGACTTCCGGCACCCCAACAACAAGCAGGTGCTGCTGAACGAGGACGGCTCGGTGAAGTCGGTCGGCCCGATCCAGCACGTGGCGCCGGTCGCCACCAGCATCACTCCGGGTCCGGCGATGCAGAACACGGCGGCCACCACGGACGTGTCGTCGTTCCCCGCCGTACCGGTGGGCATCGCGGCGGGCGCACTCGTCGCGGCCGGCGCGACGGGGACGTACCTCACCCTGCGCCGCAGGGGACGCGCGAGCGCCTGACACGGCGGGCAGGGCGGGCGGTGACTCCGGGGCGCCGGGGCCACCGCCCGCTTCCCTGGGTCCTCATGGCATCCTCGCGACGCGGGGCTCCCTTGACCGCCCCGGACGAGGCCACCTAGCCTCCGCTGGACACGTTTGGACAGGTGGGCGGGACGATGACGGACACCTCCGAGAGCAGATCCGCGGGCCGGCAGCTCCACGTGGAGACGCACGGGCTCGACGTGATCGGTGACACCGAACGCAAGGGCACCCCGCGGGCGCTGTTCTGGCCCTGGTTCGGGGCGAACGTCTCCGTCCTCGGACTGAGTTACGGTGCCTTCGCCCTCGGTTTCGGGATCTCCTTCTGGCAGGCGCTGGTCTCCGGAGTGACCGGGATCGTCTTCTCCTTCCTGCTGTGCGGTTTCATCGCGGTCGCGGGCAAGCGCGGCTCCGCGCCGACCATGGTGCTCAGCCGCGCCGCGTACGGCGTGCGCGGCAACAGGCTGCCGTCGGTGATCTCCTGGATGCTCACCGTCGGCTGGGAGACCGTCCTCACCGCGCTCGCCACCATGGCCACCGCGACGGTCTTCGGACGGCTCGGCTGGGGCGGCGGCACGGGCACCAAGGTGGCTGCACTGGTCCTGGTCGGAGCACTGACCGTCGTCGGCGGTGTCATGGGCTTCGACCTGATCATGCGCCTGCAGACCATGATCACCGTGGTCACGGGCGTCCTCACCGTCGTCTACGTCGCGCTCGTCGCCGGCCACATCCACTGGCACACGGTCAGTGCCCTTCCGGCGGGCTCCGCCCAGCAGTTCATCGGCGCGCTGGTCTTCATGATGACCGGCTTCGGCCTCGGCTGGGTCAACGCCGCCGCGGACTACTCCCGTTATCTGCCGCGCCGTTCGTCCGGCCGGGGAGTGATCGGCTGGACCACGTTCGGCGCGTCGGTGGCGCCCCTGCTCCTGCTCGTCTTCGGACTGCTGCTGGCGGGCTCCTCCACCACCCTCAGCAAGGCCGTCGCGGCCGATCCGATCGGCGCGCTGACCACGATCCTGCCCACCTGGTTCCTGGTCCCGTTCGCCGTGGTCGCGGTCCTCGGACTGGTCGGCGGCGCCGTGCTGGACATCTACTCCTCCGGCCTTGCCCTGCTGTCCGCGGGCCTGCGGGTGCCGCGCCATCTGGCCGCACTCGCCGACGGCGTCCTGATGATCGCGGGCTCGGTCTACATCGTCTTCCTCGCCGACGACTTCCTCGGCCAGTTCATGGGCTTCCTGACCACGCTCGGCGTGCCCATCGCGGCCTGGTGCGGCATCATGCTCGCCGACCTGGCACTGCGCCGCCGCGACTACGACGAGGACGACCTCTACCGCCCGGAGGGCCGCTACGGCGACGTGCCGCTCACGCCCCTGCTGCTCACCCTCGCCGCCACGGCGGTCGGCTGGGGCCTGGTCACGAACACCACCGCGAGCTGGCTGGACTGGCAGGGCTATCTCCTCGGCCCGCTCGGGCTCGGTGGCACCTCGGGCGCCTGGGCCTACGCCAACCTCGGCGTCCTGGCCGCCCTCGCCCTCGGCTTCCTCGGCACCCTGGCGCTGGGGCGCGGGCGCGTCCACGGGCAGGAGGAGCAGGTCCCGAGCCCGGCGGCGACCCAGGAGGCACCAACAGCATGACCACCAGCGACCTGCTCGCCGTCATCGACATGCAACGGGTCTTCGCCGAGCCCGGCAGTCCCTGGGCCGCCCCGCGCTTCGAGGAGGCGGCGGCCGGGGTACGACGGCTGCTGCCGGCCTTCGGGGACCGCGTCACCTTCACCCGGTTCCTGGCACCGGAGAAACCCGTCGGCGCCTGGCGGGCGTACTACGCGCAGTGGCCCTTCGCGCTGCAACCGCCGGAGGCCCCGCTGTGGCGGCTGACCGGGGAATTCGCCGGCCGGGCCCGGCACGTGCTGGATGCGGCCACATTCGGCAAGTGGACACCCGAGCTGGCCGAGCGCCTCGGAGCCGAGGGCCGGCTGGTGCTGGCGGGCGTGAGCACCGACTGCTGCGTGCTGTCCACGGCCCTCGCCGCCGCGGACGCCGGCGCCGAGGTCCTCGTGGTCGCCGACGCCTGCGCGGGCGCCGACGACGAGGCGCACGACAGGGCGCTGCGTGTGATGGACCTGTACCGTCCGCTGATCCGCGTCGTCACCGCCGACGAACTGCTGAGCAAGCCCCGGGCATGAGCGGCTTCCGCCTCGACGACCAGGGGATCCGACAGCCCGCTCTCCGATTCCGGCCCCGGCAAAAGGCATGGCCCGACGCCGGGTGGGTACGCGAGTGGGGCCCGCCCGGAGCCGACGGTTCCGGGCCGTGCCCGCCCGCCACAACCTGGGGATCTGCCATGAACACGCCCGAAAAGAACCACCGCCCGACCGCAGCTCAGGCAGCACTCGACACCCTCGCGGTGGACTCCGCGGACTCGGAGGCGCTGGACACGCTGGCCGGAAGCGACGTGCTCGTCCCCGTGCCGGACGAAGTGAGCGAGGAGGATGCCGTCGACCCCTACGCCGTGGCCCTGCCCGTTCTGGAACAGCCGGACGGCGAGCAGACGGTGCCCGTGTTCACCTCCGAGACCGAGATGGCCGACCTGTTGCCGTTCATCTCCCGCTACCGGCTGGTGCCGCTCGGTGCGCTCGCCTCCCAATGGCCCACCGGCGACCTCACGCTCACCATAGACGCGGCCTCGCCCCATGGCTTGACGCTCAACTCCGACGGCGTGCGCACGCTGCTGGCGCGGCCGTAGGGCCGAACCGCCGGTAGAACCTCCGAAGCGGACACAGAGCCGTCTCAAAAGTTCCTTGCCAGGGTTGACGGTCCCGCGTGGGCCGAACGCCTGACCGTCGCCGTCCAGGAGGTGCGGCGGCCCGCGAGGCCGCCGCCGAGGGCACCCCCGTAGGCGGGCTGCCGCTCACCTGGCACGCCCTTCCCGACTGGCAGCCGCCGCCCGCGCCCGCGTCCCTCCCGCCGGCCGCCATGGAGGGCCCTGCACCATCCGCGGCAGCGCCATCGCCCACCGTCGCTGCGCACGGCGTACCGGCCTTCGACGCCCTAGGGAAACTGCTGCGCCTGGTCGGGTCGGGGGCCGGTTCACAATGGCCGCATGAAATGGATCTCCGGCGCGGCCGGCGTGCTGCTCCTCGGGGCCGTCCTCGCGAGTGTCCTGCGCATCCTGGTGGTACCCCGCGGTCTCTACTCCGCGCTGGTCTACCGATGGTGGTGGACCCTGCGCCGCCTGCTGCGGCTGGCCGCCTTCCGCGGTGGCTACCAGGCCATCGACCGCACGCACACCTGGCTCGGCTCGCTGATCCTGATGGGCATGCTCGCGACCTGGCTCGGCGGAGCTTTCCTCGGCTACGGACTGCTGCTGCACGCCCTGTCCTCGCTGAGCTGGGCCAACTCCTTCCGCGAGGCCGGCTCCAGCCTGTTCACGCTCGGCTTCGCCAGCGGTCAGCGGCTGCACCTGTCCGCGGTCGACTTCCTTGCGGCGGCCACCGGGCCCGTGGTCATCGCCCTGCAGATCGCCTACCTTCCGACCCTGTACGCCGCATACAACCGCCGTGAACTGGAGGTGACCCTCCTCCAGTCCCGGGCCGGTGAACCCGCCTGGGGACCGGAGATCCTGGCCCGTCAGTGGCTCGTCGACACCGAGTCCGCGCTGTCCGAGCTCTACCGTGCCTGGGAGCGGCTCGCCGCGGACATCGGTGAGAGCCACTCCACCTACCCGGTACTGATCGCCTTCCGCTCACCGGGCCCGTACCGCAACTGGCTGGTCGGGCTGCTCGCCGTCATGGACGCGGCGGCCATGCAACTCGCGCTCGCGCCCCACAACGCCCCTCCGGAGGCCCGCCTGGTGATCCGGGCCGGCTTCACCGCACTGCGCGACATCTCCCACTCGCTGCGCTTCGTCTTCGACTCGGACCCGGCACCGGACACGCCCATCGTCCTCACCTTCGGGGAGTTCGAGGCGGCCGTGGCGATGGTGGAGGCGGCGGGTTTCCCGACCCAGCGGACGGCACGGGACGCCTGGCCGCACTTCCGCGGCTGGCGGGTCAACTACGAGGCGATCGCCCACGAACTGTGCCGCCGCGCCGACGCCGTACCCGCGCTGTGGAGCGGCGCACGCGACTTTCCCTCGGCCCCGATCCCGCCCCGGCGCCCGAAGGACCGGCGGCCCGGCGAAGATCGGCCGGAACTGCCCCCTGCGGAGGGGTAGCCGGGACGGGTCCGGCGGGAAGATCCCACGGGAGAGGCCCGACTGGGAAGGGGATGCTCGTGAGGGTCGTCCTGCTGGGTACGGCCGCCTGCGGCGGCTTTCCGCAGTGGAACTGCGCGTGCGCGCTGTGCGGCGCCGCCCGCGACGGCAAACTGCCCACCCGTACCCAGGAGTGCGTCGCCGTCACCGGCAACTTGCGTGACTGGTGGCTGCTCAACGCCTCACCGGGCATCCGCACGCAGCTGACGGCCGCCGCCCCGCTCCGGCCCGGCCCGGGCCCGCGCGACACCCCGGTCAGAGGCGTTCTGCTGACGGACGCGGAGGCCGACCACATCACGGGCCTGACGGTGCTGCGCGGCGCGGCCGATCTGAGCGTGTACGCCGCGCCGCCAGTCCTGGCCGTGCTGGCCCCGCTGCGTGCGGCCCTCGACCGCTACGCCGCGTGGGCATGGGCGGACGCCCTGACCGACGGGGGCTTCGTCCTTGCCGGCGGTCTGGTCGTCACGGCGCACCCGGTGGGTGCCAAGGCGCCCAAGTACGCGGCCGGAGCCGCCCCTGACGTCCACTGGGTGATCGCCTACCGGGTCGAGGACCTGGCCACCGGCGGAGTCCTCGTCTACGCGCCGTGCGTGGGCGCCTGGTCACCGGTCCTGGACGAGTTGTTGGCGGCGGCGGACTGCGCACTGCTGGACGGCACGTTCTACGCCGCGGACGAGATGGGCATGGCGGTACGGGGCGAAGCCGGACACGCCGCGATGGGGCACCTGCCCGTCGCGGGCGCGCACGGCAGTCTGGCGGCCCTCGGCCGCCATCCGCGACCGCGCCGGATCTACACCCACCTCAACAACACGAACCCGCTGCTCGACCCGGCCTCGGCCGCCCGGCGCCGGGTGACCGAGGCGGGAGCCGAAGTCCTCGCGGACGGGGCCGAGTTCACCCTCTGACCGTCACGGCGTGGGCGTCCGCGCGGCCAGCATGCGGGCCAGGACCTCGCGTTGCAGAGGCAGCACCTCCGCGTGCAGTTCACGGCCCTTCCCGGTCAGGGCGACCCACACCCCGCGCCGGTCCTCCTCGCACACGGAGCGCAGCACCAGGCCGTCCTTCTCCAGCCGTCCGATCAGCCGGGACAGAGCGCTCTGACTCAGATGGACGCGCCCGGCGATGTTCTGCACCCGGCACTGGTCGCCGCGTTCGGGGGCCTCGGTGGCGAGGATGTCGAGCACCTCGAAGTCGCTGGCGCCGAGCCCGTACGGGTGCAGCGCACGGTCGATCTCGCACATGGTGCGGGCGTGCACCGACAGGATGTCCCGCCACTGCTCCTCGAGCCGGGCACCAGCCGTTTTCGCTGCCATACCCGCACGGTAACAGAAACGGGCCGCTTTGTTTACTGCGCAACTAGTGCGTCTGCAAGCAACCCGGTCGGCTGCGCGGGCGGCGCGGTGGTGCCCGACGGCCCGCCTAGGCGACCGGGTCCTGGACGAGCCCCACCAGGTTCCCGTCCGCGTCCTTCACGGAGGCGATCAGCTTGCCGCCGCCGACGTCCTGGACGTCCTGCAACAGCTCGGCTCCGGCGTCCAGCAGGGTGGAGAGGCGGCTCTTGATGTCGGACACGCGCCAGTAGGGCACCGGACCGGTCATCCCCTTGGCGTGGCCGTTCGGGTCGAGGCCGAATTCCTGCCCCGCTGCCCTGAACCCGACGTAGTACGGCTCGTCCGCGTACGGCTCCACCTCCAGGAGGGCGCTGAACAGGGCTTTCGCCCGGGCGAGGTCCTTGACGGGGTAGACGATCGTCTCGAGGCCGGCGGTCATGGTGTACTCCTCCGCGGTACGTGGTCCGACGCGGTTCGTCGGTGGTTTCACGCTAGGGCGGGGGACCACGCGATGGCTTCTCCAAAACTGACCGGTCCCGTGCCGAGGCCGTGGGTGCCCCGCGGCGGACCGTCCGCAGGAAGTACGCACACCGCTGACGTCCTCGTGGCCGCAGCCGACGGGGCACCCGATCAGGTCCAAAGGCGCGGCCCCGAGCGGCCCGCGCGCGACCGCGCGGGCCGTCGGCAGTACACGCCGGACGCCCCCACGTGACGGCGGCGGCCGTGGCCGAGAAGCTCGCCGTGCCCCGGCCCGTCGCCGACACCGATCTGTGCTTCCTCGCCGCCCTCGGCCTGCTGCGCACCAGGAGGATCCGGCGGCGCACCTACTACCGCCGCGACGAGGTCCGCATCGCCGAAGTTGCGCGCATGTTCGAGAAGGGGTGGTAGACGAGGGCAAGAGGGGTATGCACCGGCGCAGGCGAGCCGTCTTGGACGGCGAAGGAAAGGCAGGCGCAGATGGACCGGCATACGACTCTCGTCCCGCGTCGCTACGTCGCGATCGGGGGCAGGGGCCCGGAGGACGTGGTCGCCGACGCGCACGGCCGGGTCCTGACCGGTGTGGAGGACGGCCGCATCCTGCGCGTCGACGGACTCGCCGACCCGGCCCGCACCCGAGTGGAGGTGCTCGCCGAGACCGGCGGGAGGCCTCTCGGCCTCGAACTTCTCCCCGACGGTGACCTGTTGGTGTGCGACGCGCGCCACGGACTGCTGCGGATCGCGCTCCACGACGGCACCGTACGCGTCCTCGCCGACTCGGCGGCGGGGGAGCCGCTGCGGTTCTGCAGCAATGTCGTCGCCCTCTCGGACGGCACGGTCTGCTTCACCGTGTCCAGCCGCCGATACCCCCTGGAGCAGTGGATCGGCGACGTGGCCGAACACACCGGAACGGGACGGCTGCTGCGGCTCGCTCCCGGCGCCGAGCACCCGGAGGTGCTCCTGGAGGGACTGCAGTTCGCCAACGGTCTCGCCGCGGACAAGGACGAGTCCTTCCTCGTCGTCGCCGAGACCGGCGCCCGCCGCCTGACCCGCTACTGGCTGGCCGGACCGCGGGCGGGCCGGAGCGAGCCGTTCGTCGAGGACCTCCCTGGCATGCCGGACAACCTGTGGCGCGGCGGAGCCGACGGGCTCATCTGGGTGGCCCTGGCCAGTCCCCGCGTTCCCGCCCTCGACCTGTTGCACCGCGCCGCCCCGGCCGTGCGCCGCGCTGCCGCCCGCGTCGCGGTGCGCGCTCCGTACCGACCCGCGGCCATGGCCGGCGTCCTCGCCGTGGACGACGCGGGCAGCATCCGCCACCACATCCTCCGCCGCCGTTCGGGCTTCCGGATGGTCACCAGCGTCTGTGTCGCCGACGGCCGGCTGGTCCTGGGGAGCCTCTGGGAACGGGGCGTCGCCGTGTGCGAGCTGCCGCCGTCCGCCGAGTGACCCGGGTGCGCGGGCGCGCCGGTCGGGGTTAACCTTTTCCCCGGCCGCGATCATGCCTCGCGGCGCGGCGGTGGGGCCCGCCGTACCCGAACCGCGGCAGTGTCGCCGCCAACGGTCCCTACTTGCGATCGAGCGTGCCCGTCCGGCAGGGCCCCGGCGAGTAGGAGAAGCACGTCCATGAGAGTCCCGCACCCCAAGAGCGTCGACCGGAGCGATGCCGCCGCGGTCGAGACCACCCCGCGGCCGTCGCCCTGGCGGGGTCAGGGACCCGTGGTGGCGGTCGTCGCCCTCGGCGGCGCTGTCGGCGCCACCGCCCGGTACGGCGCCTCGCTGCTGTGGCCCGCGCAGACCGGCGGTTTTCCCTGGACCACCTTCTGGGTCAACCTCGTCGGCTGCGCCGTGATCGGCGTCTTCATGGTCGTGATCACGGACGTGTGGGCGGCCCACCGGCTGGTGCGGCCCTTCTTCGGCACCGGTGTGCTCGGCGGATTCACCACCTTCTCGACGTACGCCGTCGACATTCAGAAACTGGCCGACGCGGGGCACCCCCGCACCGCGCTCGCCTACCTGTTCGCGACCCCGCTCGGGGCTCTCGCGGCGGTATGGCTCGCGATGACGGCGGCCCGTCGTGCCCTGGCGTGGCGGCAACGATGCACGAGTCCACGGACCGGCGCCCCGCGGAGGCGGCGATGACACGACTGACCGGTAGGGCCCTGCGGCTGACCGTCTTCATCGGTGAGCACGACCGCTGGCAGCACAAGCCCCTGTACGCCGAGATCGTGCACCGGGCGCACGCCGCGGGTCTCGCCGGGGCGAGCGTCTTCCGCGGCATCGAGGGTTTCGGGGCCTCCTCGCTCATCCACACCTCGCGACTGCTCTCGCTCAGCGAGGACCTGCCGGTGGCCGTCATCGTCGTGGACACGGAGGAGCGGGTCCACGCCTTCCTGCCGCAGCTCGACGAACTCGTCGCCGAGGGCCTCGTGATCCTCGACGACTGCGAGGTCATCCGGTATGCCGGGCGGGATGAGACGCCGCGCACGCCGGACGGGAAAGGTGAGAACTCGTTGTGAATTGGCTGCTGGTGATCGTCGGCGCCATGGTCGGCGCGCCCCTGCGGTATCTCACCGACCGTGCGGTGCAGTTCAAACACGACACGGTCTTCCCCTGGGGCACCCTCGTGGTCAATGTCACGGGCTCCCTGATTCTGGGGCTCCTGACCGGCGCGGCCTCCGCCGGTCACGCCTCACCCGACGTGCAACTCCTGATCGGCACGGGTCTGTGCGGGGCGCTGACCACGTACTCGACGTTCTCCTACGAGACCTTGAGGCTGACCGAGGACGGGGCGGGGTTCTACGCTGCCGCCAATGTCGTCGTGAGCGTGGCGGCGGGTCTGGGTGCGGCTTTCGCCGGGGTTTCGGTCGCCCAGGCTGTGTGACCCTGGTCGGCGGGCGTCACCCGCGCGTAGTAAAACCTTCTTGCAGCACTACCGTCTACAGCACTGTCGACCAACTCTTCAGAACTGGATCCCATGAGCGTCATCAACGTCGGTCAGGCCGTCGTCCTCGGAGTCGTCGAGGGGGTGACCGAATTCCTCCCCGTGTCCTCGACCGGCCATCTCAAGATCACTGAGGGCCTGATGGGGATCCCCGTCGACGACCAGGCTGTCGTCGGCTTCTCGGCCGTCATCCAGGTGGGCGCGATCGCGGCTGTGCTCCTGTACTTCTTCAAGGACATCGTGCGGATCGTCTCGGCCTGGTCCCGGGGTCTGTTCAACAAGGAGGAGCGGATCCACCACGACTACAAGTTCGCCTGGTGGGTGATCGCCGCGACCATCCCGATCGTTCTCGTCGGCCTTGCCGCCAAGAAACTCATCGAGGGTCCGCTCGCGTCGCTCTGGGTGGTGGCGGCCTCGCTGATCGTCGGCAGCGGTGTGATGTGGTGCGCGGACCAGATGGGCCGGCACAAGCGCGGGGAGGACGACACCTCGTTCAAGGACGCGATGCTGGTCGGCAGCTCGCAGATCCTCGCGCTGCTCTTCCCCGGCTTCTCCCGTTCCGGCGCCACGATGTCGACCGCGCTCATCCTCGACCTCGACCGTGTCGCCGCCACCCGGCTCTCCTTCTTCCTCGGCATCCCGGCCCTCACCGGCGCCGGCATCTACGAGCTGAAGGACGCCCTGGGCGCCGGCGTGGGCGCGGCGCCGCTGGCCGCCGGCACGATCGTGTCCTTCGTGGTCGCGTACGCCTCGATCGCCTGGCTGCTGAAGTTCGTGGCCAAGCACTCCTTCAACGCCTTCGTGATCTACCGGATCATCGTCGGCGTGGCGCTCCTGGGCCTGCTGGGGACCGGAGTGCTCAGCAGCTGAGCTCGCAGCTCCACCACGGGGCGTGAAGCCGGTACTCAGGCTTCACGCCCCGTGAAGGTTTCCCTAACGGCTGGCCGCTGGAGGACTACCTGGACCCGGCGCACCCGCTCCAGCGGGCCATCGCCGACACCGTCGAGGACCTCACCGGTCAGGCGATCGCCCGGGTGACCGTCGACGGATGCGGCGCGCCCCTGTTCTCCGCCTCGCTGCACGGGCTCGCGCGCGCCGCGGCCCGGATCACCACCGCACCGGTCGGCACCCCTCGGGCGCGGGTGGCGGCGGCGATGCGCGAGCACGCCGAGATGGCCTCCGGCTCCGGGCGGGACGTGGCGGCGCTGATGCGCGCCGTGCCCGGGCTGCTCGCCAAGGACGGCTTCGAGGGTGTCCAGGTGGCCGCCCTGCCGGACGGCCGGAGCGTCGCCGTGAAGATCGCGGACGGGGCGAACCGGGCACGGATCCCGGTCGCAGCGGCGGCTCTCGCCCGCGCCGGGGTCGACCCGGCCGCGCTCGCGGAGTTCGCGGGTGAGCCGCTGCTCGGCGGTGGCGAGCGCGGCCCGAGGTGATCGCGGGCAGCGGATCACCGGTGGTCTGACCGGGCTGCCTCCGGGCGGCGGAGTGGCCACAGCGGCAGAGGATCCATCGCATGATCATGAGCTACCTCGGGTGAGCGGTCCGAACCGCTGGGCGGCACGATGGTGACCATGGCCCCGTCGCTGAGCTTCCAGCCCGTGCTGGAACGCATCGCCGAAGAGGTGGAGCGGCGGCCCGGGCGCGGGCGGGCCGCCGACTACATCCCCGCGCTCGCCGCCCTCGACCCGCGCCGCTTCGGGATGGCGGTCGCCGAGCTGGACGGCACGGCGTACGGCGTGGGGGAGTGGCGGCAGCCGTTCTCCACGCAGTCCATCACCAAGGTCTTCACTCTCGCCCTCGACCTGGCGCGCGAGGGCGACGAACTGTGGGAGCACGTCGGCCGGGAGCCCTCGGGCAACCCGTTCAACTCGCTGGTCCAGCTGGAGTACGAGAACGGTATCCCGCGCAATCCCTTCATCAACGCGGGCGCCCTCGTCGTCACCGACCGGCTGCACACCCGTACCGGCCACGCGTCCGGCACCCTGCTCGACTTCCTGCGGACCGAAAGCGGCAATCCGGAGCTCGCCTTCGACGACGAGGTCGCCGCCTCCGAGGCCGCGCACGGCGACCGCAACGCCGCCCTCGCCCATTTCATGGCGTCCTACGGCAACATCGACAACCCGGTGCCGGTGCTCCTCGACCAGTACTTCAGGCAGTGCTCCATCGAGGCGTCCTGCGCGGACCTCGCGCTCGCCACCGGCTTCCTGGCCCGGCACGGGATCCGCGCCGACGGCACCCGCCTGCTCACCCGCAGCCAGGCCAAGCAGGTCAACGCGGTGATGCTGACCTGCGGCACGTACGACGCGGCGGGGGACTTCGCCTACCGGGTCGGCCTGCCCGGCAAGAGCGGCGTCGGCGGCGGCATCATCGCCGTCGTTCCCGGCCGCTGCACCCTGTGCGTGTGGAGCCCGGGTCTCGACGAGCGCGGGAATTCGGTGGCGGGGGTCGCGGCACTGGACCGCTTCACGACGTTGACGGGCCTGTCCGTATTCTGAGCGGGGCGACCGCATTCCGAGCAGCAACCGGGTTCTTCGTGCCCTGTGGTGACCGCCGCTCACACGGCGGTCACGCGCAGGCCGCCCCTGTGAGGGGCGGGCGTCGCTTTCCAGCCACCCGGCGTTGACATGCTTTCCGAGTGTTGGCCATGGCTTTCCCCGTCGATCTCCGCCGCTGCCAGGCGCTCGGTCTGGCCGGTACCGCCTTTCTCGCGTTGGGCGGTGAGACCGCCGGGGCCCTGCCGGTCGAGGATCTGGTCTCCCCCGAGTCCGGGCGCGCCGCGCTCGGACTGGTGGGGGTGTACTTCGGTGTCGTCCTGCTGATCGCCGCGTGGGCTCTGCTCGGCCGGGTGATACGCGGTCCCGAGCCGCCGACGCCGCGCGCCCTGTTGCTCGTCCTCGCCGTCTGGGCGGCTCCGCTGCTGCTCGCGCCGCCGCTGTTCAGCCGCGACGTGTACAGCTATCTCGCGCAGGGCGCGATGGTCGACGCCCACATCGACGTGTACGCGCACGGGCCCGCGCAGCTCGGCGGTCCGCTGGCGGACGAGGTCGCTCCGGTGTGGCGGGACACCGCGGCCCCCTACGGGCCGGTCTTCCTCGTCGTCGCCTCCGCGCTCTCCGGCCTGACCCGCGGTGAACTGCCGGCCGGGCTGCTCGGCATGCGGCTGGTCGCCCTCCTCGGCGTGGCCCTGATGGCGGCGGCGCTGCCGCGTCTCGCCCGGCAGTGCGGCGCCGACCCGGCCGCCGCGCTGTGGCTGGGTGCCCTCAACCCGCTGGTGCTGCTGCACCTGGTCGCGGGCGCCCACAACGACGCCATCATGCTGGGGCTGCTCGGCGTCGGCCTGCTCGCCGCCCGCGGCCGCCTGCACGTCCTCGGCGTCGTCCTGGTCACGCTCGCCGCGCTGGTCAAGGCACCGGCCGCGCTCGGCCTGCTGGCCGCGATCGCGCTGCGCCGGCACGTCGGCGTCGCGCGGGCGGTGGCGACGACCACGGTGGTCGCTCTCGGCACCACGGTGGTGGCCACCGCCGTCGCCGGTACGGGGTACGGCTGGATAGCGGCCCTGAAGACGCCCGTCTCACCGCACAACTGGTCGCCCACCAGCGTGCTCGGCCGGGTCACGGGGCGTCTGCTCGACGGTCTCGGCAGCGACCTCGCGCCCCTCGCCATCCCGGTCTGGCACGCGGCCGGACTCCTGGCGACCACGGTCGCTGTGCTGTTCATATGGCTGAAGCTGCGGCCGGGCCCGATCTACGCGCTCGGCCTGAGCCTCGCCGTCGTCGCCGTGCTCGGCCCGGCGATCCGGCCCTGGTACGCCCTGTGGGGGTTGTTCCTCATCGCCGCAGCGGCCCCCAGCACCTTCGTGCGCCACCGGGTGGCCGCCACCGCCGTGCTGGCGCTCGGTGTGCTGCCGAGCGGTGGACCGCCGGACGCCGCCCAGGTGGTCCTGGCGGTCTCCGGCGGCGTCCTCGCCGTGATCGTGCTGTGGCAGGCGCACCAGGCGTCCCAGGCACCCGTACTGGGAGGGACCGCGTGAGACCGCCCCGCACCGAGCGGGGACGGCTCGTCCTCGTGCTGTGTCTCGCCGCCGCCGTGGCCGTCTTCACGGCCACGGTGCCGCTGTTGCGCGGTTGGTTCGACCTGCGCGTCTACTACGGGACCGTGGACACCTGGGTGCACCACGGGGGTCATATCTATGACTACCGGGTGCCGGGGACGACGTACGGTTTCACCTACCCGCCGTTCGCCGCCCTGAGCATGCTGCCGATGGCGCTCGTCGGGCTGGACACGGCCATCGCCTGCGCCCTGCTGCTCAACCTCGCGGCCGTCGCGGTCGTGCTGTGGATCCTCGTCGGCCCCGAACTGCGCCGCTACGGCTGGTTCGGCTGGGCCCTGGCCGCGTGCGCACTGGCGCTGCTGGAACCCGTTCGGGACACCTTCAGCTTCGGGCAGGTCAACCTCCTGCTGCTGGCCCTGGTGCTCACCGACGCCTGGCTGCTGTCCACCGGGCGCGGGCGCTGGGCCGGCGTCGGCATCGGCCTCGCGGCGGCCGTCAAACTCACACCCGCCGTCTTCATTGGCCTGCTGCTCCTCGCCCGCCGGTGGCGTGCCGCCGCCGTCGCGACCGCCGTCGCCGTGGCCGGCACGCTGCTCGCGCTCTGGGCGGCACCGGGCGCCTCCCGCTTCTACTGGGGGCACGCCGTCTGGGACACCACCCGCATCGGGCGCCTCGATTACGTCTCCAACCAGTCGCTGCAGGGCGTCCTCGCCCGGCTCGCTGCACCGGGCGAACCGAGCCGTGCCGCCTGGGCGCTGGCCGTCGTCGTGGTCCTGGCGGTGTGGGTGTGGCGCACGCACCGCGCACTGCGGGCCGGTGACTGGCGGGCCGCTTTCGCCCTCACCGGACTGGTCGCCTGTCTGGTCAGCCCGATCACCTGGGTGCACCATCTCGTCTGGCTGCTGCCGTCGTTCGCCGTGCTCGTCCACGCGGGCCGGCTGCGGATCGCGGGCGCCCTCTACGCGGTGCTGTGCAGCAGCGTGGTGTGGCTGTGGTTCGACGACGCGTCAGGGATCGACGGCTTCCTCGGCAGCAACATCTATGTGTGGATCACCCTCGGTCTGCTGCTGGGCCTGCCGGTCGGTCAGCCGCGGGTCGGCCGTCCGCCCTTGAACCGCAGCGCCAGCGCGACCGCCGTCCCTACGCCCAGCCCGACCGCGCCCGCCAGTGCCCCCCTGGCCGGCCAGCCGGCGTCGTCCGTCGACGTCACCGTCGGCAGTGCGACGGGACGCGCGCGCGAAGCGGGCCGGCCGGGCAGGAGCGAGCCGACCGGTGTGATGCGTCCGGCGGCGGCGAATCCCCAGTCGAGCAGCGAGCGTGCCTCCTCGTAGACGGCGTGCGCCCGGCCTCCTTGAGGGTTCATCACCGTGACGATCAGAGTGCGCCCGCCGTGACGGGCGGCGGCCACCAGGGTGTTGCCCGCGTTGCTGGTGTAGCCGTTCTTGATGCCGATCAGCCCGGGATAGGCCGCGACGCCGCCGCGGCCGGTCAGCAGTCGGTTGGTGTTCGCGATCTCGTACGACGATCCGCCGTCGCCAGGGAAGCTCGACTCGGCGGTGCCGCAGTAGCGGGTGAAGTCCGCGTTCTGCAGTCCGGCCCGCCCGAACACCGCGAGGTCGTAGGCCGACGACACCTGTCCGTCGGCGTCGTATCCGTCCGGCGTGACCACATGGGTGTCGTGGGCGCCCAGTGCGCGGGCCTTGGCCTCCATCTGGCGGACCGTGGTCTGCACGCCGCCGTTGAGCGCGGACAGCACGTGCACCGCGTCGTTGCCGGAGTTCAGGAAGACCCCCCTCCACAGGTCGCTGATCCGGTAGGTGTGTCCCTCGCGTACCCCGACGAGGCTGCTGCCGGGGCCGATACCTGCCAGCTCCCAATTGCTGACAGTGTGCCGGGTCTCGCCGGGCAGCGCCGGAAGGACGGTCAGGGCGAAGAGCGTCTTGAGTGTGCTCGCGGGCGGCAACGGTCGGTGCGCGTCGTGCGCTGCGAGCACGGCGCCGGTGCCGGCGTCCGCGACCACCCAGGACAGCGCCGACACTTCGGGGAGTTCGGGGGTTCCCGGGCGCGGTCGCACCTGCGTCCCGGACCCGTGAAGGAGTGAGAGCTGGCTGGCCGTGGGCCGGGGGGCGTCGGAGTCGCTGCCCATTGCGGCGACGGCGGCGTGCGCCGGGAGGGCCGGGGCGCCGAACGCGCTGAATGCGCCGATCGCGCAGCACGAGACGACGACGCGGGACGTGAATCCGATAGTCATACCGAACACGTTAGGAATAGTGAGGGCGTATGCCCCGATGACTTGCGCCGAGTGGGGGGATCGTGCACCCGGATGCCGGATGCCGGGACCTGCCCGGCCGCGTGGGTCATCCGGCCGGCAGCGTGGGCTGGACCTGGCGCAGGAAGGCCGCGTTGTCGGGTGTGGCCCGCAGCCGTTCCAGCAGGGTCTGCAGGTTCGCCTGGCCGTCACCCGACTGCAGGGCGCGCCGCAGTCCCCGTACGGCCGTCAACTCCCTTGCGGGCAGTAGGAGTTCCTCGCGGCGGGTGCCGGACGGGGTGATGTCGACGGCCGGGTAGACCCGGCGGGAGGCGAGGGTGCGGTCGAGGCGGAGCTCCATGTTGCCGGTGCTCTTGAGCTCCTCGAAGAAGAAGTCGTCGGCGCGGGAACCGGTCTCCACCAGTGCGGTCGCCAGGACGGTGAGCGAGCCGCCCTCCTCGGCCAGGCGCGCGGCCCCGAAGAGCCGCTTGGGGCCGTGCAGGGCGGCCGCGTCGACGCCTCCGCTGAGGGTGCGGCCACCGGCGGCGGCCGCGTTGTTGTGCGCCCGGCACAGCCGGGTCAGCGAGTCGAGCAGGATGACGACGTCCTGCCCCTGCTCGACGAGCCGCTTGGCGCGCTCGACGACCAGTTCGGCGAGCGCGATGTGCTGCTTCGGCGTCTGGTCGAACGTGGAGGCGTACACCTCGCCACGCACCGAGCGCCGCATGTCGGTCACCTCTTCGGGCCGCTCGTCGAGGAGCACCACCATGAGGTGGCACTCGGGGTGGTTGCCGGCGACGGCCGCGGCGATCTGCTGGAGCAGCACGGTCTTGCCGGTCTTGGGCGGGGCGACGATCAGCCCTCGCTGCCCCTTGCCGACGGGCGAGACGAGGTCGATGACGCGCCCGGACAGGCCGGCTGCCGGGTGTTCGAGCCGCAGCCGCTCGCGCGGGTGCAGCGGGGTGAGGTCGCGGAAGTGCGGACGGCCTCGCAGCTCCTCGGGGGTGCGGCCGTTGACGCGCTCGACCTCGGTGAGGGAGCGGCCGCCGCGGGTGCCGACGAGCGTGTCGCCCTTGCGCAGTCCGAAGCGGCGGACGACGGCCGGGGAGACCTGGAGGTCGGCGGGCGAGGCCAGGCAGCCGGCTGCGCGCAGATGCCCCTTGCCGTTCTGGTCGATGTCGAAGACGCCGGTGACGGTCTGGGGCGGGACTTCCTGCCGTACGGCAGGGCGTTCGAGTGTGGTGGTCATATGAGGTCCTTTCACGGACGGAAGCCAGAAGGAAGGCAGAGAAGGGGAGCGGGCCGGGGAGGCGGCATGATCACGCCTCGCTGCGGCGGGGAACATCACCTCGGTACGGCGGAAAGACGCTGCTTGCGAGGTGGTGCCGGGAAGCCGGTACGCCGGTCGGGAACCACATACGGCGCGGCGAACTCAGAAGGAATGGGCACCGGCGCCCGAAACGGGGCGTCCACAGGTGCTGACCGCACTGTAGCACTTTCCGTGCGGGTGAGAGAGTGACCTGTGCCTCAACGGCTCACGACATGGGCAACGCCCTGGCGTCGCCTTTTGTTCCGAGGGAGGGCCGCCGGGTACGACGAGGTGCTGCGCACCGTGCCGTGGGGGCAGAATCGAACGTCGTACGGCGTCAGGCGACCCCCGGCGACAAGGAGTCACCGGTGGACACCTCCTCCGCCGCACCCCACCGCATGGACCCCTCCGGCGGCTGCCCGCACGCCGACAACGCCCGGCTGCTCGCACGGGGCGCCGTCGCATTGGTCGTACCGCCCGGTGACGTCGATGGGATGGCCAGACGACCACCGGCAGCTGCGGTCGCTCGTCAGCCGGGCGTTCACGGCGCGGCGCGTGGAGGAACTGCGGCCGCGCATCGAGCAGTTGACCGCATGCCTGCTCGACGACCTCGCCCGCGTGGCCGCGTCCGGCGGTGGAGTGGCCGATCTGCGGCGGCACTTCGCGCTGCCCCTGCCGATGGGGTCATCAGGCGGGCCGCGGCCTTCCTGTGCTCCGACGAGGCCGCGTTCGTCAACGGCGCCAACCTCACGGTCGACGGCGGCGACCGCGCGATGGCGGGCTACCGGCCGTGACCACGCGACTCGACCACGTCGGCGTGAACACGCGATCTCCGCGCCCAAACCTGGTGGCCCCGGCGACGTCGAGGCACTTGCCCGCGAGACCGGTGATCGCGCCGGTGGCCGCATCGGCCGGGGTGGCGGTGAGGGCGACGGCGGACAGGGTGAGCACGGCACTCGCGGGCCTGACCACACCGGAGATCGCCCGCGCCTTCCTGGTCCCCGAGGCGACCACTGGCGCAGCGCCTGGTGCGCGCGAAGCGGAAGATCCGCAACGCCGGCATCCCCTACCGGGTGCCGCCCGCGCATCTCCTGCCCGAACGCACGACGGGCGTGCTCGGTGTGCTCTACCTCCTCTTCAACGAGGGGTACGCGGCCACGTCCGGCGCCGACCTCGTACGCACCAACCTGTGCGCCGAGGCGATCCGCTTGGCCCGCGTGCTGGTCCGCCTCATGCCCGACGAGCCCGAGGTCCTGGGCCTGCTCGCGCTCCTGCTGCTCCACGACGCCCGTCGCGGGACACGCGTCGACGCGGCGGGCGAACTGGTGACCCTGGAGGACCAGGACCGCGCGCATTGGGACGTGCCGAGGTCGACGAGGGCGCCGCCCTGCTGGAAGCCGCGCTGCGGCGGGGCCGCCCCGGGCCATATCAGATTCAGGCCGCCATCGCCGCCTGCCACACCACCGCGACCACCGCCGAGGAGACCGACTGGGCCGACATCGCCGCGCTCTACGGCGAGCTGGCCCGCCTCGTGCCCTCCGCCGTGGTCCGCCTCAACCGTGCGGTGGCGGTCGGCATGGCCGAGGGTCCGGAGGCGGGCCTCGCTCTGGTGAGAGAGCTGGAACAGGAGGGCGAGTTGGTCGGCTACCACCTGCTGCCCGCCACCCGCGCCGACCTGCTGCGCCGCAGTGGGCGTACGGGGGAGGCGGCCGAGGCGTATAAGCGGGCGCTGGAGCTGGTGGCGAACGACGCCGAGCGCCGGTTCCTGGAAAGGCGGCTCGCGGAGTGTCGATCGGCGTAGGGGCCGTTCGGCGGTGGGTGAAAGCACCTCACAACACAGGAGGTTCCGATGACCGCCCCCGCCCCCGACCCCCGCCGCCGGCGCGCTCTCGCCCTGCTGTGCTGGCCGGGTTCATGGTGATCCTCGACGCTCAGAGCGAGCGCGCTGCATCTAAGCTGAAGGTGATGTTCTCCCCGCACGGTCCCACCCTTCGCGAGCTGGCCGTTCAGGCGCTGTCCTCGGTCGAGCACGGGTACGACCTGCTCGCGCCCAAGTTCGACCACACGCCCTTCCGGACGCCGGAGGCCGTCCTCGACGCCGTCGAAGCGGCACTGGAGGTGATCGGTCCCTTCGAGCACGGGCTCGACCTGTGCTGCGGTACGGGCGCGGGGATGGACGTTCTGCGCACGGTCTGCCGTGAGAGCGTCACCGGCGTCGACTTCAGCGCGGGCATGCTGGCCGTCGGACGGGACCAGATGCGGTCCGAGGGCTCGCCGCGCGTCGACTGGGTGCGCGCGGACGCCCGCGCCCTGCCCTTCGGTCCCGTTTTCGACCTGGTCGTGAGCTTCGGCGCCTTCGGGCACTTCCTGCCGGGCGAGCTTCCCGGTCTGTTCGCCCAGGTCCACTCCGTACTGCGGCCGGGCGGACGGTTCGCGTTCCCGGTCGGGGCTCCGCCGCGGCCGGCCTCGCCCTGGTACTGGGCACTGCTCGGCTTCGACGCGGCGATGCGCGTGCGCAATGCCGTCTGGCGGCCGCCGTTCGTCATGTACTACCGGGCGTTCCGCTTCGGTGACGTACGGGGAGAGCTGACCCGCGCCGGTTTCACCGTCGAGCACCGGGCCCTGACCGACTTCGGCCGGCGGCCCGACGGCAGCCCGCGCTGCCGGTTGATCGTGGCCACGCGGGGGAGTGGCGCACCGCGGGCCTGACCGGCGCTGTGCCCCAGCCCCTTTTGGTCCCGGCCGGGAGCGCGGTCGCCCCCCTCTGGTGGTCCTGGGCCGGCGCGCACGGCGGTCACGTCGCTGCCGTGGCCCTCGGGCCCCGTCCGCGACCGCTTCCTCAGCAGAGCCCTTCCGGCCCGCACCCTGACCACCCACAGGCGGCCCGGAAGTGCGACCGAATCCGGCCCGTGGCGCCCGCGGCTGCCTACAGCGCGCTGTACAGGGCGTCGACGAGCGCCATTTTCCTCGGGTCGTCGGGTCGTCGTGTCAGGTGAAGAACAGCGAACCACCCGGTTCCTGATGGCCGGTGACGGTGTGCCAGTAGTCCCGCGTCTCCACGGCGAACCCCTCCTCGTCGAAGCGCACGAAAACGCAGCCGGCGAGAGTCACGGGCCTGCCGTCCTCCTCGGCCAGCACCCGGAACTCCGCCACCGATCGTCGACCGGGGCCGACGATCGGCTCGGAGAAACGGACGTCGAGCGTGCGCTCGGAGGCGAACGACCAGCGCACGTACTCGGCCAGTTCGCTCCGCCCCCGGTGCGGCGTGCGGAACGGCATCGACCGGTGGAGGCAGTCCCGGGCGTACAGCGCGAGGATCGCGTCCACGTCGTGTGCCGCCCAGGACCGCTCCCACACCCGGACGAACCTGTGTGCCGCCTCGGCCGTCTCCATGCCGCTTCTCAGAAACGGGCCGGCAGCCAGCGCAGCTTGACCGCCTCCTGGTACGGGCCGCCGCCCTCGTGGTCGTTGAAGTCGTAGACCTCGATCTTCTTGTCCTCGTGCGCCCACGCGTTGAACGCGGCGAACACCGTCGAGGGGGGACACGTCTGGTCCTCCAGCGCCGCCGAGAACAGCGCGGGAGCCCGGCCACGCACGGCGAAGTGCACGCCGTCGAAGTACGAGAGCGTCCGCATCACCCGCTCGGTGCGGCCCCGGTGTGTCTTGAGGTACTTGCCGATCTCCCGGTACGGGTCCCGGTCCGTGAGCGTCGTGGCGCGCGGGAAGTCGCACAGGAAGGGCACGTCCGGGGCGACCGCCACCAGATCCGGCACCAGACCGCCGACCGCGAGCGTGATACCTCCGCCCTGGCTGGTGCCGACGGCCGCGGTGCGGGAGGCGTCGGCCAGCGGGTGCGCGCGGGCCGCCTCGACGGCCCGCACTCCGTCCGTGAACAGCCGCCGGTAGTAGTACGTCTCGGGGTCCTCGACGCCGCGCGTCATGAACCCGGGGAAAGCCGGGGCGCTGCCCACCGGGTCCGGCGTCTCGCCGCCGCCCCAGGCGCTGCCCTGCCCGCGTGTGTCCATCACGAAGTGCGCGAAGCCCGCCGACGCCCACAGCAGGTGCATGTGCGGAAGAGCGCGTCCGCCGCCGTAGCCGATGAACTCCACGACTGTGGGCAGCGGCCCGTCGGCGGACGCCGGCACGGTCAGCCAGCCCTTGACCGGATGGCCGCCGAACCCCGCGAACGTCACGTCGTAGACCTGGAGTGTCCTCAGGCCCGTGTCGACCGGCTCGAAGCGGGCGTCCAGGTCGTGCTCGCGGGTCTGCTGCAGCGTCTTCGTCCAGAACGCGTCGAAGTCCGCGGGTTCGACCGAGGCGCTGCGGTACGCGCGGAGTTCGTCGAGCGGCAGGTCGAACAGGGCCATGAAGGATCACCTTTGACGTCAGGAGGGCGGATGATCACACCGTACGGTGGCCACCGATGACCCGCCAGACCTCGAACCCGGGGGGCCGGTCATGCCGGAAAACGCGTCAGGCCGTCCGGCGCCGCCACTCGGGTCCGGTGCGGGCCCACTCGGCCTCCCACTCCGCCATGCGGTGCCGTTCGGCGACCCGGCGGATCACGGCGCGGGCCAGGAGCACGGCCCCAGCCACTCCGCCCGCGGCCCACAGGCCCGTCGTCAGGGCGTGCTGCCACACCGCGGCGTCGCTCGGCGGCGGGGCGACGCCACGGTCCTCGGCGTCCAGCCACACATCCGCCCGGTCGCCGTGCCGCGAGCCCGCCGGGACCTGGGCGACCGTGGTCCGCGTGCCCTTGCCCGGCTCGCTCCAGCGCACATGCACGTCGTACAAGGGCTGCCTGCTGCCCTGGGTCGAGGGCACCGCGGCCGGTGCGTCCTCGACGAGCACCGCGGAGACCTGATGGCGCTGGGCGCGCTGGGTCACCTGGGTCTCGTGCGCGTTGTCGTAGGCCCACCAGCCCGCGGCCGTACCGGCGAACGGCGCCCCGAGGCACAGCAGCACGGCGAAGAGCAGGGCCGCCCACGCCTCGACGACATCCGACCGGCGGCGCAGCGGATTGCGGCGCCAGCGCCAGCCGCGCACCCGGGTTCGCATCTCGACCTCCTTGCCGCCACGTTCCGCTCGTGGAGGGGCCGACCGGTCCCGGCGCCCGGGTCCCTGCGACCCGCCCACCACCCTCGGCCACGAGGAGAACCCCCTCGCGGAAGCAGCGCGTAACACCCGTCGCGCACCAGCCCGCCGCCGGCTCCGGGACCGGAGGACGGCCGCTCACGGGGCTCGCGCGTACGGTGCACGGGATGCTTCCGATGAAACGGCTTTTTGTGCCAATTCTCCTCTCGGGCGAGGTTCCCGGCCATTTGGCCCCGAAACCCGGGACCGGGTCAGCCGAAGCGTTCGATCCGAATGCGGTCCACCGGCTGCCCGGCCGCGACGAGCAGCCGGGAGGCATGCTCCGCAAATCCGTTCGAGCCGCACACATAGGCCTCCCATCCACCGGGAGGCGCCTCGGCCAGGAGCGGCGCCACGTGGTCTGCCGACATACGGCCCACGGGCACACCCTCGGGTGCGCTGCGAGTGAAGACACGCGTGGTCTCCGCCCCGTACTCGTCCGCGTAGATCAGCTCCCGCGGCCCCCGGGCCGAGACCAACAGCCGCAGCGGCACCCGCAGACCCCGGGCCCGGTGGTGGCGCACCATCGACATCAGCGGGACGACCCCCGAGCCCGCGCCGATCAACAACGCGGGCCGGTCGCCGGGCCAGGCGAAGAAGCCGCTCAGCGGCCCCCGGACCTGGACCTCGTCCCCGGGCTTCGCCACCGTGTGGAACCAGCCGGAGACCTCACCGCCCTCGACGTGGTCCAGGGTCAGTTCGATGTCCCCCGACTCGTCGGGCGGCGACGCGACGGAATAGTGCCGCTGCGCCACATAGCCGTCCGGCGCGGTCAGCCGCAGCATCAGATGCTGTCCGGGCAGATGACCCGCCCAGCAGGGCACCGCGAACCGGAACGTCGCCGCGTATGGCGTCTCGCGGCGGATCGCGGTCAGCGTGGCGGTCTGCCACCGGGCGGCAGTGCGGTTGCTCACCGTGATCCGCCCGGGCACCGCGAAGGGCGTCGGCGGCACGAAGGGCTGGGGTGTCACGGTCGTCTCAGTCACCGGAGTACCGCTGCTCCTGCCACGGGTTGCCCCGCGCGTGGTAGCCGTTCTGCTCCCAGAACCCTGGCTCGTCGTGGTCGAGGATCCTGAGGCCCGCGATCCACTTGGCGCTCTTCCAGAAGTACAGATGCGGCACGAGCAGCCGCGCGGGACCTCCGTGCTCGGCCGGCAGCGGCTTCCCGTCGTACTCGAACGCGATCCAGGCGCGCCCGCCGGTGAGGTCGGCCAGGGGGAGATCGGTGGTGTAGCCGGTGTGGGAGTACGCGACGGCGTGCGTGGCCGTCGCCTCGGGCCGTACCAGGTCCAGGAACACATCCAGGGACACGCCCCCGAACCGCACCCCGAACTTCGACCAGCTGGTGACGCAGTGGATGTCGCCCTCGTACGCCGACGCCGGCAGCGCGTGCGCGTCCTCCCAGCTCCAGGTGCGCGGCTCGGCCACCAGACCGTCGATCCGCAGCGACCAGTCCGCGGCGGCCAGACCGGGCGTCACCTCGGCGGACAGGACGGGCCAGTCGTCGCCCGCGTCGTACTGGCCGGGCGGCAGCCCGGGATCGGGGACGCGCGGGCGCCCGGTGAAGCCTCGGGTGACATTCATGGCGGTGGTGCCTCCAGACCGTCCGGACGGGACCGTCGGTCGAGCGTGATGAATGCGTACGCATTCAACCGTACGGGTCCGTCGGCCCTGCTCCCCGCCCCGGGGGCTTTGGATCATTGCGGGCGCATGAACTCTCCGGGAGCCCGGGAATACCCGTCACATGATCTTCCTTGCGGTGTAGTGGCCGGACCGGTGGGTCCTGCGACGGGTGGTCCGGCGACAGCGAAGGAGAGTGAGGCAGGTCATGCCCAAGGCGTACGCATACACGCGGTTCGGCGGCCCGGAGACCGAGAAGTTCATCGACGTCGGCCGGCCGAGCCCGGGCCCCGGACAGCTCCTTGTCGCGGTGCGCGTGGCGGGCGTGAACCCGATCGACTGGAAGCTGCGCTCGGGCTTCCGGCGTCCCGGCGAGACGGGCAAGCCCGAGTTTCCCTTGGTGTTCGGCAGCGAGGCCGCCGGCGTCGTCGAGGAGGTGGGACAGGGCGTGACCGGCTTCGCCGCGGGGGACGCGGTCTTCGGGAACACCGTGGCCGGCGGGTACGCCGAGTACGCGCTCCTTCAGGCGACGGTGACCGCGCACGTGCCGGACGGGCTGTCCTTCGCGGACGCGGCTGTCCTGCCGGTCGCCGTGGCCACCGCCTACGACGGGATCCGCCAGCTCGACCTGCCCCGGGGCGCGACCCTGCTGGTCACCGGCGCAGGTGGGGGAGTCGGCGTCGCCGCCGTGCAGATCGCCCGCGCCTTCGGTCTGCGTGTCGTCGGCACGGCGAGCGAGGGCAAGAAGGACTTCGTCGAACAGCTCGGCGCCGTGCACGTCCCGGCGGGACCGGATCTGGCCGCGCGGGTGCGGGCGGCAGCTCCCGACGGCATCGACGGTGTGTACGACCTCATCGGCGGTGACGGGCTGAAAGAGGTGGCGACCCTGCCGCCGGACCGCTCGAAGCTGATCACAGCCGGGGCGCCGCCCCAGGACGTCGAGCGGCTGGGCGGCGCGCGCGTCGCCCGGGCCAGGACCGCCGCCGTGCTCGACGAGGTCGCGCGCCTGGTCGAGCGCGGTGACATCGATCCGTACATCACCGAGCGCTTCCCGCTCGAGCGGGCCGGGGAGGCCCTGCGCGCGGTCGAAGGCGGCCACGCCCGGGGCAAGGTCGTGATCGAGGTCGGTGCATGAGCACCGAACGGCACGTCCTCGACAACCCGGCGCTCGCCTCGCTGACCGGCCGGCACGCCCACTTCGCCGAGCGACGGGGGCGCGTGCTGCGCTACCTCCTGGACGTGTCACCGTGGGTGGGCCTGCCCGACGAGCCCGACGCCGACGACTGGGCCGACCTCGCGGCGCTCGCGGGCCCGGGAGCCGAGGCCCCGCTCGCCGGTTTCCGCGGGCAGGTCCCGGACGGCTGGGAGATAACCTTCGCACTCGACGGGGTGCAGCTCGTCGACGACGGACTCGCCGCCGCGCCCGACCCGGAGGCCGTACGGCTCACCCCTGCCGATGTGCCGGAGATGCTGGACCTGGTCGAGCGCACCCGGCCCGGCCCCTTCCTGCCGCGCACCATCGAACTCGGCACCTACCTGGGCATCCGTCGGGGCGGTGCGCTGGTCGCCATGGCGGGCGAGCGGCTGCACCCCCCGGGCTGGACCGAGATCAGCGCCGTGTGCACCGATCCGGACTTCCGTGGCCGGGGACTGGCCACCCGGTTGATCCTGGCCGTCGCGCACGGCATCCGTGAGCGCGGCGAGACCCCGTTCCTGCACACGGGCGCGGGCAACACCAACGCCATCCGGCTCTACGAGTCGCTCGGCTTCCGGCAGCGCCGTACGACGAAGTTCCTCTCGGCCCGGGTTCCGGAGCACGCGGCGGACGAGCAGGCTGTGGGGATCTGATCAATCCGCGGCAGCGGCGGACGGCCTGAGCGGCGTGGCGCCCGCCGCGGCGTTGTACCGCAGCAGATACGCCGCGAAGCGTTCCAGGTCCTCCTCGGACCAGCCCACCAGCCGCTCCCGGAACGCTTCGCGGCGGCTTTCGGTCACCTGGCCGAGGATCCGTGTCCCCGTCCCGGTCAGGTGCAGCACTTGCACCCGGTGGTCGTCAGGATCGAGTCGCCGCTCGATCAGCCCGGCCCGCTCCAGCGCGGCCACCTGCCGGCTGACGGTGGACTTGTCCAGCGCGTAGTGCGCGGCCAGGTCGGTCGCGCGGCAGCCGCCGCTCTCCTCCAGGTGCCCGAGCAGCGTGTACGAGACCAGGGACAGCTCCGGATGCATGCGCCCCGCCGAAGCGCGGGCACGGCGGGCGAACGACGTCATCTCGCGATGAATCGTCTCGACGGCCGCCTCGGCGGAGCGCGACGCGGTGGCGCGCTCTGCGACAGGGCTCTCGCCGGACCTCTCGGCTGTCTCCACGGGACCTCCTCGCGGTTCTGGTTGTACAGTACAACTTCAAGGCGGCCCCGTAGGGGCCGACCGGGGCGGGGGCCGCGGCGGCGCGGAACCCCCTGCTAAGGTGACGTCCGGCCGTGGATCGCCCCGGCCGGTCGTGGCCGAGGAGGTGAGACCCATTACTGCTGTGTCGGCTCGGGTGCTCTCACCTCATGACAGCGCGGACCACCGCCGGTAGGTGGCCGCGAGGGCGCCCTTCGGTAAACCGGAAGGCTACTCGGCTCCATGCCACCACTTTCGCTCTCCAGCGTCGTCTCCGCGCTCCGCTCCGCCGGCTGTGTCTTCGCCGAGGACGAGGCGGAGTTGATCCTCTCCACCGCTCGTACGCCCGACGAGGTCGCCGCCATGGTCGACCGGCGGGTCGCGGGCCTGCCCCTCGAACAGGTCCTGGGCTGGGCCGAGTTCCACGGACTGCGCGTCGCCGTGGAGCCGGGCGTCTTCGTGCCCCGCCGGCGCACCGAGTTCCTCGTCGAACAGGCAGTCGCCCTCGGGTACGACGCCTCGCTGGTCGTGGATCTGTGCTGCGGCTCGGGCGCGGTCGGCGCCGCCCTCGCCGCGGCGCTCGACGGCCCCGAGCTGCACGCCGCCGACATCGATCCGGTCGCCGTGCGCTGTGCCCGCCGCAACGTCGCCCCCTACGGCGGGCGGGTCCATGAGGGCGACCTGTTCGCGGCCCTCCCGGGCAGCCTGCGCGGCCGCGTCGGCATCCTCGCGGCCAATGTCCCCTACGTGCCCACGGACGAGGTCTCGCTGCTGCCGTCCGAGGCCCGCGAGCACGAGCCACTCGTCGCCCTCGACGGCGGCTTCGACGGCCTGGACGTCCTGCGCCGGGTCACCGCCGGGGCGTCCCCGTGGCTCGCCCCCGGCGGCCTGCTCCTCGTCGAGACGAGCGAGCGCCAAGTCCCCCATGCCGTGGAGGAGTTCATCCGCGGCGGGCTCGCCGTCCGGCTCGCCGTCTCGGCGGAGCTGAGTGCCCATGTGCTGATCGGCACCCGGCGTTAGAGGCCGAGCGGGCGCAGGACGGCCGGGGTGATCGCGTCGGCGGCGTCGGGCGGCTCACCGGTCGCGGCCCCCGTTGTGCAACTAGTTGCACAACGGGGTGCCGTCGTCTACAACAGACGCACGACATCCCGTACGGAGGGCCCGATGAGCCGCTACCCCCACCTGCTGACCCCGCTCGACCTGGGCTTCACCACCCTGCCCAACCGTGTGCTCATGGGCTCGATGCACGTGGGGCTGGAGGAGGCGGAGCGCGGCTTCGAGCGCATGGCCGCGTTCTACGCAGCCCGGGCGCGCGGAGGAGTGGGGCTCATCGTCACCGGCGGTATCGCGCCCAACGAGGCCGGACGCCCCTACGAGGGCGGCGCGAAGCTCACCACCGAGGCGGAGGCCGAGCAGCACTCCGTCATTACCGAGGCCGTGCACCGCGAGGGCGGCAGGATCGCGATGCAGATCCTGCACTTCGGCCGGTACGCCTACCATCGGGACCTCGTGGCACCCAGCGACCTTCAGGCCCCGATCAGCCCGTTCGTGCCACACGCGCTCACCGACGCCGAGGTCGAGCAGACGATCGACGACTATGCGCGCGCCGCCCGTCTGGCCCGGCACGCCGGGTACGACGGTGTCGAGATCATGGGCTCCGAGGGCTACCTCATCAACGAGTTCGTCGCGGTGCAGACCAACCGGCGCGAGGACCGCTGGGGCGGCTCGTACGAGAACCGGATGCGCTTTCCCGTGGAGATCGTCCGCCGCGTCCGCGAGGCGGTCGGCGAGGACTTCGTCATCATCTACCGGCTGTCCATGCTCGACCTCGTGCCGGGCGGCTCCTCCCTCGACGAGGTCGTCACGCTCGCCAAGGCGGTCGAGGCCGCCGGAGCGACCATCATCAACACCGGCATCGGCTGGCACGAGGCACGCATCCCGACCATCGCCACCTCCGTGCCGCGCGGTGCGTACACCTGGGTGACCAAGAAGGTCATGGGCGCCGTCTCGGTCCCGCTCGTGACGACCAACCGCATCAACACACCGGAGCTGGCGGAGCAGTTGCTCGCCGACGGGTACGCCGACATGGTGTCGCTGGCCCGCCCGATGCTCGCCGACCCCGACTTCGTCGCCAAGGCCGCGGAGGGGCGCCCCGAGGCCATCAACACCTGCATCGGCTGCAACCAGGCCTGCCTCGACCACACGTTCAGTGGGAAGATCACCTCCTGCCTGGTCAACCCGCGCGCCTGCCACGAGACCGAGCTGGTCCTGTTCCCGACCCGGCTGCGCAAGCGCGTCGCCGTGGTCGGCGCCGGTCCCGCCGGGCTCGCCTGCGCCGTCTCGGCCGCCGAGCGCGGCCACGACGTCACGCTCTACGACGCGGCGGGCGAGATCGGCGGCCAGCTCAACGTCGCCCGCAAGGTTCCCGGCAAGCAGGAGTTCGACGAGACGCTGCGCTACTTCCGCACCCAGCTCGAACTGCACGGCGTGGACGTCCGGCTGAACACCCGTGTCGCCGCCGTGGACCTCACCGACCACGACGAGATCGTCGTCGCGACCGGCGTCACCCCGCGCACCCCCGAGATCCCCGGCAGCGACCACCCCCGTGTCCTCGGCTACCTCGATGTGCTGCGCGACGGCGCCCCCGTCGGCGAGCGCGTCGCCGTCCTGGGCGCGGGCGGCATCGGCTTCGACGTCGCCGAGTACCTCACCGACGGCGGCGACAAGGCGAGCGAGGACCCGGCGACGTACTTCCGCCACTGGGGCGTCGACATGGACTACCGCGCCCCCGGCGGCCTCGCCGCACCCGAGCGGCCCGCCCCGCCGCGTACCGTCCACCTCCTCCAGCGCAAGACCTCCAAGGTCGGCGCGGGGCTCGGCAAGACCACGGGCTGGATCCACCGCACGGAGCTGAAGAACCGTGGCGTCACCATGGTTCCGGGCGTGACCTACGACCGGATCGACGACGCCGGGCTGCACATCACCGTCGACGGCGAGAGCCGGGTCCTGGAGGTCGACACGGTCGTCCTGTGCACCGGGCAGGAGCCGCGCCGCGACCTGTACGAGGAACTGGTGGCCGCGGGCCGGACGCCGCACCTGATCGGCGGGGCCGACGTGGCGGCCGAGCTGGACGCCAAGCGCGCGATCAAGCAGGGGACGGAGCTGGCGGCGGCGCTGTAGGACCCGTACGGCGCCTCCTTAGGATGATCCCATGTCACTCCCGCACGCGATCCTGACCGCCCTGCTGGAGAAGCCGTCGTCGGGACTCGAACTGACCCGTCGTTTCGACCGGTCGATCGGCTACTTCTGGTCGGCGACCCACCAGCAGATCTATCGCGAGCTGGGACGGCTGGAGAGCGACGGCCTCATCCGCGCCCTCCCCACCGATCAGCCGGCCCGCGGGCAGAAGAAGTCCTACGAGGTCCTGCCCGCCGGCCGCGCCGCACTCGCCCGCTGGACGGCAGCGTCCCAGGATCCCAAGCCGGCGCGCGATGTACTGCTGCTGCGGCTGCGTGCCGCGGCGGTCGTCGGCACCGCGGGCATCGAGGCGGACCTGCGCCGTCATCTCGCCCTGCATCAGGAGCAGTTGGCCGAGTACTGGGAGATCGAGAAACGCGACTTCGGGCCCGGCAAGGACGCGGTGCAGGACCGCCTCCAGCACCTTGTGCTGCGGGCGGGCATCGACCTGGAGACCTTCTGGATCCAGTGGCTGACGCATGCCCTGGAGGAGTTCGGGGAGTTGCCCGGGCACGTCTAGCCGCCCGTGCGGCGGCCGGCGTCGGGCCGTCCTGGTCAACGGCCCGTCGTCACCGTCCGCTCGGTCGAGAAGCCGCCCCAGGTGCCGTCCGGCAGTTTCGCCCGTATGCGGACCCGGTGCATGACCCCTTCGTCCCGGCCCACGTAGAAGCTGTAGGTGGCGGTGGCGGTGGCGGTGGCGGTGGCGCGCGGCGCCGCCCCGCCCCAGACGAGCGAGGTGGCGGGCTGTCCGTCCAGGTGGATCTGGTACTCCGTGACGACGCCGTCGACGTCCGGCGGGACCCAGGCGAGGTCCAGGTAGTACGCCCCGTCGGCGCGGTGGGTCGTCGCACGGAACCGGGTCGGCGCGGTGCCCTGCCCGTCACCGGAACCGGGCGGAGTGGTCAGTCGCACCGCCTCGCTCGCCGGTGACAGGTTGTCCGCCGCGTCCCGCGCCCGGACCGTGAACGAGTACGGGATCCCCGGCCGCAGTCCGGTGACCACGGCCGCCGTCTGCCCGCCGCCCACGCTGTGGATCTTCGAGCCGCCCTGGTAGATGTCGTACGACGCCACACCCCGGTCGTCCGCCGACCGTGCCCAGGCCAGCTGCACCGCCCGGCTCCCGACGGCCTTGCCGGTCGGATGCCCGGGGCGGGACGGGGCCCGTTCGTCGGTGGCGACGCCGGCCGGTGTGGTGGCCCGGACCTCGCGGCTCGCCGGGCCGAGGACGCCGTCGGCGCTCCGGGCCCGGACCGTGAAGACGTACGACCTCGAAGGCTCGAGCCGGGTCACGTCCACCATGTGCTCGGCGCCCGGCACCTCCTTCACCTTGGTGGGGCCGCGAAATACCTCGTACGCGGTGATGTCCGGACCGCCCGCCACCCGGTTCCACATCACGTGCACGCTGGTCGAGCTGCCCGGCACGGCGGTCACCCCCAGGGGAGCCGAGGGGAGCCGTCCGCCGTCGTCGCCGGTCCGGCCACCCCAGGCGCAGGACGCCAGGAGCAGGATCGAACCGCAGATCACCGGTACGGGAACGCGTCGCACCGCCTGCCTCCCCTCCATGGGATTGGTCTGTACCTGTATGCCATGGCTGACGCGATCGCATCAAGAGGAGGGGCGGCGTTCGCTAAGGCGCGCCCTGGCTACGTATGCTGGTACCGGATACGGCGTGAACTCGCTTGTGTTTCATGGCAGTTCGTGCCGACGGCGCGGTCCGCTGTCGTCGCTGATCCCGCGCCGGCGAGCGCGGTCGAGTGGTCGGGGCCCGGTCGGGTCCCGACCACTCGGCTGCACGACGAGCGTGTGCTCCGTGCGGCCCCCTCCCGTCACGGGGCCGAAACAGATCATCGGCGAGGCCTCGTACGCCACCGCCGTGGCCCTCGGTATCCCCCCGGACCCGCGCACCGGCGGAACGGACTCCGGCGTGACGTACATCGTCTTCCGGAACTCCCGGGTGACGCCGATCGAGAACCACCAGGCGGCCGCGGCGCAAGGCGAGGAACTGGCGCGGAAGTTCCTGCGGGAGAACTGATCCGCACGAGAGCACCAGGAAGCCGCTGCCGACCCGAGCCGGCGGCGGCTTCGGGTCGGCGGCGACTTCCCGGAACGCCCTCACTCCTTCCGGTACGAGTACGCCTCCGTGGCCGCCGCCTCCACCGCCGCCAGGTCCGCGCCCGCCGAGGCCGTGACCACCGCCGCGACCGCGCCCTCGACGAAGGGCGCGTCGACCAGCCGGGTGTTCTCCGGGAGTTCGTCGCCCTCCGCGAGCAGGGCCTTCACCGTGAGGACGGCACTGCCCAGGTCCATGAGCACGGCGACCCCGGCGCCCCGGTCCACTGCGGCCGCCGCGGAGGCGACCAGTTCCGGACTGGTGCCGAGCCCGCCGTCGACCGTGCCGCCCGCCGGGGCGACGGGCGCCGTGGTGCCACCGCCCGCCAGTCCCTTGGCCAGTTCGGCGACCGACTCGGCGACGGCGGCGCTGTGCGAGACGAGCACGATGCCGACCAGCTTGTCATGGGTTTCACTCACCGGTCGCCTCCACGAGTGCGGCGATCAGCAGGGCCGAGGAGGTGGCACCCGGATCCTGGTGTCCGATGCTGCGCTCGCCCAGATAGCTCGCCCGGCCCTTGCGGGCCTGCAACGGCGTGGTCGCGACGGCACCCGCTTCCGCGGCGGCGCTCGCCGCTTCGAACGAGGTGCCGAGCGCGTCCACCGCGGGTACCAGGGCGTCGATCATGGTCTTGTCGCCGGGTGCGGCTCCGCCCAGCGCCATGACCGCGTCCACGCCCGCCCTCAGCGCCTCCGCCAGCTGTTCCTCACCGACCTCGGCGGCGTCCCCGAGAGCCTTTCCGGTACGGCGCAGCAGCGTGCCGTACAGCGGACCGGACGCACCTCCGACCGTCGAGATCAGCTGCCGCCCCGCGAGCTGGAGAATCGCGCCGGGCGTGTCCGGCGCCTCCTTCTCCAGCGTGGCCGTGACCGCGCGGAACCCGCGTTGCAGATTGCTGCCGTGGTCGGCGTCGCCGATCGGCGAGTCGAGCGCGGTCAGCCGCTCCGCCTCGCGGTCGACGGATGCGGCGGCTGCCGTCATCCAGCGGCGGAAGAAGTCGGCGTCGAGCACTGGATCTCCTTGCGTGGCACGGACGTTGACCTCACTCACCTGCCCCAGCGCAGCGCCGGCGTGTTGACCGGCGCGTCCCACAGCCGCAGCAGCTCCTCGTCGACCTGGCACAGGGTGACCGAGGCGCCGGCCATGTCGAGGGAGGTGACGTAGTTGCCGACCAGGGTGTGGGCGACGGGGACGCCGCGCTCGGTCAGGACCCGCTGCACTTCCGCGTTGTAGCCGTACAGCTCCAGGAGCGGGGTCGCACCCATCCCGTTGACCAGGACCAGCACGGGATTGCGCGGCCGGAAGTCGTCAAGGATGGCGTCCACCGAGAAGTCGGCGATCTCGCGCGCGGTCATCATGGGCCGCCGCTCGCGCCCCGGCTCACCGTGGATGCCGATGCCCAACTCCAGCTCACCCGGCGGGAGGTCGAAGGTGGGAGTGCCCTTCGCAGGCGTGGTGCAGGCGCTCAGGGCGACACCGAAACTGCGGGAGTTCTCGTTGACCTGCCGCGCGATGGACTGCACACGCTCGAGCGGCTGCCCCTCGTCCGCCGCCGCTCCCGCGATCTTCTCCACGAACAGGGTGGCGCCGGTGCCGCGCCGGCCCGCCGTGTACAGGCTGTCGGTGACGGCGACGTCATCGTTGACCAGGACCTTCGCAACCTGCATGCCCTCGTCCTCGGCGAGCTCGGCCGCCATGTCGAAGTTCAGCACGTCACCGGTGTAGTTCTTCACGATGAAGAGCACGCCCGCGCCGCTGTCCACGGCCGCAGCCGCGCGCACCATCTGGTCCGGTACGGGGGAGGTGAACACCTCGCCGGGACAGGCCGCCGACAGCATGCCCGGGCCCACGAAGCCGCCGTGCAGCGGTTCGTGCCCGGAGCCGCCGCCGGACACGAGGCCGACCTGGCCGGCGACCGGGGCGTCCCGCCGCACGATCACCCGGTTCTCCACGTCGACGGTCAGCTCGGGATGCGCGGCCGCCATGCCCCGCAGCGCGTCCGCGACCACCGTTTCCGGGACGTTGATCAACATCTTCATGAGAGCCTCCTGACGAGCCGGGCGGTCTTGGGTCTCGGTGGTCCGCTTGCGGTGTTCCACTCTCGGCAGTATCGGTGCTCGCGGAGCGATGGTCACGTGCACGGACGTTCTCGGGCGTGTACGGGCGGGTGGACGGGCGCCATGACCATGCTTGGCCGGAAGCGGCTTGTCGTCCGCTGCCGGCCGATGGTCATCACCGCCGAGGCGCTCCTGAGGTCCTCGTCCCGTGCAAGGATCCTCTGCCATGGAATTCTCCGAGGTGGTCCGGCGCCGGCGCATGATCCGGCACTACTCCGACAAGCCGCTGGCCGACGAGACGATCGAGCGGATTCTCGCCTCCGCGCTGAGGGCGCCGTCGGCCGGCTTCTCCCAGGGGTGGGCGTTCCTCGCCCTCACCGACCCCGCCGACCGCGCCCGCTTCTGGCCGTTCGTGCCCACCCGCGTCGAGAAGACGCCGACCATGCAGGACGCCCCGCTGGTCGTGGTGCCGCTGGCCCACAAGGCTGCCTACCTGGAGCGGTACGCGGAGCCCGACAAGGGCTGGGAGGACCGCGCGGAGGCCCGTTGGCCCGCGCCGTACTGGTACATCGACACCGGGATGGCCGCCCTCCTCATGCTGCTGACCGCGGTCGACGAGGGCCTCGGCGCCTGCTTCTTCGGCATCATGCCCGCCCAACTGGGACCGTTCCGCGCCGAGTTCGAGATCCCCGACGAGTACGACCCGATCGGCGGGATCACCGTCGGCTACCGCGCGGACGACCTACCGCCGCAGAGCGCCGCGGTCGCGGAGCGCCGCCGTCACACGGACGACGTCATCCACCGCGGCCATTGGGGACGGCACAGCTGACAGGACCCCGCCGGACGGCCCCTGGGCCCTGTCGTCGAACTCCCGCCTGCCTCGCGACGCCATGCACGCACTCTCGCCGCACCGGGCCCAGGCCCAAGTACATCCTGTACGAGGGCCGGATCCTGGCACGTCGAGAGCACGCTCCCCACTCTCGGCTTGGCTCGGGCGGGAGGTGCCCCCACGCCGCCGCGAGGCCCGCCCTCCGGGCGGACGACGGGAGTTCGACGACAGGAGCCGCCCGCGTACGGCTCCGGCTGCGGGCACCTGCTGGACTTCCCGGTCGTCGCGGCCCGTGCCCGTGGACAAGGGGGTTAACCAGAGCGAGTTCCCGCTCGGGGTCGTCCCCGGTCGTGCCGACCAGGGAGAGCCAGCCGCGCAGCGGGGCGGCGCCCTCGACGCACTTGGCGACGTGCGCGAAGGCGGCGCCGGTGATGTTGTTGAGCAGGATCGCCACGGTCGGTGTGCCGCCGCCGGCCAGGGAGCGGGCGTTGGCGTTGGTGACGTAGTCCAGGTCCCGTACGACGTTCATCACCCGGCGGCGCAGTTCGTCGGAGACCGGGTAGTTGCCGGAAAGGACGCGCGACACGCTGGCGACCGACACACCCGCCCGTTCCGCCAGGTCGCGGATGGTGGCTCGTCCGGTCTCGACCGGCGCCTTGCGCTGACTCACCGTAGCGGCTCCTTCACGGTAGCGACCTTCTCGTCGGACGAGCCGGGGCCGCGCCGCCCGCCGGTGCTGAAACCGTATCCCATGGTCACGGTGCGCCGGACCTGCTCGCCCGGGCGCGGCTCAGGCGACACGGGCCAGGTCCGCGCGACGCACCTCGTGGGCCAGCGGGAGACCCGCGACCAGGCGTTCCAGCTCCTGCACGACGACGCGGCCGAGGCGTTCCAGCTCGTTGCCGAGGGAGCCCGCGATGTGCGGGGTCAGGAAGACGTTCGGGAGGCCGTACAGCGGGGAACAGCCGGGCAGGGGTTCGGGTTCGGTGACGTCCAGGACCGCGCTCAGGCGTCCGGAGAGCAACTCGTCGGTGAGCGCCTCATGGTCGACCAGGGCACCCCGCGAGGTGTTGATCAGCACGCCGCCGTCCCGGACGAGGGCGAGCCGGTCGCGGTCCAGCATGTGATGGGTCTCGGGGATGTCGGGGGCGTGCAGGCTGACGATGTCGCTGCGACGCAACAGCTCGTCCAGCGGTAGTTGTTCGGCGCCCAGCGCCTCCGCTTCGGCATGCGCCACATACGGGTCGTACAGCAGCACCGTGAAGTCGAACGGCCGCAGCAGCTCCAGCAGTCGGCGGCCCACGCGCGAGGCCCCGATGACACCGACCCGGCGGCCGAGATTCCCGGTGGCCGCGGTCTCGGAGGGGGACGGATAGGTGTGGGTGCGCCGGAACCGCTCACGGTGGGCGAAGGTGTCCTTGCCCGCGAGCAGGATCATGGCGAGCGTGTACTCCGCGACCGGCAGCGCGTTGCCGGTCACCGCACTCGATACGGCGATCCCGCCCCGCCACAGTGGCTCGCCGATCAGCGAGCGGACGGAACCCGCCGCGTGCAGGACGGTACGCAGCCGCGGCGCCGCCGCCAGGGTCTCCGCGTCCAGTCGCGGGCACCCCCAGCCCGCCCCTCTCCCGTGCCGGTGATGGCGCCGTCCGCCGTCCGGACGTGCGGCAACGCTCTTGGCAACCGGTTCCCGAACGGAGGCCAGCAGAGGGGGAGAGGACCGGGCAGGGGGTCGGCGGACCGCGGCCGGGGACCGCTCGCGGCGAGCGCTGAGCGAGGCTACGTTTGGAGCCCACGGTTGCGGATGCGGGTCCCGGCCGTGTTCCCTAGCGTGGCAGGCGTCGAAGTCTCCGTCTGGAGGGACCTGTCATGGCCGTGCCCCGGATCGTGATCGTCGGCGGCGGATTCGCCGGGATGGAGACCGCGCGCAAGCTCGAGCGGATCCTGAAGCCCTCCGAGGCCTCGCTGAGGCTCGTCACTCCCTACGACCACCAGCTTTATCTGCCGTTGCTGCCGCACGTCGCCTCCGGGATCCTCACTCCGCAGTCGGTCGCGGTCTCGCTGCGCCGTCTGCTGCGCCGCACGGTCATCGTGCCCGGTGGGGCCGTGGGCGTCGATCCCGGTGCCAAGGCCGTGGTGGTGCGGAAGATAAACGGCGAGACGACCGTCGAGCACTACGACTATCTGGTGCTGACGCCGGGCAGTGTGACGCGTCAGTTCAACATCCCCGGGGTGGAGCAGTACGCCGTGGGCATGAAGACGCTGGCCGAGGCGGCCTGGGTCCGGGACCACGTCATCTCCCAGCTCGACCTCGCGGCGGCGAGCTCCGACCGGTTCGAGCGCGAGACCCGGCTGCAGTTCGTGGTCGTCGGCGGCGGATACGCCGGCACCGAGACCGCCGCCTATCTGCACCACCTCACCACTGCCGCTGTCAAGCGGTATCCGGGCCTCGACCCGACGCTCGTCAAGTGGCACCTCGTGGACATCGCGCCCAAGCTCATGCCCGAACTCGGCGACCGGCTGGGCGCGAAGGCCCTCACCATCCTGAGGCGGCGCGGCCTGAACATCTCGCTCGGAGTCTCGGTCGCGGAGGCCACGGAGAACACGGTCACCTTCACGGACGGCCGCAAGCTGCCCTGCCACACGCTGATCTGGACCGCGGGGGTGGCGCCCAGCCCGCTGATCGCCACGCTGGACGCGGAGACCAACCGTGGGCGGCTGGTGGTCCGGCCGGATCTGCGGGTGCCCGGCCTGGACGGGGTCTTCGCCCTGGGCGACGCCGCCGCGGTCCCCGACCTCGCGAAGGGCGACGATGCGATCTGCCCGCCGACCGCCCAGCACGCCATGCGCCAGGGCTGGATGGCCGCGAAGAACGTCGCGGCGGCGTTGCACGGCATGCCGCTCAGCTCCTACCGGCACCGGGACCTGGGACTCGTCGTGGACCTCGGCAGCACCGACGCCGTGTCCAAGCCGGTCGGCGTGGAGCTCACGGGCCTGCCCGCCCAGGTCGTCGCGCGCGGCTACCACCTGGGGGCCCTGCGCACGGTTCCGGCGCGTCTGCGCACGTTGACGAACTGGACGCTCAACGCGCTGGCGGGCTACGACTTCGTCCGCACGGGCTTCCAGGCCGGGCGCCCGGCCACGCTCAAGGACTTCGAACGGACCGACGCCTACCTCACGCCGGACCTGATCGCCTCGCACACGGCCCAGAAGACGACGGACTGACGGAACCGGACGGATCTCGTCGCCCGCCGATCGGCACGCGCGGTCGGAGCGAGCCCGGTTCACGAGGGACCTCGGGGGTACTCGCGCGCCCATGTACATCGCAACGCTCGACATCGCCGTGAACCGTGACCTGCTGATCGGCATCGGGCCCTTGATCGCGGGCCTGATCGTGGTGGCGCTGCTGATCGGCGCCTTCTGGATGGGCGTACGCATCCGGCGCCGCGAGCCGGGCCCGCCGCGCCCCGAGGAACAGCCAAGGCTGCCCGAGGACGGTCCGGTCCGCGAGGTCCTGGAAATCCGGGAGGCCGAGGAGGTGCCCAGGGACCGTCACCGTCTCACACCGCACGAGTTGAAGGCGCACGGCAACCTGGGGTCCAGGCCGAGCCCGTCGAGGCGGCGCCCCCGCTGGGACGAGGGCGGCAGCGGCTCGTTCGGAAGCGGCGGTCCGGGCGGCCGCTGACCCCCACGTGAGGCCGCCGCACAGGGCGAAGCGAGATCCATGGCGGGCTCCAGCCGGGCCGAGCGCGGGTTCGGGGGGTCCTTGCGGCCGTCCTCCTTGCGCGTCCAGTGGTAGCCGACCTACTCGTACTTGCGTCTGATTGCGGCGTGTGCCACCCGGTGCGCCGGTTCACCCTCGCCGTACTGCTCCACCGCCGGGTCGTGGACCTTGATCCAGGTGCGCTGGGGCGTCCCGGGAGAGCCCTCCATGCCCGGACGGCAGCTCCTGCCGGCCGGGCATGGATCCACCTCGGGGGGCCGTCGCCCTCCGGGTCCGACGAGTGCCACACAGAGCCGGGAAACGGCTCGGAACCCTTGGGAACGCCGGGTTTGACGAGGTCGGCAGCGGCTACCCGCACCCCGTGACCACGACATCCCAACAGGAGGTCTACCGCTTCCTGGAGGACCGCTTCGCATGTGCGCAGACCTGCACCGAGTGTGCGCGGGCTTGCGCCCTGCGTGCGAGCCTCGCGGAACCGGACGCGACCCACGACCAGGAACTTCTGCGGCGCAAGGGGATCATGTGCGCGGAGGTCTGCGACGCGACCTGCCGCGTGCTGTCCGAACAGGGCGGCCAGGACGAGGCCGACATCCTCGGTCAGGTGGAGTGGTGCCGGGCCGCGTGCCTGGAGTGCGCGCACGTGTTCGACGAGGACCCCGGCGGTGAGGCGGCCGCGCGGGCCTGCCGTGCCTGCGCCCGGGCATGCACCGACTTCATCCAGACGCTGCGCTGAGGGACCGGGGGCCACCCGTGCGCCGCCGCCCGGGCGCCGGCGCACTGGCATTCCCGCCCGCCGCCATTCCCAATTTCTGAAACACGTTCTACCGTGTGCGCCGTCAGGACCGGCCTTGGGGAGCCTGGAGGCGCCGTGCATCTCGACTACACGCCCGAGCAGCAGCGGTTGCGCACCGAACTGCGTGGCTACTTCGCCGAACTGGTGCCGGACAACGCCTATGCCCGCTACGCCGACCCCGCGGCGCAGAAGCGCTTCTACCGCGACACCATCCGCCGTCTCGGCCGCGACGGCTGGCTCGGCGTGGGCTGGCCGAAGGAGTACGGCGGCCGCGGGCTGACCCCCATGGAACAGTTCATCTTCTTCGACGAGGCAGCCCAGGCGGGGGTGCCGCTCCCGCTGATGGCGCTGAACACGGTCGGCCCGACGCTCATGCAGTTCGGCACGGACGAGCAGAAGGCGTACTTCCTGCCGAAGATCCTCTCCGGCGAGGTCGACTTCGCGATCGGCTACAGCGAACCGGACGCGGGCACGGACCTGGCGTCCCTGAAGACGCGCGCGGTCCGCAACGGCGACCACTACGTCGTCAACGGGCAGAAGATCTGGACCACCAACGGCGACACGGCGGACTGGGTGTGGCTCGCCGTGCGCACCGATCCGGACGCGCCGCCGCACAAGGGCATCACCATGCTGCTCGTGCCGACCTCCGACCCGGGCTACTCCTGCACCCTCATCCGCACGCTCGCCTCGCACGACACCACGGCCAGCTATTACGAGAACATCCGTGTCCCGGTCTCCCACCGCGTCGGGGAGGAGAACATGGGCTGGCGGCTGATCACCAACCAGCTCAACCACGAGCGCGTCACCCTCGCCGCGCACGGCACCATGGCGATCCGCGCCCTGCACGACGTGCAGCGCTGGTCCATGGAGACCAAGCTCGCCGACGGCCGCCGGGTGATCGACCTGTCCTGGGTACGGCGCCTCCTCGCCCGGACGCATATGAAGCTGGACGCGATGAAGCTCCTCAACTGGCAGATGGTGAACGCCGTCCAGGAGGGCACGCTCACCCCGCAGGACGCCTCCGCCGTGAAGGTGTACGGCTCCGAGGCCCGCCGCGACGCCTACGCCTGGCTCATGGAGATCGTGGTGGCCGCGGGCGCACTGAAGGAGGGATCGGCGGGCGCCGTGCTCCATGGCGAGCTGGAGCGCGGCTACCGCTCGGCCGTGATCTTCACTTTCGGCGGCGGGAACAACGAGATCCAGCGCGAGATCATTTCCTGGATCGGTCTCGGGATGCCCCGCGTACGCAGGTGATGCTCCCGCGGTTCAACTGCGCGGCCGGGGCGCGAAACCAGCCTTCTCGTAGCACGCGTCGATGAGCCGCATCGTCGCCAGCGCATCCTCCGCGTCGAGCGAAGCGAGATGGGGGTACCCCCGGACGGAGTCCGGGGGAGGCAGCGGTTCGCCGTCGCGGACATGGGCCGCGAACGCGTCCAGTTGGTAGCTGTACGAGGACCTGCGGCCCAGCTCCTCCGTCCGCTCGCCCGACTCCGTGCGCACCACCACCCGGTCGTCCTGGTGCGGCAGCACGAAGTCGAGCGCCGTCGCCTCGCCCCGGGTGCCGACCACCCGGCAGGTCGCCTGCCAGGTGTCGTGCGCCATGGAACAGCGCGCGGAGCCGGTGGCGCCACCGGGGAAGGCGAGTTCCGCGTCCAGCCATGCGTCGACACCCGGCGCCTTGGCCTGCTCTCCGCCGCGCGCCGAGACGAGCCCGGGAGCGCCGCCCGCCCACGGGGCGAACATCCGCTGCGCGTGCAGGCCGTAGCAGCCCAGGTCCATCATGGCCCCGCCCGCCAGCCGGAACGACCAGCGCACGTCGTCGTCGGGTGGGGCGGGCATCGCCACCACGGTCTCCACATGCCGCAGTTCGCCGAGTTCGCCGGAGGCCAGCAGTTCGTGCAGCCGCCGGGTGACCGGGTGGAAGAGGTAGTGGAAGCCCTCCATGAAGACCGTGCCCGCCTTGAGGGCGGCGTCGCGCACCTCGGCCGCCTCCCCGGCGTTGCTCGCGGACGGCTTCTCGCTCAGTACGTGCTTGCCCGCCTTCAGCGCCGCCAGGTTCCACGGGCCGTGCAGCCCGTTGGGGAGCGGGTTGTAGACGACCTCGACCTCGGGGTCGGCGACGAGACCGGCGTACGAGTCCACGACCCGCTCCACGCCATGGGCCTCGGCGAACGCCCGCGCCCGGTCGCGGTCGCGGGCGGCGACCGCCACCAGACGGTGGCCGCCCGCGCGGGCCGGGGAGACGAGGGCCCGTTCGGTGATCCGGGCCGCGCCCAGGATCCCGATCCGCAGGGGTTCGCTCATGCCTTGCCCACCTCGTCCACGTCTTTGCGTACCTCGTCCATCCGCACCGGTCGGTGCTCCGCCAGCGACAGCGTGCAGGCCTCGGCGATCCAGCTCGCCTCGATGGCGTCTGCCACGGTACAGGGCGAAGGCGTGCGGCCCGCCACGACCTCGGTGAACGCGGTGAGCTCGGCGCGGTAGGCGTCGGCGAAGCGGTCCATGAAGAAGTGGTGCGGGGCGCCGGCCGGGAAGGTGGCGTCGGGCTCGACGGACCGCAGCGGCAGCTTGTCCTCAAGGCCGACGGCGATGCTGTCCTTCATGCCGTGCAGTTCCAGGCGTACGTCGTAACCGCGCCCGTTATGCCGGGAGTTGGAGACCACGGCCAGCGTGCCGTCGTCCAGCGTGAGGATCGCGGAAGCGGTGTCGACGTCGCCCGCGGCCGCGATGTACTGGGCGCCGCGATTGCCGCCGGCCGCGTACACCTCGGTGACCTCCCGCCCGGTCACCCAGCGCACGATGTCGAAGTCGTGCACCGAGCAGTCGCGGAAGATTCCGCCGGAGACGGCGATGTACGCCTCCGGCGGCGGCGCCGGATCCAAGGTGGTGGACCGTACGGTGTGCAGCTTGCCGAGTTCGTCGGCGAGGACCGCCTTGCGCGCGGCGACACAGCCCGCGTCGAAGCGCCGGTTGTAACCGATGTGCGCCTCGATGCCGCTGTCCCGTACCGCGCGCAGCACGGTCAGGCTCTCCTCGACGGTCTTCGACACCGGCTTCTCGCAGAAGACGGGGACGCCCGCCTCGACGGCGGCGAGGATCAGCGCGGGGTGCGCGTCCGTGGCGGCGGCGATCACGACGCCGTCGACCCCGGCTGCGAAGAGCGCCTCCGGCGAGCCGACCGCCGTCGCCCCGAAGCGCTCCGCCGCCGAGGCGGTGGCCGCGGCCACGGGGTCGGTGACCACCAGGGAGTCCACCGCGTCCAGTCCCGCCAGTGTTGCGGCGTGGAAGGCGCCGATCCGGCCGAGGCCCAGAATGCCGATACGCATGAGTAGTTGCTCCGATTGATCGTGGAGAGTGGTGCGGAAACAGGGTGGTGAAGGTCAGTCGAGTCCGCCGAGGACGATCTGGTCCCAGTCGATCACCGAACCGGTCACCACACCGCTGCGGTCGGAGAGGAGGAACACGACGAAGTCGGCGATCTCGTCGACCTGCCCCAGCCTGCCCATCGGCTGTGTCCCGGCCGCCTTCTCGCGCCAGTCGTCCCCGGCGCCGTGGAAGGCGCGCTGGATCGCGTCCTCGCCCTCCGTGTCCGTCCAGCCGATGTTCAGGCCGTTGATCCGGATCCGGTCCCAGCGATGCGCGTGAGCGGCGTTGCGGGTCAGTCCGGCGAGTCCGGCCTTGGCGGCGACGTACGGGGCGAGGAAGGGCTGCCCGCCGTGGGCCGAGGAAGTGATGATGTTGACGATGGTGCCGGGCGTCTTGCGGTCCAGCATGTCCCGCACGGCCGCCTGCATCGCGAAGAACGGCGCCCGGAGATTGATCGCGATGTGTGCGTCGAACAGCTCCGGGGTGGTGTCCAGCAGCGAACCGCGTGAGGTCAGCCCCGCGGCGTTCACCAGACAGTCGATCCGGCCGTGGCGTTCCACGACCTCCTCCACGCTTCCCCGCGCCTGCTCGGGGTCAGCGAGGTCCGCCCGTACGAAAGCGGCGCCGGTCTCGGCCGCCGACTTCTCTCCGACGTCGGCCCGGCGCCCGGTGAAGACGACGCGCGCCCCCTCGCGGAGGGCGGCGCGGACGATGCCGGCGCCGACGCCCTGGCTCCCGCCGTTGACGAGGACGACCTTGTCCTGAAGAAGTCCCATGAGTGCGTGTTCCTTTCAGATCCTGCGGCGCTCGGCGCCGGCCCGCAGTTCCCGGCACAGCCGCTCCGGGCTCCAGCCTTCGCACACGGCCCGCCACACGGTGTCCGCCTGGGACGGCGGCGCCAGTCCCTCGACCGGCGGGTCCAGATCCAGATTGGTGGGAAAGGGATAGCCCTCGGCGCAGGCGGCGACCACCCGCCGCAGCCACTGCTCGGCGGCGCCCTCGCTCCGGCGTCGTAGCAGCACCGGGTAGAGCGCGTTCGACACCGCTTCGCGGTCGACCGTCTCCATGGCGCGGCCGAAGGCCGAGGAGATCTGCAGCAGGTTCGCCATGCGCCTGATGTCGGCTGACCTGTTGTGTCCGGCGGCGTGGAACAGCGCGGGGTTGAAGAAGACCGCGTCGCCCTTCTGCAGGGGCAGTTGGACGTGGTGCTCGTCGAAGTACGCGATGAATTCCGGCCGCCGCCAGGCCAGATAGCCCGGCTCGTACTTCTGCGAGTGCGGCAGGTACAGCGTCGGGCCGGACTCCACGGGCATGTCGCAGTGCGCCACCGCGCCCTGGAGCGTCAGGACGGGGGAGAGCCGGTGGACATGCGCCGGGTACCGGGCCGCCTGCTCCTGGCCCAGGAAGCCGAGGTGGTAGTCGCGGTGCACGCTCTGCGCCGCGCCGCCGGGGTTGACCTGGTTGATCTGCGAGGTGATCTGGTAGCCCGGGCCGAGCCAGGCTTCGGCGACCAGCGCCAGCATGTCGTTGCCGTAGTAGTCGGCGAACGTCTCCGGGTCGCGTGCTGCCATCTTGTCGAGCGCGTTCCACACCCGGTCGTTGGCACCGGGCTGGGCGAAGTGGTCCCCGCGGGCGGTTCCCGCTGCCCGCTCCTGTTCGATCAGCGCGGTGAAGGCGGCACTCGCGCGGTCCACCACGCCGAGGTCGCGGAACGCGCGCTTGAGCACCACGATGCCGGGGCCGTTCGACAGGGCACGCACCCACTCGGTCTGCACCTGCTTGGGGTCGGCGGCCCGCAGCCGGTCGCTGTCGTACACGAGGACGTTCTGCTCGACGCCCTCGGCGTGGGGGTAGTCCCCCGGATCGGTGCGTGCGTCGACCAGGGAACGGAAGGCGTCGAGGTCGCCGTCCTCCTCGCTCAGCCAAGTGGCCTGTCCGGTGGCGGTGAGAGACATCGCACAGTCCTTTCGCAGTGCCGTCGTCTCCGCCAGTCTTGTGAACCCGGGTCCCTCATTCAATGATCAGAGACCCATCAAAAAACCATCATCGACAAGCCGTCGCCCCCCATCGTCGTCCACCCCCGGGAAACCAGTCATGGGACACCCCTACACGATCCGCGAGATCGCCCGTCAGGCCGGGCTGAGCCAGGCCACCGTCGACCGCGTCCTCAACCACCGGGGCGGAGTGCGGGACAGCACGGTGCGTGAGGTGCACCAGGCGATCAAGGATCTGGACCGTCAGCGGACGCAGGTCCGCATCGGTGGTCGTGCCTTCATGATCGACATCGTGATGCAGACCCCGGCCCGGTTCTCCTCCGCGGTCCGTGATGCCCTGGAGGCCGAACTGCCGTCCCTGCACCCCGCCCTCGTCCGCTCCCGCTTCCACTTCCGGGAGACCTGTCCGCCCGCGGAGCTGATCGGCATCCTGGACCGCATCGCCCGGCGCGGCTCTCAGGGGGTGATCCTCAAGGCCCCGGACCTGCCGGAGATCGCCTCCGCCGTCGGCAGACTGGTCACGGCCCAGATCCCCGTGGTCACCCTGGTGACGGATCTGCCCGGCAGTGCCCGCCACGCCTACGTGGGCATCGACAACCGTGCGGCGGGAGCCACCGCCGCGTACCTCCTCGACCAGTGGCTGGGCGATCGCCCCGGTCATGTGCTCGTCACCATCAGCCGGGGCTTCTTCCGCGGTGAGGAGGAGCGCGAGATGGGCTTCCGCGCCGCGCTCCGGATGGCCCGGCCCGAGCGCGCCGTCGTCGAGGTCACCGACAGCGACGGCCTGGACGCCACCCAACGCGACCTCGTACTGGCCGCACTGGAGCGGGATCCGGAGATCAACGCCGTCTATTCCATCGGCGGCGGCAACGCCGCGACCGTGGGGGCCTTCGAGGCGCTCGGGCGCGACCTGGCCGTCTTCATCGCGCACGACCTCGACCACGACAACACGCGGCTGCTGGGCGAACGCCGCATTTCCGCCGTGCTCCACCACGACCTGCGCCAGGACATGCGCCGCGCCTGCCAGACGGTCATGCGGGCACACGGTGCGCTCCCCGAGGAGGGGCACCACCTTCCGTCGCCGATCCAGGTGGTCACACCGTTCAACCTGCCACCCGGGGTGGTCACGGAGGTTGATGGGGCGTACCGGGCAAGGTCACACTGACGAGGTGGACGCGGATCCGGGGTTCTACGGGCCCTCCTCGGTGACCTGGCAGATGCACGGTGACCCCATGATGTGGGTCGCCGGCATCCGCGCGCTCTACCTCCAGGCCCTGCACCCGCCGACCGTGCGCGGCGTCCTGCAGAACTCCGACTTCCGGCGCGACGCCTGGGGGCGGCTGATGCGCACCGCCAACTTCGTCGGGACGACGACGTACGGCACCACCGAGGCCGCCGAGCGGGCGGCCGCACGCGTGCGGAAGGTCCACAGCATGCTCGGAGCGACGGATCCGGACACGGGCGAGCGGTACGGCGTCGACGAGCCGGAGCTGCTGATGTGGGTGCACTGCGCCGAGATCGACTCCTACCTCCACGTCCTGCGCCGCTCGGGGTTCCGGCTCACCGACGCGCAGGCCGACCGGTACATCCGAGAAAACCGGGTCTCGGCATGTTTCGTGGGACTCGATCCGGAACAAGTACCTGCCGACCAGGCCGGGTTGGCAGCGTACTTCGAAAAGGTGCTGCCCGAACTCGCCGCCGGACCCGAGGCCCGGGAGGTGGACGACTTCCTGCGCCGCCCGCCCGTCCACCCGTTGCTTGTCCCGGCGCGCGCCCTGCTGTGGCGGCGTGTGGCCGGGCTGGCATACGCCGCTCTGCCCCCGTACGCCCACGCGCTGTACGGCAGGCGGGTTCCCCGCCCCGGGACGGTGACCCGGCGCCTGCGTGTCACCGGCACCCTGCTTCGCTGCGTTCCCGCACGTCTGCGCTGGCAGCTGCCGCCCAAACACATCCTCCGCGCGATGGCCAGACTCGGCCCCGCCGCACGCCCCGCACCGTACAAAGTCGGCAGATAACTCGCCGTACTGGGCCTGCCAGGGCCGGGGCGGGGTGGGTGGGACGGGGGCGATCGCAGGCGATGGCGGACACCAGGCTGATCCAACCGGATGGCGTACGAGGTGGCCGATGCGCGCGCCCGGGTGCTCGGCGCCACGCACCCCGACGCGCTTGTCACGAGGTACGAGGTCGCCTGCGCGCTGGGCCAGTTGGGCCGCTGGCCGGAGGCCCTGCAGACGTACCGGGAGGCGGCCGAGGCGCGCGCCCGGGCGCAGCGCCCAGGCCCTCGCGCTCTACCGCGAACTGGTCGACGACCGCACCCGGGTCACCAGTCCGGCGCACCCCGAGACCCTCCGCGCCCGGCACGGCCTCGGCGCCAACCTGGGCCGTCTCGGCCGGTGGGAGGAGGCCCTCGCGGAGTCCCGCGACGTGTGTGCCCTGCGTGAGCGCGTCATCGCCCCCGACCACCCGGGCACCCTGGTCAGCCGCAACGACGAGGCCCACTGCCTGGAGCAGCTCGGCCGTGGCCAGGAGGCGGGGGAGCTGTACCGGAGGGTGGCGGTGTCACGGCAGCAGCGGGCCGCGGGATGGCCCTGAGGCACCGCCGTGCGGCCGGTCTCTGGCCGATCCGGATCATGACGTGCTACGAAGAAGCATGCCTGCACACGAGGAATACGACGCCGTGATCGTCGGGGGCGGCCACAACGGACTGGTGGCCGCCGCCTATCTGGCCCGGGCCGGGCGATCCGTGCTGGTCCTGGAGCGCCTGGACCACACCGGGGGCGCCGCCGTGTCCACACGGCCGTTCGCCGGGGTGGACGCACGGCTGTCGCGGTACTCGTACCTGGTCAGCCTGCTGCCCCGGAAGATCGTGCGGGACCTGGAGCTCGACTTCCGGGTCCGGGCGCGCAACGTCTCCTCGTACACGCCCGTCGAGCGTGAAGGACGGCCCACCGGGCTGCTCGTCGGCGGCGGCGAGCGGCGGACCCGGGAGGCGTTCGCCCGGCTCACCGGATCCGACCGCGAGTACGAGGCCTGGCAGCGCTTCTACGGGATGACCGGGCGCGTCGCCGAGCGGGTGTTCCCCACGCTCACCGAACCACTGCCCACCCGGGACGAACTGCGCCGCCGCGTCGAGGACGAGGAGGCGTGGCGGGTGCTGTTCGAGGATCCGATCGGTGCCGCCGTCGAGGCCCGCTTCGCCGACGACCTGGTCCGTGGTGTCGTGCTCACCGATGCGCTCATCGGCACCTTCGCGGACGCCCACGACGCCTCACTGGCGCAGAACCGCTGCTTCCTCTACCACGTCATCGGCGGCGGCACGGGCGCCTGGGACGTCCCGGTGGGCGGCATGGGCGCGCTCACCGACGCGCTGGCTCAGGCCGCCCGCGCCGCCGGAGCGGTGATCGCCACCGGGCGCGAAGTGGTACGGATCGAGACCGACGGGCGGGCCGCCGAGGTCACGTACCAGAGCGAGGACGCGGAGGGCACCGTCTCCGCCCGGCACGTTCTGGTGAACGCCTCGCCGCAGGAGCTGGCCCGGCTCACCGGCGACACCCCGCCCGCACCGGCCGAGGGCGCCCAGCTCAAGGTGAACATGCTCCTCACCCGGCTGCCCACGCTGCGTGACACCGCCGTGGACCCGCGTGAGGCCTTCGCCGGGACCTTCCACATCGCCGAGGGCTACGAGCAGTTGGCCACCGCCCACGCCCAGGCGGCGGCGGGCACGCTTCCTGCCGCGCCGCCCTCGGAGATCTACTGCCATTCGCTCACGGACCCGACCATCCTGGGTCCCGACCTCGTCGAGCAGGGCTACCAGACGCTGACCCTCTTCGGCCTCCACACGCCCGCGCGGCTCTTCGAAGGCGACAACGACGGTGTACGGGAGGAGTTGCTGAAGTCAACGCTGGCGCAGCTGGACGCCCACCTCGCCGAGCCCGTCGAGAGCTGTCTGGCCACGGATGCGGACGGGCGTCCCTGTATCGAGGCGAAGACCCCCCTCGACCTTGAGCGCGATCTGCGGTTGCCCGGCGGCAACATCTTCCACCGTGAGCTGGCCTGGCCCTACGCACAGGAGGGCACGGGGCGCTGGGGTGTGGAGACCCCTCACGCGAACATCCTGCTCTGCGGCGCCGGCGCGGTGCGCGGCGGCGGGGTGAGCGGGGTGCCGGGGCACAACGCGGCGATGGCGGTGCTCGAGCCCTGATCTGACGGAGCATCAGAAATACTCTTCCTTCCTCCCGGCCGCTGCGGCATCCTTCGCCCATGCAGACGGAGCTGAGCAAGAAACTGGGAGTCGAGCACGCCCTTTTCGGCTTCACGCCGTTTCCCGCCGTCGCCGCGGCCATCAGCCGGGCCGGGGGTTTCGGCGTGCTCGGCGCGGTCCGCTATACCGCCCCTGACGACCTCAAGCGCGACCTCGACTGGGTCGAGGCGCACGTCGAGGGCAGGCCCTACGGCCTGGACGTCGTCATGCCCGCGAAGAAGGTCGAGGGCGTCAGTGAGGCCGATGTCGAGGCGATGATCCCGGAAGGGCACCGGCAGTTCGTCAAGGACACCCTCGCCAAGTACGGGGTGCCCGGACTCGCCGAGGGCGAGGCGTCCGGATGGCGGATCACCGGCTGGATGGAGCAGGTCGCCCGCTCCCAGCTCGACGTCGCCTTCGACTACCCGATCAAACTGCTCGCCAACGCGCTGGGTTCCCCGCCCGTCGACGTCGTCCAACGCGCCCACGAGAAGGGCGTCCTGGTCGCCGCGCTCGCCGGCAGCGCCCGGCACGCACGCAAACACAAGGAAGCGGGCATCGACATCGTCGTCGCCCAGGGATACGAGGCCGGCGGCCACACGGGAGAGATCGCCTCCATGGTGCTCACCCCCGAAGTCGTCGAGGCCGTCGACCCGTTGCCCGTGCTGGCCGCCGGAGGGATCGGCAGCGGGCAGCAGGTGGCCGCCGCCCTCGCGCTCGGCGCGCAGGGGGTCTGGCTGGGCTCGATCTGGCTGACCACCACGGAGGCCGAACTTCCGTCGCCCGCACTCGTGCGCAAGCTGCTCGCCGCCGGATCGGGCGACACCGTCCGCTCCCGGGCGCTGACCGGCAAACCGGCCCGCCAGCTGCGTACCGAATGGACCGACGCCTGGGACGACCCGGACGGACCCGGCACGCTTCCCATGCCCCTGCAGGGCCTGCTTGTCGCCGACGCTGTCACGCGCATCCAGAAGTACGAGGTGGAGCCACTGCTCGGCACGCCCGTGGGCCAGATCGTCGGCCTGATGAACAGCGAACGCAGTGTCCAAGCGGTCGTCGACGACCTCACCCGCGGCTTCGAGCGTGCCGTCGACTGCCTCAACCGGATCGCCGGAAGGAGCCAGCGATGAGCCAGGCCGCCAACGGTTTCTGGGCCCAGGCCGCGGCAGACCCCGAGCGCACGGTGCTCGTCGCACCCGACGGGGAGGAGTGGACCGCCGGACGGCTGCTCGCGGCGGCCGACCGACTGGTGCACGGACTGCGCTCCGTGGGTCTCGAACGTGGAGACTCCTTCGCCGTCGTGCTGCCCAACGGTGTCGAGTTCTTCACCGCGTACCTCGCCGCCACCCAGGCCGGCCTCTACCTCGTGCCCGTGAACCACCACCTCGTCGGCCCCGAGATCGCCTGGATCGTCGCCGACTCCGGCGTCAAGGTACTCATCGCGCACGAGCGGTTCGCGGACGCGGCACGAGGCGCCGCCGACGAGGCGAAGCTGCCGGCCGCCGGACGCTACGCCGTCGGAGCGATCGAGGGCTTCCGGTCGTACGCGCAACTCCTCGAGGGGCAGCCCGAGTCGGCGCCCGGGGGACGCACCCTCGGCTGGGTCATGAACTACACCTCGGGCACCACCGGCCGCCCGCGCGGCATCCGCCGCCCGCTGCCCGGCAAACCGCCGGAGGAGGCGTACCTCGGCGGCTTCCTCGGCATCTTCGGCATCAAGCCGTACGACGACAACGTCCACCTCGTCTGTTCGCCGCTCTACCACACGGCGGTGCTCCAGTTCGCGGGCGCGTCCCTGCACATCGGGCACCGGCTGGTTCTGATGGACAAGTGGACGCCCGAGGAGATGCTCCGCCTGATCGACACCTACCGGTGCACGCACACGCACATGGTTCCGACCCAGTTCCACCGCCTCCTCGCGCTCCCCGACGAGGTGCGGGCGCGGTACGACGTCTCCTCCATGCGGCACGCCGTCCACGGCGCCGCCCCCTGCGCCGACCATGTGAAGCGGGCGATGATCGAGTGGTGGGGCGACAGCGTGGAGGAGTACTACGCGGCCAGCGAGGGCGGCGGCGCCTTCGCGACCGCCGAGGACTGGCTGAAGAAGCCCGGCACGGTCGGCAAGGCCTGGCCCATCAGCGAACTGGCGGTCTTCGACGACGACGGCAACCGGCTGCCGCCCGGTGAACTCGGCACTGTCTACATGAAGATGAGCACCGGCGGATTCTCGTACCACAAGGACGAGGCCAAGACGCGCAAGAACCGCATCGGCGACTTCTTCACCGTCGGCGACCTCGGCTACCTCGACGAGGACGGCTACCTCTTCCTGCGCGACCGCAAGATCGACCTGATCATCTCCGGCGGGGTCAACATCTACCCCGCGGAGATCGAGGCCGCGCTGCTCACCCACCCCGCCGTCGCCGACGCGGCCGCCTTCGGGATCCCGCACGACGACTGGGGCGAGGAGGTGAAGGCGGTGGTCGAAGCCGCCCCCGGTCAAGAGCCCGGACCGGCGCTCGCCGCCGACATCCTCGAGCACTGCGCGCGGCAGCTCGCCGGTTACAAGCGGCCCAAGAGTGTCGACTTCATCACGACGATGCCCCGTGATCCGAACGGCAAGCTGTACAAGCGACGGCTTCGCGAGCCGTACTGGGAAGGCCGCACCCGTCAGATGTGAAACCCGGCTCCCTTCACGCCGAAGACGTCCGGAGCTTGACCGTGCTCGCGGGACGCGGCGAGGATCGCGCCAGGCAGAGGCGGACGAAGGGGTGGCTCATGACCGCGGGACGAAGCGTCACGGTCGACGGCACGCTGAGGCGCAGTGCCCGGCGCACCCCGGAGCGCGTCGCGATCCAGTACGGCGACCGGTCGTGGACCTACGCCGAACTCGACGACGCCGTCTCCCGCGCGGCCCGCGTCCTGCGTGAAGCCGGACTTGTGCGGGGGGACCGGATCGGCGCCTACGGCCACAACTCCGACGCGTATCTGATCGCTTTCCTGGCCTGCGCCCGCGCCGGACTGGTGCACGTACCGGTGAACCAGAACCTGACCGGGGACGACCTGTCGTACATAGTCGCCCAGTCCGGCTGCGGGCTCGTCCTCGCGGATCCGGGTCTCGCCGGGCACCTCGCCGAGGACGTGCGGGTCATGCCGCTGCGCGACGCGGACGACTCCCTGCTCGCCCGGCTGGCCACGGCGGAGCCGTACGACGGCGAGGAGCCGCGCGGCGAGGACCTGGTACAGCTGCTCTACACGTCCGGTACGACCGCGCTCCCCAAGGGCGCGATGATGACGCACCGCGCGCTGGTGCACGAGTACCTGAGCGCGATCACCGCCCTCGATCTGAGCGCGGGCGACCGGCCCGTGCACGCGCTGCCGCTCTACCACTCGGCGCAGATGCACGTCTTCCTGCTGCCCTACCTCGCCGTGGGCGCGTCGAACGTGATCCTGGACGCGCCCGACGGCGATCGGCTCTTCGACCTGATCGAGGACGGCCGGGCGGACAGCCTGTTCGCGCCGCCCACCGTGTGGATCGGCCTCGCGGCCCGCCCCGACTTCGCGATGCGCGACCTGAGCGGGCTGCGCAAGGCGTACTACGGCGCCTCGATCATGCCGGTGCCCGTCCTGGAGCGCCTCAAGGAGCGGCTGCCGAAGCTCTCCTTCTACAACTGCTTCGGACAGAGCGAGATCGGCCCGTTGTCCATGGTGCTCGGACCATACGAGCACAAGGGGCGCATGGACTCGTGCGGGCGCCCGGTGCTGTTCGTGGAGGCCAAGCTCGTCGACGAGTCCGGCAAGGACGTGCCGGACGGCGAACGGGGCGAAATCGTCTACCGGTCACCGCAGTTGTGCGAGGGGTACTGGGACAAGCCCGAGGAGACCGCCGAGGCCTTCAGGGGAGGCTGGTTCCATTCCGGTGACCTCGCGGTACGGGACGCCGAGGGGTACTTCACGATCGTCGACCGGGTCAAGGACGTCATCAACTCCGGTGGTGTGCTGGTCGCTTCACGGCAGGTCGAGGACGCCCTCTACACCCATGAGGAGGTGGCCGAGGTCGCGGTGATCGGGCTGCCCGACGAGCGGTGGATCGAGGCCGTCACGGCCGTCGTCGTTCCGCGCGGCCAGGTCACCGAGGAGGAACTGATCGCCCACGCCCGCGAGAAGCTCGCGCCCTTCAAGGCGCCGAAGCGGGTGGTGTTCGTGGACGAGCTGCCGCGCAACGCGAGCGGGAAGATTCTCAAGCGGGTACTGAGGGACCGGTTCGACGACGCGAGGTGATGTGCGACGGGACCGGGGCCGACCGGTGACGTCTCGGGGTCCGCGTTGTTCGGCCTCGGCGTGGCCGGCACCACGCCGAGATGTCGCGTGCCCGACCTGGTGCCGCCGTCGCCGCCACCGACGCCGTTCACTGCGCCCGGGCACGCAGCGGACATGCGCTGCTGCCTCTCCGCTCCCCTTTCGGTCGTGTCGGCCTTGCCCGCCCCGTGCGAGCTGCTGCGCTCCGGCGCCCTGCTCGCCCCCGCCCTGCTGCGCGCCGCCTCCGTCGCCGTTCTCGGCCGGCCCTCACACGGGGGCCGCCCTCGGCACGCCGACGCCCTGGCGGCCGTCCATCTGGAACTGGTCACCTTGACCGAGGACCGCGCCGTCATCACCTGGTTCACCGGCGTGCCCGGCACCGATGACGGACCGGGCCGCATGGTCCCGGCGGTCACGGAGGGCGACGTCGTCTACGGCACCCATCCGGCGCGCCTCAACCGCACCGCGGGCGAGGACCGGCCCACCGCGCACCACCACGTGGAACTCACGGACCTGGAACCGGGGCAGACGTACTACTACCAGGCCCGCTCCCGGGGCGTCGCCGCCACCCCCACACCGCTGCACCTCGTGCGCGGCAACGCCGCCGGCACCGGCACCTACGGCCTCGGCTCGCGGGGAGGGCCGTACTGCTTCACCACGCCGCAACCCCCGCCCGGGCATCATCTGCTGACCATAGCGCTCTGCAACGACCTGCACCTGGGCGAGACCACCGCGGGACTGGTGGCCGGAGTACCCCTGATGCGCGGAGTCTCGCAGGAACCGGGCCTCGCGCCGTATCCGCAGATCATGAGCCGGGCGGTGGTCTTGGAGGCCCGCCGGCGCGGTGCGGACCTGCTGCTGGCCGCGGGGGACATCTCGGCCGGCGGGGCGCCGTGGGACCTGACGGAGGCCAGGCGCATCCTTGACGGATTCGGTGTGCACGGCCGGGACTACTTCGTGGTGCGGGGGAACCACGACCGGCCGGGGCCCGGAGCCTGCCGGAACAACTGCCGCTCCTGCTCGGGAGCGTGCGGGGACACCTTCCACGAGGGGTTTCCCGGCCGCGACGGGACGGCGTACTTCACGCATGACGTCGGCGGGCTGCGGATCGTCGGCCTGGACACATACGACAAGCACGGGAACGGGGGTGACGCGGGCGGGCTGGGCGCCGAGCAACTTTCCTGGTTCCGGAGCCAGCTGAGGGAGCAAAAGGAGCAGCCCACCGTGGTCTTCGGCCACCATCCCCTGACCGTACGGGACTCCCTCTTCCCCGTGACGGCCGGGCAGCGCCTGGGCCGCGGCCAGGCCCGCTCGATCCTCCAGGCCTATGCCGCCGCACCAGGTGTCTTCCTCCACCACGCGGGTCACACCCACCGCAACAAACGCACGGTCCTGCCCCAGGCCGCGCGCGTGACCTTGCAGGAGGTCAGCGCCGTCAAGGAGTATCCCGGCGGCTTCTGTCTGCTGCGGATCCACTCCGGTGGCTTCGCCCTCAACTTCTACAAGGCCGGCGGTGCCGCGGCGCGGGCGTGGGCCGAGCGCAGCCGATGGGTGGCGGCAGGCCTGTGGCCGCACCATGCGCTCGGCCGCTCGGTCGCCGACCGCAACAGTGTGACCTCCCGCGATCTGTCCGGTATCCACCGACTCGCGCCGTGATCCGTCGTCCGCGGCACACCTCACGCCCCGTGCCCGAGGCGCTGAGGCGCCGGCGAGGTCACCCGTGCTCCGGGCCGCGGAGGCGTCGGGCTCCGACGGGTCACTGACGCGTGCGCAGATCCACGATCCGCCGGATCTTGCCCACCGACCGCTCCAGCGACTCGGGCTCGACGATCTCGACGCGGACCGATACGCCGATCCCGTCCTTCACGGCCGCGGCGATGGCGAACCCGGCCGCCTCGCGCTGCTCGGGCGTGGCACCGGCCCTGGCCTCGGCCCGCACCGTCAGCGCGTCGAGCCGGCCCTCACGGGTGAGCCGCAACTGGAAGTGCGGTGCCACGCCCGGCGTACGCAGCACGATCTCCTCGATCTGCGTGGGGAAGAGGTTCACGCCCCGCAGGATGACCATGTCGTCGCTGCGGCCGGTGATCTTCTCGATCCGCCGGAAGACGCGGGCCGTGCCGGGCAGCAGGCGGGTCAGGTCCCCGGTCCGGTAGCGGATCACGGGCATGGCCTCCTTGGTGAGCGAGGTGAAGACCAGTTCGCCCTCCTCGCCCTCGGGCAGCACCTCACCTGTGATCGGGTCGACCACCTCGGGGTAGAAGTGGTCCTCCCACACGTGGAGGCCGTCCTTGGTCTCGACGCACTCCTGCGCCACACCCGGCCCGACGACCTCCGAGAGGCCGTAGATGTCGACCGCGTCGATCGCGAACCGTTCCTCGATCTCGCGCCGCATCTCCTCGGTCCACGGCTCGGCGCCGAAGATCCCGACGCGCAGGGAGGTGCTCCGCGGGTCGACGCCCTGGCGCTCGAACTCGTCGAGCAGGGTCAGCATGTATGAGGGGGTCACCATGATGACGCCCGGCTTCAGGTCCTGGATCAGCTGCACCTGCCGCGCCGTCATGCCGCCTGAGGCGGGGATCACCGTACAGCCGAGGCGCTCGGCACCGTAGTGTGCGCCGAGCCCGCCGGTGAACAGGCCGTACCCGTACGCGACGTGCACCGTGTCACCGGGCCGGCCGCCCGCCGCGCGGATCGACCGGGCCACCATGTCCGACCACATGGACAGGTCGTTTTCGGTGTACCCGACGACCGTGGGGCGCCCCGTGGTGCCGCTGGAGGCGTGGATCCGCCGGATTTGCTCCCGGGGCACGGCGAACATCCCGTACGGGTAGTTCTCCCTGAGGTCCGCCTTCACGGTGAACGGGAACCGGGCGAGGTCGGTGAGCGTGCGGCAGTCGTCGGGGTGGATCCCCGCCTTGTCGAAGGAGTCCCGGTAGAAGGACACGTGCGCGTACGCGTGCTGCAGTGAGGACCGCAGCCGCTCCAGCTGCAGGTCCCGCAGTCCCTTCGCGTCGAGCCGTTCCCCCGCGTCGAGCAGGTCGTGCGCATCCGCCATGGAGGCGTCTCCTCGCCGATCACACCAATCCGGGCGACCGATCATTCGGTCGGATCTGCTGGGGATCAGTAATCCAGCTCACCGCTGCGGAGGCAAGGGGTCGGCCCGCACTTTCCGGCACCTCCGCCGTGCACCGCGCGCAGGTGGGAGAACCCCGTTGCGAACGGCCCCTCCCCCTCGGAAAGATCAGGGACATGCCGAGCTTCGATGCGTACGACGGGACCCGACTCGCCTTTCACCTCAGGGGAGCGGGGGGCCGCTCGTCGTGCAGCCGGGTGGGCCCATGCGGGCCTCCGCCTACCTCGGGGACCTGGGCGGACTCGCCGGCCGGCGGCTGGTGCTGCTCGATCTGCGCGGGACCGGGGATTCAGCGCACCCGGCGGTCCCCGCCACCTACCGCTGCGACCGGCTCGTCGACGACGTCGAGGCGCTCCGCGAGCACCTCGGACTCGAGCGCATGGTGGCCGCGGCGGGCTTCCTCACCGCGGCGATCCTCGCCGCACGCTTCGTACGGAGCTCTGTCGCCACGTTCCGGTGACCGCGGCCGTGTCGCTGTCCGCGACCGGTCGGTGCGACGCGGTGGCGACGTCGCGTGTCCTCAGCGAGCCGCCGCCACGGCCACCTCCTTGGCCCAGCGGTAGTCCGCCTTGCCGTGATCACCAGTTGGCGCGGAACCTTGTAGCCCGCCAGATGCGCCCGGCAGTGGCTCTGGATGTCCTCCAGGGACAGGGGTGCCGCGCCCTCGTGCAACTGCACCACCGCCGCCACGTGATGGCCCCATGACGCGTCCGGTACCCCGGCGACCAGTGCGTCGTACACGTCCGGATGGGACTTGAGCGCCTGTTCGACCTCCTCCGGATACACCTTCTCACCGCCGGTGTTGATGCACTGCGAGCCGCGGCCGAGGACCGTGACGACGCCCTCCTCGTCCACCGTCGCCATGTCGCCAAGCAGCACCCAGCGTTCGCCGTCCTTCTGGAAGAAGGTCTCGGCTGTTTTCCCCGGGTCGTTGTAGTAGCCGAGGGGCACGTGCCCGCGCTGCGCGACGCGGCCCGGATCGCCGACCGCGACCGGTTCGTGGGTGACCGGATCCACTCGATGGGTGGGACGGAACACCTCACCGTGCAGCGCGAAGACGCCACACTGGTGCTCACGCTCAACAGGCCCGAGGCCAAGAACGCGCTCTCGTTGCCCATGCTGGTCGGGCTCTACGACGGCTGGATCGAGGCCGACGAGGACGACGCGGTCCGCTCGATCGTGCTCACCGGCGCCGGCGGCTCCTTCTGCGCCGGCATGGACCTCAAGGCGCTGGCCGGCAAGGGGATGGAAGGGCAGCAGTACCGCGACCGGCTCACCGCCGACCCGGACCTGCACTGGAAGGCGATGCTGCGCCACCACCGCCCCCGCAAACCGGTGATCGCCGCCGTCGAGGGCCCCTGCGTGGCGGGCGGCACCGAGATCCTCCAGGGCACCGACATCCGGGTGGCGGCGGAGTCGGCGACCTTCGGCCTGTTCGAGGTCAGGCGCGGACTGTTCCCCATCGGCGGCTCGACGGTCCGCCTGCAGCGGCAGATCCCGCGGACGCACGCCCTGGAGATGCTGCTCACCGGGCGCCCGTACGCGGCGAGCGAGGCGGCGGACATAGGGCTCATCGGGCATGTGGTGCCCGACGGCACCGCGCTCGCCAGGGCACTGGAGATCGCCGAACAGATCAACGCCTGCGGACCGCTCGCCGTCGAGGCCGTCAAGGCATCCGTGTACGAGACCGCCGAGATGACGGAGACCGACGGCCTCACCGCCGAACTGGTGCGCGGCTGGCCGATCTTCGACACCGCGGACGCCAGGGAAGGCGCCCGCGCGTTCGCGGAGAAGCGCCCGCCCGTCTACAAGCGCGCCTGACCTGTCGGGACACACAAGGAGAGATCCGGGATGCCCCAAGTCCTCAAAGCCCCCCTGGTTGTCGAGTTCCCCTTCACCCGCTCCCTCGGGCCCGTGCAGAGCGCCTTCCTCACGGGCCTGCGCGAGCGCGTCGTCCTCGGCGTGAAGACCAGCGACGGCCGCACGCTCGTCCCGCCCGTCGAGTACGACCCCACCACCGCCGAAGAGATCCGCGACCTCGTCGAGGTCGCCCCCACCGGAACGGTCACCACCTGGGCCTGGAACCACGAGCCGCGCCGCGACCAGCCCCTCGACACTCCCTTCGCCTGGGTCCTGGTCCGGCTCGACGGCGCCGACACAGCCCTCCTGCACGCCCTCGACGCCCCTGGCCCCGACACCGTCCGCACCGGTATGCGCGTCCGCATCCGCTGGGCCGCCGAGCGCTCCGGCGCCATCACCGACATCGCCTGCTTCGAGCCGTATGACGGCGAACCGGGCGAACCCACCGGTCACAGCGGCGCGTTCGAGGAGGCCGTCACCGGCATCGTCGCCCCCGCACGCCTCGACTACACCTACTCGCCTGGTCGCGCCCAGAGCGCCTACATCAACGCCCTGTCCGAACAGCGGACCGTCGGCGAGCGCTGCCCGTCGTGCCGCAAGGTGTACGTCCCGCCGCGGGGTGCCTGCCCCACCTGCGGTGTCGCCACGACCGAACAGGTCGAAGCGGGGCCCCGCGGCACCGTCACCACCTTCTGCATCGTCAACATCAAGGCTGCGCATACGGCGAATCTCGACATCGACGTGCCGTACGTCTACGCGCACATCGCCCTCGACGGAGCCGACCTCGCACTGCACGGCCGCATCGGCGGCATCCCCTACGACCAGGTGCGGATGGGCCTGAGGGTCGAGCCGGTGTGGACCGAGGGGGCCCGCTACCCCGACCACTACCGGCCGGCCGGCGAACCCGACGCGGACTACGAGGCGTACAAGGAGCTGCTATGACGCGTCAGATCGCCGTCGTCGCCTTCGCGCAGACCGACCACCGGCGCACCAGCGAGGAACTCTCCGAGGTGGAGATGCTCATGCCGGTGCTTCACGACGTACTCGAACAGACCGGTCTCAAGACCGCCGACATCGGCTTCACGTGTTCCGGCTCCAGTGACTACCTCGCAGGGCGCGCCTTCTCCTTCACCCTGGCCCTGGACGGTGTGGGCGCCTGGCCGCCGATCTCCGAGTCGCACGTCGAGATGGACGGTGCGTGGGCGTTGTACGAGGCGTGGACGAAGCTGCTCACGGGCGACGCCGACACCGCGCTGGTGTACGCGTACGGCAAGTCGTCGCCCGGATCCGTGCGGGACGTCCTGACGCGGCAGCTCGACCCCTACTACCTGGCCCCTCTGTGGCCCGACTCGGTGGCGCTGGCCGCACTGCAGACGCAGGTGCTCATCGACGCGGGCGAGACGGACGAGTCCGCACTGGCCCGGATCGCCGCGCGCAGCCGGGAGGCCGCGAGCGCCAACCCCCATGCGCAACTGGGCGCTTCGGTGCCGCAGGGCGAGTATCTTGTGCGGCCGCTGCGCACCGGAGACTGCCCCCCGATCGGCGACGGGGCCGCGGCCGTGATCCTGGCGGCGGGGGAGCGGGCCAGGGAGCTGTGCGCACGTCCCGCCTGGATCCGGGGCGTCGACCACCGCATCGAGGCGCACGGGCTCGGGGTGCGCGACCTGACCGACTCACCGTCCACGCGGCTCGCCGCCGAGAAGGCCGGCGCCTTCGAACGCCCCGCGGACACCGCGGAGTTGCACGCACCGTTCACCGCGCAGGAGGTGATCCTGCGCAAGGCACTGCGGCTCGACGACAGCGTCACGGTCAACCCCTCCGGAGGGGCCCTCGCCGCCAACCCGATCATGGCCGCCGGGCTGATCCGCGTCGGCGAGGCCGCCGCCCGCATTCACCGCGGCGCGTCCGACCGCGCGCTCGCGCACGCCACATCCGGCCCGTGCCTGCAACAGAACCTGGTCGCCGTACTCGAAGGAGACCCGCGATGAGCAAGGAGCCCGTGGCCGTCACCGGCATCGGCCAGACCAAGCACGTCGCGGCTCGCCGGGACGTGTCCGTCGCGGGGCTCGTACGAGAGGCCGCCCGACGTGCCCTCGACGACGCCGAGTTGACGTGGGCCGACATCGACGCCGTGGTCATCGGCAAGGCCCCCGACTTCTTCGAGGGCGTCATGATGCCGGAGCTGTACCTCGCCGACGCGCTCGGCGCGGTCGGCAAACCCATGCTCAGGGTGCACACGGCCGGCTCGGTCGGCGGCTCCGCCGCGCTCGTCGCGGCCAACCTGGTCGCGGCCCGCGTCCACGGCACGGTGCTCACCCTGGCCTACGAGAAGCAGTCCGAGTCCAACGCCATGTGGGGCCTGTCGCTGCCCATTCCCTTCCAGCAGCCGCTGCTGGCCGGTGCGGGCGGCTTCTTCGCGCCGCACGTACGCGCGTACATGCGACGCAGCGGTGCCCCGGACACGGTCGGTTCCCTGGTCGCGTACAAGGACCGGCGCAATGCGCTGAAGAACCCCTACGCGCACCTGCACGAGCACGACATCACGCTGGAGAAGGTGCAGTCCTCGCCCATGTTGTGGGACCCGATCCGCTACTCGGAGACCTGCCCGTCCTCCGACGGCGCCTGCGCCATGGTGCTCACCGACCGTGCGGGGGCGGCCCGTTCGCCCCGGCCGCCCGCGTGGATGCTCGGCGGCGCGATGCGCAGTGAACCGACCCTCTTCGCGGGCAAGGACTTCGTGTCGCCGCAGGCCGGCAAGGACTGCGCCGCCGATGTCTACCGGCAGGCCGGGGTCGCCGAGCCGCGCCGGGACATCGACGCGGTGGAGATGTACGTGCCCTTCTCCTGGTATGAGCCCATGTGGCTGGAGAACCTCGGTTTCGCCGAGGAGGGCGAGGGCTGGAAGCTCACCGAGTCCGGCGTGACCGAACTCGAGGGGGACCTTCCCGTCAACATGTCGGGCGGCGTGCTCTCCACTAATCCCATCGGCGCCTCCGGCATGATCCGCTTCGCCGAAGCGGCGCTCCAGGTGCGCGGACAGGCCGGAGAACACCAGGTGGACGGGGCCCGGCGGGTGCTCGGACACGCTTATGGCGGCGGGTCGCAGTTCTTCTCCATGTGGCTGGTCGGCGACCGCCCGCCGACCTTCTGAGGGCATCCCGCTCACATGACCTGTTGGCGGTGGAACGCGCTCGCTAGGCTGGCCGCGGACGACGAATCGGGAGGAGCACGGACGTGGCCGAGAGCACCATCCAGCAGCAGCCGCTCGCGGGCTGGGACAAGCCGGAGCTGGACCTCAGAAACGCCGACTGGCACTCCAGCAGCCGTGGGCTCGGAGATGTCCAGATCGCCTTTGTCGAAGGTTTCATCGCGATGCGCAACAGCGGCCGCCCCGAGAGCCCTTCCCTGATCTTCACCCCCGCGGAGTGGGGCGCTTTCGTGTCGGGGGCACGGGAGGGGGAGTTCGACCTCACCTGAGGCCTCGCCCGCCGAGGTGAGGTCTCGCCGGTTCCGGAATTTCCGGACACGCGGCCGTTGAACCCGTGCCGGGGCCGCCGTCTGCGACAGGCTGGCCCCGGAACGATCACAGCTGTGTGCCGGAGGCGAGGATTCCATGACCACCCTGCCGGTCATCGCGGCCGTCGACGGGTCGGACGACAGCCTGCGCGCCCTGGAGTGGGCGCTGACCGCCGCACGACTGCGCGCGGCACCGCTGCGCGTGGCCCATGTGCGGCAGTACGCGCACTGGGCGCAGCCCGACGTACTGGTCGCCGGACCCCCGGAGCCGGCCGAGGACCCGGTACTCGCCCAGGTCCGGGCGCGGCTGGCGGACCGGGCCGCCCTTCCGGACGTGGAGTACGTGGCCCTGAGCGGCGCCCCGGCCGCCGTTCTGGCCGAACTGGGCGACACCGCCCAGGTGATGGTGCTCGGCTCACGAGGCCGCGGCGGCTTCGCCAGTCTGCTCCTCGGCTCCAACAGCCTGGCGGCCGCACGCGACGCCCCCTGCCCGGTGGTCGTGGTGCCGCGCCCGGGACGCGAGGTGCACGAGGGCCCGCCCGTCGCGACGGGGCCGCGGGTGGTCGTCGGTCTGCATGTCGACAGCCCCGCAGAGGCGACCCTCGCCTTCGCCTTCGCCGAGGCGGACCGCCGCGACGCCCTGCTGCATGTGATCTCCGCCTATCCCTGGGCCCCGGTCCCGATGTGGCCGGCGCCCGGCGAACTGGTACCCCCGGCCGCCGACGAGGACGTCGTGGAGGAGGAGACCCGGACCCTGGCCGCCGGTCTCCTCGCCGTCCATCGCGAGCGGCACCCGGGCGTGCGGGTCGACCTGTCGACCCCGCCCGGCGAACCGGCGGGCCACCTGGTCGCGGCCTCCAAGGACGCCGAACTGGTCGTCGTGGGCCGCCACCGTCGGCGGCTCCTCGCGCCCGCCCGCATGATCGGTTCGGTCACCCAGGCCGTACTCCTCCACGCGGCGAGCCCCGTCGCGGTGATCCCGCCGGCGGCAGAGCCCTCTCGTACGGACGGTTGACCTCCGGGCCCCGGCACGCTGCCGGACGGATCGCGGCGCTGAGCGCGTACATCGACCGGCCGCAGGCGATGTCGCAGCACGCGGCGGACACGCCCGCCGGGCCGGGTGAGCCGGACGCCGACCGCGTCACCGAAGCCTCCGCGGCGAGCCCGGGACACCACTTGCGCCGGGTTGCGCCGATGGAGGTGGGCGCCGAGGGCGCGGGACATCGGCCTGCCGGACCCCGACACCCACCGCCGTTCCCGGCCGGAGCCGGGGAGGGAGTGCCGTGGCATGTTCCCTTGCATTCCGAAGGCTCCTGCGATCACGGCCGACGGATCAGCAGGCGCTGGACGACTGCACGGCGGGCCCCGCTCGGCGGACGGCGACCGGCACTCCGCGAGACCGAGCCCACAGCCCCGCTTGCCGCCCGGCCACGTACCATTGCGACATGTCCTTCCTCCGCCGCCGCAGTGCCACTCCCGCCGGACCCGACTTCGACGTACTGGCCATGGATCCGGGGGACTGGCCGGGCAATCTCGGTGCCGGTCTGCTGCCCGCCCCCGACGGCAGCTGCCAGGGCGTCTTCCTGCGCTACGACCTGTTCGGCGGCCGTGGCCCCGCGATGATCATCGGCAATCTGCCTGAGGGCTCGCCGGCCCGCGACGTCGTCGAGGGCGAGATCCCCTTCGAGGTGGCCCAGCTCCTCCTCGCGCTGGAGAACGACGAGGAGGTCACCGTCGTCGGGACCGAGGACATCCCGGTGATGCAGGGTGACAACCTCCTCATCGTGCGCCGCCTCAAGCTGTCCGAGAGCCGGATCTCCTGCGTCCAGTTCGACCGCAGCGACAACGTCCTGGTGACCATCGCCGCCTGGGACCGCCCCATCACTGACGACCTGTACGCACTGCTCAAGCCGCTGCCCGCGGATCTGTTCCAGCAGGGCTGAGGACGCGCACACGAAGGGCCGGGCTCCGCGGGCGGATCCCGGCCCTTCGCGACGCTCTACGAGGCCGACTGGACAACCTGCACATCCGCCGCCCGGACGAAGGCCACCCGGTGGCCGAACTGGATCTCGTAGTACAGGTCCTTGCCGATCACGACCCGGTGCGAGTCCGTCGTGAAGGTGACCGCGTAGTAGTACTCGCCCGGCACCTCCTCGCCGATCACGTACCTCTGGCCCGCCGGCAGCCGGTACGGCAGCGGCGAGACCGACTGCGCCGGCACCCCCTCCGGGTACGCCTCCTTCTCCGGGTACGCCCGGCCGTACACCGGGATGTCCGTGACTCCGTCCTTGGGCGTCACCACGAGCCCGGACGCGTTCACCGCCGTCCGCTGCCCCTTCGGGTTCCGGAACCAGGCCTTCTGGCCCAGGTACCAGATCGCGGTCCAGTCCCCCTCACGGTCCGCGACGGCGTACCGCTGGCCGGTGGAGACCCGTGAGCCCACGTCGTTGACGTCGATCGTCGAGTCGTCGCCCTTGGGGCGCAGCCCGACGTCCTTGATCAGCGACGCGCTCTCGTCGGGCGCGCTGTACAGACGCACCTCGCTCGAGCCGTGCTCCGCGCACGACACGCCCGAGGCGGTGCAGCCCGTGTACTCCGGCTGGTTCGCGGCGTAGTCCGGCAGGATCGTCACCAGCCCGCCCCCGGCGCCGGCCGTGGCGTGGAACGGCCTGCCGAGCAGCTCGAAGTAGTGCCGCCAGTCCCAGTACGGGCCCGGGTCCGTGTGCATGCCCGGGATCGTCGAGGTCGTCGGGCCCGGCACATTGTCGTGTCCGAGGATGTGCTGCCGGTCCAGCGGGACGCCGTACTTCTTGGCGAGGTACCTCACCAGCCGCGCCGACGAGCGGTACATCGCCTCGGTGTACCAGGCGTCCGGCGAGGCGAGGAAGCCCTCGTGCTCGATGCCGATCGACTTGGCATTGACGTACCAATTGCCCGCGTGCCAGGCCACGTCCTTCGCCTTGACATGCTGGGCGATCAACCCGTCCGTGGAGCGCACGGTGTAGTTCCACGACACATAGGTCGGGTCCCGGACAAGCTTCAGGACACCGTCCCACTGGCCTTCCGTGTCGTGGATGACGATGTACTTGATGCTCTGCGAGACCGGCCGGTCGCCCAGGTCGTGGTTTCCGTAGTCGTTGTCGCCGAACTCCTCGTACGGGGCCGGGACCCATTCGCACGACACGCTCTTCGGGCATTCGGTCCCGTCCGCGTCGGCGGCGCGCAGCCCGGCGCGCCCCAGTTGCGCGGTGTCGGGCGTCAGGCCGGGCTGCGCGGCCAGCGTCACGCTCTGCCCCAGGTCAGTGGTGCGCCGCTCGCCCTCACGCATCACCTGGAAAACGTCATCGGCGTACGCGGCGGCCGTCGCACTGTCGTCCGCGCCCGAGAACTCCGCCACCGCCGCGTACCAGTCGGCCGGGTCGCCGCCGAGCGGCTCGCCGAGGTGCCGCTGCGCGTCGGCGAGCAGGGCGGCACCACCCGCGATGTTCGCCGCCGGATCCGTGCGCAGCCGCTCGGCCGGAATGCCGGTCAGTGCGGCGGCCTTGGCCAGTGTCCTCAGCCGGGCCGGCGGCTCGGAGTTCGCCGGCACCGTCGTGGTGGGCAGCAGCGCGGCGCGGGCCTGGTCGCCGCGCGCGTCCTCCGTGCCCTCGCCGTGGTGCGTCGCCCCGGCGATCGCGGTGCGGGCGTCCGTGAGGTGCATCGGGCCGTAGCCGCCCGAGACACTCGGCGCACCGCCGTGCGCGTCCCAGCGGGACTGGAGGTACGACACCCCGAGCAGCACGCTCTGCGGCACGCGGTACTCGGCGGCCGCGTCGGCGAAGGCACTCTCCAGTCCTGCCGGGGCGTTGTGCTCGGGTACGGCACCCAGCAACGGCAGAAGCAGCGTCGCCGAGGCGACGGCGACCGCGATCCTGCGGGTGCGTCTGCGGCCGGCGGGGGCGTGGGGGTGGGTGGCGGATCCGCGCAAGGCAGCCTCCTGGGACGGTCGGGCGCTGTGGGGCGTGCGGGGGCCGAACGTGCGTCAGTGGTACCGGCTCTGCGACGATCCGTCAATCATGCCCAGCCGCAGGCGATTTCCCATGTCAGCGGCGGTGGCGTGGACTTTCGCCGCGGCGACGACGCGGCCTGCGGCGCGTCAGTGGAGTGGACCAATGACCCGAATGAGGGTGTCCTGGAAGGTGTCCGAGTTGGCGCACACGACACGACGAAGGCCCGCGGTGCGCCGCTGTCGCGAGCACACCGCGGACCGCCATCCCCGTCAGCGAGTGCCGACCGCCGCTCGTACGGCCCGTCGGGCCAGTTGGCAGTCGTCGTGCAGCCGCCTCAGCAGCAGCCGCTGTTCCTCGCCGGACGGCGCAGCACCCGGGTGGGCCACTCCCGGTGCCGCCGGGGACGTGTCGTGCATCGAACGCTGCACGGCTGTCTCGTAGGTACGGATCTCACGGGTGAGGACGAGCATCAGGTTCACCAGGAAGGCGTCGCGCGAGGCCGGGCCTGCCGACTGCGCGATCTGGCTGATCTGACGCCGGGCCACCGGGGCGTCCCCGAGTACGGCCCACAGCGTCGCCAGGTCGTACCCGGGCAGGTACCAGCCCGCGTGCTCCCAGTCCACCAGTACGGGCCCCGCCGGTGAAAGCAGGATGTTCGACAGCAGGGCGTCGCCGTGACAGAACTGGCCCATGCCCTGCCGACCCGCCGCGTGGGCGATACCGTGCAGCAGCTTCTGCAGATCGCCCATGTCCCGGTCCGTGAGCAGCCCCAGCTCATGGAAGCGCGAGATCCGCTCCGCGTAGTCCAACGGGGCGTCGAACGTCCCGGCCGGGGGACGCCACGCGTTGAGCCGGCAGACCGCTCCGAGCGCCGTCCGGATGTCCGCCCGTGGTGGCGCCTCCACCGGATGCCGCTGCAATGCGGCCACCCGGCCCGGCATCCGCTCGATCACCAGAGTGCAGTTGTCCGGATCCGCCGCGATGAGCCGGGGCACCCGTACCGGCGGCCGGTGCCGGACGAACGACCGGTATGCCGCTATTTCGTGCCGGATGCGCTCCGACCAGATGGTGGAGTGGTCCAGTAAGCACTTGGCGACGGCCGTACTGCGCCCCGTCGTGCCGACAAGGAGCACGGAGCGCCCGCTTCGGCGCAGCACCTGCACCGGAGTGAACTCCGGGCAGATGCGATGCACCGAAGCGATCGCCGTGCGCAGCTGCGTGCCCTGGGGGCCGGACAAGTCGATTCTCCCGCTGAGCGGTTGGGTGCCGACGCCCGGAACGGACCGCGCCCTGCCAGCGGCGAGCACGGGGGCCGCGGGTCGCGCGGGGTCGAGGTAGGGGCCGCCGGCGCCCGGGCGGGAGCGCAGCGACCGGGGCGGGGCGGACACGGAGGACGATGCTGTGTACATGGTTGATACAGATCCCTTCGTGTGCCTTCGAGTTCCGCGCCGCCCGCCCCGGCCGCCGTTGGTACACCCTGGGGAATGTCCCTGCGGCGGCCGGGTCGGGGTGGCGCGTTCCTACCTGACACCCGATGGCCCGTGGCACACCATCTGGCGCACCCTGGCGAACCCTGGCGAATAGTCCCGAAGCAACTGACAGGGGGTTACTGTCAACTCAGCCGAGAACCTGGGGGCTTGACGTGAGCGGACAACCCAACACCCGCCTCGCGGACCTGTTCGGCCTGGCCGGCTGGTCCAAGGGCGAACTCGCGAGGATGGTCAACCGGCAGGCGGCGGCCATGGGTCACCCCCAGCTGGCGACCGACACCTCACGGGTGCGGCGTTGGATCGACATGGGAGAGATCCCGCGCGATCCGGTGCCGCGGGTGCTGGCGGCGCTGTTCACCGAACGACTCGGCCGTGTCGTGACCATCGAGGATCTCGGTCTGGACCGACACGGGCGCGCGGGGAGACGGCGTGACGACGGGGATGCCAAGCACCCCGACGGAGTGCCGTGGGCGCCCGAGCGGACGGCTGCGGTCCTCACCGAATTCACGGGAATGGACCTCATGCTCAACCGACGCGGCTTGGTGGGCGCGGGTGCCGCGCTCGCCGCAGGATCCGCACTCAGCAGCGCCATGCACGACTGGCTGCACACCGATCCGGCCCTCGCGGCCGACGCTCCCCGCTTCGACGATCCCCTGCACGCCGACCCCGCTGGGTTCGACCGCTATGAGGCCGCCCCCATCGGGTCGCAGGAGATCGAGGAGCTGGAGCGCTCGGTCGAGGTGTTCCGGGCCTGGGACGCGGCCCGCGGCGGCGGGCTGCAACGCAAGGCTGTCGTGGGACAGCTCAACGAAGTGGGAGGCATGCTCTCCTACCGTCACCCCGACCATCTGCAGCGGCGCCTGTGGGGCGTCGCCGCCAACCTCTCCGTCCTGGCCGGGTGGATGTCGCACGACATCGGTCTGGAGCCCACGGCCCAGAAGTACTTCGTCATCGCCGCCCACGCGGCCCGTGAGGGCGGCGACCGGCCGCGTGCCGGGGAGGCGCTCTCCCGCGCGGCCCGCCAGATGGTGCACCTCGGCCGGCCCGACGACGCACTCGACCTGATGCAGCTCGCCAAGTCCGGTTCGGGCGACGAGGTGTTGCCGCGCACCCAGGCCATGCTCTGCACCATCGAGGCCTGGGCGCAGGCCTCGATGGGCAAGGGACAGGCCATGCGGCGCACCCTCGGTGAGGCGGAGGACCTGTTCGTCTCCGACAAGGGGGATGTGCCCCCGCCGAGCTGGATGCAGATGTTCGACGAGGCGGACCTGCACGGGATGCAGGCCCTGGCCTACCGCACCCTCGCCGAACACGAGCCGGGCGCTGCCCTCATCGCGCAGCGCCACGCCAAGGAGGCGCTGGAACTGCGCGGGGCAGGCCGGGACCGGTCGAAGATCTTCGACCACATCTCCCTGGCGTCCGCGTGCTTCATCGCCGACGACCCCGAACAGGCAGACCGGTACGCACGCCTGGCCCTGACGTCGATGGGGGCGAATTCCTCCCAGCGCACCTGGGACCGGCTGCGCGAGATGTACCGGCTCACCGGGCAGTACTCCAGCTATCCGAAGATCCAGGATCTGCGTGAGGAGATCAAACTGGCGCTTCCCAAGGGCCTGTCGAAGCCCAAAGGCGGTGGCGCCGCGCAGGCGTAAGGGGTTCGGAACGCATCCGTCAGGGTTTCAACCCGTGCGTGAGATGTTTTGAACCCGTGCGTGAGATGTTTTGAACCCGTGCGTGAGGGGTTTTGAAACCCGTGCGTGAGGGGTTGTGAACCCGGTTCGTCAGGACATGACCCTGGCGACGAGCACGCAGGCGTCGTCCTCGCGCTCGCTCTGGCCGAACTCTTCCACAACAGTCCGTACACAGTCCTGAGCCGTGCGGGCTCCGTCGAAACGCGGAGCCAGGTCGAGCAGCCTCCGGACGGCAGCCGTGCCACTGTGCCGCGGGACCAGCCCGTCGGTGTGCAGGAGCAGCAGGTCGCCTTCCATGAGGGTCTGTTCGGCCTGTCCGTAGGCGGCTCCCGAGGTCGCCCCGAGCAGCACGCCGTTCGGTGCCGCCAGCATGCGCCCTGCCCCGTCGCGGAACAGCAGCGGGGCGGGGTGTCCTGCCTGCGCCCAGCTCAGGGTGCGCGTCTCGGGCCGGTAGCGGCAGCACACGGCGCTGCCCAGGGCCGGCTGGACCGAGGCGTCGAGCAACTGGTTCAGCCAGCCCAGCAGTCGACCGGGCTCGGTGCCCGCCACGGTCATACCGCGCAGGGCACCGATCAGTGTGGCCATGCCGGTGGCCACGGTCACCCCGTGTCCGGTGAGATCGCCGACGCTCAGCAGTGTGTCGCCGCCGGGCAGTTCCAGTGCGTCGTACCAGTCGCCGCCGATCAGGGCGCTCGTGGACGACGGCAGATAGCGGGCGGCCAGGTCCAGGGTCCCGGGGCCCTGTCGCGGGAGCCGCAGGGAGCCACGCCACGGCGGCAGCACGGCCTCCTGCAGCTCGACCGCGAACCGGTGCTCGGTCTGTGCTCGGTCCCGGTGGCGCCGCAGCGAGTCACGGCTCTCACGCACGCTCCGCCGGCAGCGGCGCAATGCGCTGACGTCCCGCAGTACGGCCCACATCTGGGCGGTGCTGCCATCGGCGTCGAGCACCGGCTCGCCCATCATGTGCACGGTGCGCACCTCGCCGTCGGGGCGCAGGATCCGGAACTCCCCGTCGATCGGCCTGCCGTCGATCAGACAGTCCGTCACCATCGCCGTCAGCAGCGGCCGGTCCTCGTCGTGCACCAGTGAAGGCAACTCGTCGAGGGTGAGCGCGGGGGCGGAGGGGTCCCGGCCGAGGATCTGGTACAGCTCACCGGACCAACTCGCCTCGTCGGTCAGCAGGTTCCACTCCGCGCTGCCCACCCGGCTGAGCAGTGAGCCGCCGAGGGACGCGGGCGGCACGGCTGGGCCTTCGCCGGTGCCGGGTTCGGCGGGCACGGGTGGCGGACCGTCCCGCAGCTGTGCCAAGTGCTCGTCGATGTCGCTGAGTTGGTGCAGCGCCAGATCGCACAGCGCGCGCTGCCACCGGCCCTCCGGGTCCGAACCGTCCTCGGGCGCCTCCCGCCGTACGGCGTCCACCTCGCCGCGCAGCCGCCGTGTCTGAGAAATGAGCGCATCGACGGTGCCCGGCCGGGGTGGCTGGGCGGCGGGGCGGTCCGCGGAGAGATGGGGTGGCATCACGCGCTCCGATGGGGACGGTTCGACCAAGGCTGACGGAAGGACCGTTACGACTGTTGCACAGCCTGCGACGCCCTGTAAGGGATTTGGCAACACACGATACGGTGGTGCTTCTGACATATGCCACAGGCTCGGTGGAGCGAATCCTAGGAGGCGAACGGCGTACCCGCCCGATGGGTCAAGTCGTAGGCGATGTACGCGACGTGAGGGACTGTAGGGGCGGACGGCCGGTCGTTCAAGCGTGTGTTCGACGAGCATGTGTACGAAGGCTGCCGCCACCGTACAGTTCCGGGCGCTGGGCGAGGCCGACGGTCTCCCGGGCGCCGCTCTCCTGCGCCCGGACCCCGGCCTCGGCGACCGCTGCGGCAGCGTACCCGTCCCACACCGAGGGCCCGGTGACCCGCCCCTGCCGGGTGGTGTCGACCCACGCCTGCACCTCGCGGTCGTAGGCGTCCGCGAACCGTACGAGATAGTCCTGCGCGACCTCCTCGCACGCACCGCCCCCGGTCGTGACGACCATCGTGTGCCCGTCTCCGATGCGGGCGCTGCCTTCCTCGCAGACCGCCTCGCAGCGCACCTGGTAGCCGAAGCCCGAGTTGACGAAGATCTCCACGTCGACGAGGGCCCCACCGGAGGTCTCGAAGAGGACGAACTGGGGGTCGAGCAGCCCCTCCGGCGCGTTCGACGACGCTTGCGGACGCAGCACGGACACCGCGGTGAGCTCCTGGTCCAGCAGCCATCGGGCCGCGTCGATCTCGTGCGAGACGGAGCTGTTGATCAGCATGGCCGTGGTGAAGTGCGACGGTGACGACACATTGCGGTGCGTACAGTGCAGCATCAGAGCCCGTCCCAGCCGGCCGCTGTCCAGCAGGGACTTCAAGCGCACATACTCGGCGTCGTAGCGGCGCATGAACCCCACCTGCGCGAGACGCCGCCCGAGCCGGGCCTCCGCTTCCACCACCCGCAGCGCGCCGGCCGAGTCCGGCACCATCGGCTTCTCGCACAGCACCGGCAACCCGCGGGCGAAGGCCGCGAGCAGCGCCTCCTCGTGCGCCGGCCCGGGCGAGGCGGCGAGCACGGCCTGGACGCCGGGGGCATCGAGCGCGGCCGCGGGCTCGCCGTGCACGAAGACGCCGTCGATACCGGCCGCGGCTTCCTTGGCGCGGTCCGTCTCGGGGTCCGCCACGGACACCACTCTTGCCCCGCTCACCACCCGGTCCAGTCGGCGTATGTGGTCCGCACCCATGTGCCCCGCACCGAGTACCGCCACGCCCAGCAGGTCACCCACAGGCCGTCCTCCCTCTGCGCCGATCGTCTCTGCGCAGGGTAGACCGCCGAGTGGGTGCCTTCAGTAGCGGAGTACTCCGGCGATGCCCGGAGCGTCGCCGAGGACGCCGTCCGGAACGAAGCGGACGTCGGCGCCGGTGTCCAGGCAGCGCTCGACGATCTCGTCCACGATGTCCTCGCGCGCGTCGAGGTCGCCGCTCTCGGCGGGCACGAGGTGGTCGCCCGCGTCGTCGCGGACCGTCACGCGGTAGTTCTCCTCGACCGCGAGGAGGCGGATGCGGCCGTCGGAGGCGTTCTGCCAGACCTCGTCGACGCCGGCGGCGAACGCCTTGTGCCCACGCGCAGACTCCAGCTCGCGGCTGACCGTGTCGACGTTCTTCCGGCCCTGGGCGGCGATGACCGGCTCGACCGCCTGCCACACCGCCTCGGGAGTGGCATGGGCGAGCCCGCCGTGCGGGATCTGTATGGCCTCCCTGGTGACGCTGCCGGCCTCGTCGAGCAGGGACAGGGCCGCCTGCTCGCCGGTGACGTAGAGCGGGCGTGGGTAGCGGCGCAGGACCCTGCTCATCGCGGTGTCGACCTCGCGCAGGAACTGGCGGGTCCCCTCGTCGCGGAACGCGCTGGGCATGTCGCCGATCCGTTCCTGGCGCTCGGCGTCGAAATTCTCGCGGCTGCGGGTCAGCGGGAAGGCGCCGCTGCGCTCCTCGGTGACGTGTCCGGCGCCACCGTTCCACAGGGTCACCCGGTCGGCGGAGAGGGTCAGTACCCAGAACGGCCGCTCGGCGGCCTGTGCCGCCACCAGGTTGCGGGTCAGGAAGGTGTCCGAGAGCACCACTCGCTCGGGCACCGCGCGGGCCAGCGACCACACCTGGTGCTCGCCGGGCGCCGCGAAGATGACCAGACCGTCTTCGGCGTACGTCAGGTCGACCTCGGCGAGCGCCTGGTCGAGCTGGGCCGCGACGTCGATCCGGCGCTCACGGCTGACCGCCGGATCCGCCTCCAGCTGCTTCTTGGCGTCGGCCAGCATATTGCGCAGCCGGACCCGGTCCTGCATGTTGTCGGGCTCGCGGCGGTGCGTCGGCGTCAGCACCGACACCGCGGGGTAGGGCCGTGGCCGGCGCAGTTCCGCGAGAGTCGAGGGACTGAGAGCGTGCTCCATACCAGCACCTTAGGACCGATTCGCTTATCGGGCATTCGGGACGGTTGGTTGCTTGGAGTTCTGACAGGGCCGGTCGGGCTAAGTACGCGTTGACCGCTTCTCGCACGTGACACACGCTCGACGTATGGCTGCTCGATACACCTGGTTTGGCAGGAGCGGTCGAGGCTTCCGGAAGCCCCAGGTGACCGGACCGTACCCGGCGACCATGCGCGGGAGGTAACGCATGTGCGGCATCACCGGATGGATCTCGTACGACCGTGATCTGCGGACCGAGACGGCGACGTTGGACGCGATGACGGAGACCATGTCCTGCCGGGGCCCCGACGCCCGTGGCACCTGGACCGAGGGCCCCGCCGCCCTCGGCCACCGCCGGCTCGCGATCATCGACCTGCCCGGCGGACGCCAGCCGATGACCGTGACGACCCCGGAGGGCGACGTCGCCCTCGTCTACTCGGGGGAGGCCTACAACTTCACCGAGCTGCGCGGCGAGCTGGCCGACCGGGGGCACCGCTTCACGACCGAGTCCGACACCGAGGTGGTCCTGCACGCCTACCTCGAATGGGGCGAGGCGCTCGCCGAGCGGCTCAACGGCATGTACGCCTTCGCCGTCTGGGACGGCCGCCACGACACGCTGGTGATGGTCCGCGACCGTATGGGCATCAAGCCCCTCTACTACTATCCGACCCCCGACGGTGTCCTCTTCGGCTCCGAGCCCAAGGCGATCCTGGCCAACCCACTGGCCCCCGCCCGGGTCGACCTCGACGGGCTGCGGGAACTGTTCGCGATGGTCAAGACGCCCGGCCACGCCGTATGGGACGGCATGTACGAGGTGGAGCCCGGCACCGTTGTCACGGTCGACCGGCAGGGCCTGCGCCGGCGCGTGTACTGGGAGCTGGAGACCCGGCCCCACACCGACGACCGCGACACCACCATCGCCACCGTCCGCTCGCTGCTCGAGGACATCGTGCGCCGCCAGCTGGTCGCCGACGTGCCCCGCTGCACGCTGCTGTCGGGCGGTCTCGACTCCTCCGCCATGACCGCCCTGGCCGCCAGCCAGCTGGCCGAGCACGGCGAGAAGGTGCGCAGCTTCGCGGTGGACTTCGTGGGGCAGACCGACCACTTCGTCGCCGACGAGCTGCGGGCCACCCCCGACACGCCGTTCGTGCACGACGTGGCCCGCGCGTGTGGCACCGAGCACCAGGACATCGTCCTGGACGTGCAGGCCCTCGCCGATCTCGACGTACGGGCGAGGGTGATCCGGGCGCGCGACCTACCCATGGGCTTCGGCGACATGGACGCCTCGCTGTTCCTGCTGTTCCGGGCGATTCGCGAGCACTCCACGGTCGCGCTGTCCGGAGAGTCCGCCGACGAGGTCTTCGGCGGCTACCTCCAGTTCTTCGACGAGGAGGCCCGGCGCGCCGACACCTTCCCCTGGCTGGTCAGCTTCGGCCGGCACTTCGGCGACGACACCGACGTCCTCCGCCCTGGCCTGACCGAGGCCCTGAACCTGGAGGCGTACGTGGCCGACAGCTACCGCAAGGCCGTCTCGGGCATCGGGCGCCTCGACGGCGAGAGCGACTTCGAGTACCGGATGCGGCGGATCTGCCACCTACATCTGAGTCGCTTCGTGCGTATCCTGCTCGACCGCAAGGACCGCACCAGCATGGCGGTCGGCCTGGAGGTTCGAGTGCCGTACTGCGACCACCGGCTCGTCGAGTACGTGTACAACACCCCCTGGTCGCTGAAGTCGTTCGACGGCAGGGAGAAGAGCCTTCTGAGGGAGGCGACCGCCGATCTGCTCCCGAAGTCCGTGTACGACAGGGTCAAGAGCCCCTACCCGTCCACCCAGGACCCCCGGTACGCGGTCGCCCTCCAGGAATACGCCCGGGATCTCCTGGCCAGCCCCTCCCATCCGGTCTTCGACCTGGTCGACTGGGAACGGGTGCGCCGGGCCGCCCACCACGACACCCCGCAGATCACCCAGGCCTCCCGCCGCGGCCTCGAACGCACCCTGGATCTTGCGCTGTGGCTGGACCTCTACACGCCGGAGATCTCCCTCACCTGACGCCGGGCACCGCGCGGGCCCGGGCATCCCGGCTCAGTCCCGCAGGTCCTGTCCACATGAGCTGCCGTTGGCCGGCAGGGAGCCGTCCAGGAGGAAGGAGTCGACCTTCTCGTGGACGCACCGGGAGGTCGTGTACCCGGTGTGACCCTCACCCCTGTTGTCGAGGACTACCGCCGAGGAACCGAGGCGCCTGGCGGTCTCCACGGTCCAGCGGTAAGGGGTCGCCGGATCCCCGCGCGTGCCGACGAGCAGCATCTTCGCGGAGTGCACGTTCTTCACTTTCTCGCGGACGAAGTCGGTGCCCTTGGGACGCCCGTAGCACATCAGCACCTGGGTGAGCCGGTACCGCCCGAAGACGGGCGACGTCTCCTCGTACTCGGCGCGCAACCGGGCCAAGTCCTGGGTGATCCGGTCGGCACCCGGCCGGTCCGGGTCGTCGGCGCAGTTGATCGCCATCAGCGCGGCCGGCAGGTTGTCGGTGGGTACGTCCTCGGGGTCGACGAGCCCGCCACCGGAGCGCGGGCCGGGGGGAACGGCCATACCGCCGCCGAAGAAGTGCATGATCCCGGTGGGATCCCCCTGTTCCACCAGCTGGTACAGGCCCTGCTCCAGCAGCGGCCACAGCTGCTTGCTGAAGAGGGCCTGGCCGATCGCGGCGACCAGGTCCTGCCCCGAGAAGGGCGGGCCGAGCGCGGTCGGCACCGGTTCCCGATCCAGCGAGTCGACGAGCTGGACGACCTGCTCCCGGGCCGAGCGCGCGTCCTGGCCGAACGGGCACGCCAGGTCCTTCACGCACCAGCCGAGGAAGTCCTCCAGTGCCCTCTGCTGTCCCTGCGCGCCCGCCAGCGCCTGCTCCGCCAGGGGCTCGGTGAGTGTGTCCACACCGTCGAGGGCCATCCGGCCCACCTGCGCGGGGAACTGCGCCGCGTACACCGCGCCGAGGCGGGTGCCGTAGGAGAAGCCGAGATAGTTCAGCTTCTTGTCGCCGAGGGCCTGGCGCATCACGTCGAGGTCGCGGGAGGTGTTGATGGTTCCTATGTACGGCAGCACCGGCCCGGAGTGCCTGGCGCACCGCTCCGCCGTCTTCCGCACCTGCTCGAGCGCGGCTTGTGGATCGGTCCCGCCGGTGGGGTCGTCCATCGTCTCCGAGTCCGAGTCAGTGCCCTCTCCACAGCTGACCGGTGAGGACTGGCCGACCCCGCGCGGATCGAACGTCACCACGTCGTAGCTGTTCGTCAGGTGCATGAACTCCTTGCCGCCGGCCGCCAGTACCGGGATGCCGGCGCCGCCCGGGCCGCCGAAGTTCAGCAGCACGGAACCCCGGGACCTGGCCGTGGCCCGGTAGCGGGCCATCGCCAGATCGAGTGTTCCGGCCTCGGGCCTCGCATAGTCGAGGGGGACCGTCACCTTTCCGCACTCGAGGTCCTCGGGCATCTCCTCGCCCTTGCAGGCGGACCACGTGATCCTCTGGCGGTAGAAACGGGACAGGTCCGGGTCGCCGTCTGCCGCGGCCACCGACGGCAGCGCGGCCCCCAGCAGGGCCAGCACCGCGGTCGTGGCCGCCGCGGTGACTGCGGGGCGTGTGTGCGTGGACAGCATGGCGCCTCCGGGGACGCCCCGGCTGCGGATCCGGGGACGGCCCTTCCGATCACGATAGGCGGGGCCTTCGGGGCACGCCTCCCGGCAGGCGGAACGGGCGGATCGGCTGTATCGTCCTCCACCGCATGACGGCGTGCTCGTTGGTTCGACCATCCCGCCACTCGTTGGAGTGAAAGGCAGATAAGCCATAACTCGGATGGTTCGTCTGCGTTTTACGGGGTGCGGGCGAGTGCTCGTGACATGTCTGGAAGGCAGGGAACCTATGAAACGGGTTACCCGAAATGGTTTGATCGCCGCGGCCGCCGCCTCAGGGGCGCTGGCCGTGACGCTGCCGGCGCACGCGGACTCCGCGGCGGACGGCACCGCGGCGGGTTCGCCCGGACTGATCTCCGGCAGCACCGTGCAGCTCCCGATGCACGTTCCGGTCAACGTGTGCGGCAACACCGTGACGGTGGTGGGACTCCTCAATGCGGCCGCGGGCAACACCTGCGTGAACCAGGACACGCGGGGGGCCGGTCCACGGCAGGGGGCGGTTTCCCGGGGTGGTGCCTCCGCATCCGGCGGCGGAAAGCATTCCTCGGGTGTGCTCGCCGGCAACGACGTGCAGTTGCCGGTTCACCTCCCGGTGAACGTCACCGGCAACACGGTGGGTGTGGTCGGCGTCGGCAACGCGGCCACCGGCAACACCTCCACGAACGCGTCGAGCACCCACCGCCCCGCCGTACCGCCGAGGGCGTCCACGCCCACGCAGCCGCCGCGCCCTCAGGCGGTGGCGCCGCCGGTGGTCAGCCTCGCCCACACCGGCGCGGACGCCACCATGCCCGCGCTTGCGGGGGGCGCGGCTCTGGTGCTCGGCGGGACCCTGCTGTACCGCCGCTTCCGGGCAGGACCGGCCCGCTGAGCCGACCCCGCCCACGCAGCGGACAGGCCCCGTCGGCCGAAGGGCCGGCGGGGCCCTCGCCATGACCGAAGTCAGCGTCCGTCGGCGTCGGCCGCCTCGCCCCGGAGGATGCTGTACCGAACCCCGTCGCGCCACCGTCCGTCACGGAAGGCGACGCTGCGCAGAATGCCCTCCTTGGTGAACCCGGCCTTCTCCAGGGCCCGTTGCTCCGCGATGTTCTCGGCCTCCGTGTCCGCCTCGATGCGCTCGGCGACGGTGTGCGCGAAGAGGTAGCGGACCAGCTGCCGCTGGGCCTCGGTTCCGACCCCTTTGCCGCGTGCCTCCGGTACCAGACCGATGCCCATGTTCCAGTAGAAGGCCGTGCGGGTCGGCCACACCTTCCGGAAACCGACGAAGCCCAGCCGCTGCTCGTCCCGCACCACCATGAGGCTGCCTTGGTCGTCCGCGAGCAGGCCGTTCTCCGCCCATGCGCGTCGCCAGCGCCCGAGGTCCCACCAGCCGAACCACTGGAAGGGCGAGGCCGTCTCACGGTCCGAAAGGAACCGCTCCATGACGGGCAGGTCGTCCTCGGCCACGGGGCGCAGGCTCACACGATCGGTGGTCATGGCCGATCACCCTAGGACGTCTTCGAGTGGTGCGACACCGGCTCGTGCACAGCGCGTTCGGGCAGGTCCGGACGGCCGGACAGCGCGTGGTGTACGGCCCGGAGATCGGCAAGGATGCTGTCGGCGCGATGGATCACGCAACCGCCCGCCACCCCGATGGAATGGAGCACAACGATGACCTCTGCGGGTCGCGAAGACCTCGTCGTCACCCGGGCCACGCTCGACGACTGGCCGGTGGTCATCGGCTGGGCGGCGGAAGAGGGCTGGAATCCGGGGCTGTCCGACGGCCCGGCCTTCTTCGCGCAGGACCCCGGGGGTTTCTTCATCGGCCGGATCGCCGGAGAGCCCGTCTCGGCGATCTCTGTCGTCAACTACGGTGCCGCCTACGCCTTCCTGGGCTTCTACCTGGTACGCCCGGACCTGCGCGGCCGCGGTCTGGGACTGACCACGTGGAAGACGGCCCTCGCCCACGCCGGCGGTCGCACGGTCGGCCTCGACGGGGTCGTCGCCCAGCAGGACAACTACCGCCGGTCCGGCTTCGAACTCGCCCACCGCACCGTACGGTTCACCGGAGTCGCCCCCTTCACCCAGGTTGCGCCCGGAGTGCGCCCGGCCGAGAAGGCCGACCTCGACGCCATCGCGGAGTACGACAGCGCCTGCTACCCGGCGGACCGTCCGGGTTTCCTGGAGCACTGGCTCACCGCTCCCGGCCACCGGGTCTTCGTCCGTGTCGAGGACGGCCGCCTCACCGGTTACGCGGTGATCCGTCCCGCCCGTGACGGTCTGCGCGTCGGCCCTTTGTTCGCCGACACCGCCGAGGACGCCGACGCCCTGTTCGCCGCGCTGACCGCCGAAGCCGGTGGCCGGCAGATCTCCATCGACGTCCCCGAGCCGAACACGGCGGCCGTCGCCCTGGCCGAAGGCGCGGGGCTCACCCCGTCCTTCGAGACGGCACGCATGTACACAGGCCCGGTCAGGCCCTTCGCCGCGGACCGCGTGCACGGGGTGACCACCCTGGAACTCGGTTAGCCGTACACATCGGGCGGTGCTCACGGGAGGTGTGGACGGTCGCGGTCCGCCGCGGGCAGGGCCGCGGACCCCACCTTTGCGAGGACGAGACCGCCGGTGAGCGAACCCGGGGTGATGCCCGCGTTGTACACGGTGGTCTGCAACGAGGTGGCCACATCCGCGTCGGTGGGCCGGACACATCGACCAGTGCGGTCTGGATCCGTGTGGGCGCGCCGCCGAAGGCCACTCCCGCACGGCGACGACACCAGCAGTAGGGGGCGCCGTGCGCGTACAGGCCCAGCACGAGCCGGGCGGTCGCCGTCAGCGCGAGCGCGCCGAGCAGGGTGCGCCGCAGGTGGGCGTCGACGAGCACGCCCACCGCCCAGATCCCGGCCACGGTCGTCATCCTCGACCTCCCGTCCAGCACCGGTCCCGCGCGGACGAAGCCCGGGTGCCGGGCGAACGGCGCGATGTATGTGTACATCACCTGGTGCCCAGTAGCAGAAGGAGCGTCACCGAGAGGACTTGCGGCGACCCCGGGCCGCACCGCGACCGCACGGGGCGGGGCACGCGCGGCCGGCACGCAACCGCGACAGGTTGTGCGCGTACCTCGCCGCGCTGCAGCCGGACGCCGGGGCGTGAGCCGCGGCCGGGACGGCCCCGCGACCGCGCGGGACCCGGGTGAAAGGCCTGCGGGACAGGCGTATTACGGTGCCTACACACGCCCCGGACGCTGGAGTGAGCCCATGGACCACGCTGCCGTACTCGCCCTCTACGACCGGGACATGCGCGAGGGCGCCCGGCCGGACGGGCCCGACGCCCGCATCGAGCGCGATGCGTGGGTGGTGCGCCAGGTCGCCGCCGCGCACGGCTGGAACGGGATCGTCTGGTCGGACCTGGATGAGACCACCGCGGACGCGGCCATCGCCGAGCAGGTCCGCCACTTCTCCGGACTCGGTCGCGAGTTCGAGTGGAAACTCTACGGACACGACCTGCCGGTCGACCTCGGGAAGCGGCTGCGGGCGGCCGGATTCACGCCCGAGCCCGAAGAGACGCTGATGGTCGCCGAGGTCGCCGATCTGACCCTCGACGTCGCACCGCCCGAAGGCATCGGCTTCCTGCCGGTCACCGACCCGGCGGGCGTCGACCTCGTGGCGGACGTCCACGCGAAGGCGTTCGGCACGGACGGCACCCGGCTGCGCCGCCAGTTGCTGGGCCGGCTGACCGACGACCCGGACGGTGTCGTCGCCGTGGTGGCCCTCGCGGGCGACGAACCGGTGAGCGCGGCCCGTATGGAACTCGTTCCCGGGACCCGTTTCGCGGGGCTGTGGGGCGGTGGCACCGTCCCGCACTGGCGGGGCCGCGGCATCTACCGGGCGCTGGTCGCCCATCGCGCCAAGGTGGCCGCCTCCCGGGGCTACCGCTACGTCCAGGTCGACGCGACCGGGCAGAGCCGCCCGATCCTGGCGCGCCTCGGATTCGAGCCCCTGACCACGACGACGCCGTACATCTCGCCGTAAACTGCGGGTTCACACGTCGAGCTGGTACTCCACCGCGCGGTGGGTGGACCGGTAGCCGAGCGTGCCGTTGATGGCGTTCATGGGTGCGTTGTCGTCCGCCGTGTCGGTGCGCAGTCCGCGTAGTTCGGGGTACCGCGCGCGGGCGCGGCGGATCAGCTCCGCCTTCATCCACAGGCCGAGCCCGTGACCGCGGTGCTCGGGCAGGACGCCGGTGCCGTAGTGCTGGGCGTCCCCCCGGCCGTCACCGGGCACGCCGAGTTCACAGAACCCGACGACGGAGCCGTCAGCCGTGTCGAGAGCGCAGACCGTGTGCAGCAGATCGCCGCGGCGTGCGACCGCCTCGGCGGCCGCCACGACACGGTCCACGTCCCACACCACCGTTCCGTAGTCCGTGTCGCCCATCGGCATGTCGTCCATGGCCCGCCGGGAAGCCGCGAAGGTGTGGGCAAGCTCTGCGGGGACCGTGCCGTCCCATGACGTCAACGCGTATCCGGGGTGCGGCCGTTCGGCGATGAGCGTGAGGCGGTCGAGGTCTGCTTCGGCGAGGGGCAGTCGTGCGTACGTCAGCGCCAGCACCTGTCGGAAGCCCCGTGCCGCCAGAAAGCGGTCGCCGGGGGAGTCCGACTCGGCCTGGGAGAGGAGGGAGCGCCGCCCGTCGGCACACGCCGCGGCGACGGCCGCCGCAAGCAGTCGGCTGCCCGTTCCTCTGCGACGCTCGGTGGGGTGTACGGCGCCTTCCAGCTCGGCGAGGTGCTCCTGACCTTCCTCGGTGAACAGGCGCAGGAAGGCCGAACCGACGGGCACGCCCTCTTTGTCGGAGGCCAGCCAGGCCAGCCGCCGGCTCGACGGGGTGGTCCCGGGATCGGTCAGCGGGGTGATGCGCAGGGACACGAAGACTCCGTGGCGGCGGGGCGTGCGGATGGTGAAGCCCGCAGAACCTAGCCGCCACGGTTCGTACCTCGCAACGGAATTCGGCGCGAGGGCAAGACGCCGTCAGCGATGCGCCCGTGCCCGGTCGAGAGCCGCGACTCCCAGCGCCGCGAGGCCGATCTGGATGAGCCATTCGATCCAGTCGACGCCCTTGGTGTCGGCCACCCCGAACGCGGCGGCGATCCCGGACCCGACGAGGGCGGCCACGATGCCGACGAGAATGGTCCACAGGACGCCGATGCGCTGGCGCCCCGGGACGACGAGCCGCCCGAGGACACCGATGATGAGCCCGATGACGATGGCGCCGATGATGCTCGAGATCTCCATCTCCGCCCCTTAATGTGAAGGCCTCTGCACTCCTTCATGTGCCCGCTGTGCAACGGCAGCAGTCCATTCCGCTTCAACTTCGGGTCAATGCCGGGTCAACCGCGGCCTATCGGAGGGGCGTTCCGCTGTTCAGTACCCCTCCTGCCATGTACCGTTCAACAGCCCGTCGTGCGAGCGGCGTAGGAAAGGAATTCTACGCGCGCAGACTGCGACGGTGGTTCTACGCGCGAAGACGAACGGCACCCGCACGCTCCTTCCCCAACTCCCCTCACGGAGGTCCGCCGGATGCTCGGACTCACCAGGTCCCGCCACAGACTCACCACGGCCCTCGCCGCGTTCGGCCTGCTCGCCACGGGCGCCGCCGTCCAGGCGACCACGGCCGCCACGCCGGCCCACGCGGTCACCCCACACCGCATCCTGTTCGACAACGCGCACGCGGAGACGGCCGGCAACGCGGACTGGATCATCTCCACCAGCCAGCCGGACCCCCTCGGTCAGGACTCCTCCCCGTCCGCCGAGACGGACTGGACGGGAGCTCTCTCCTCCTGGGGCGTCGCGCTGCAGAAGACGGGCAACTACAGCCTCAAGACGCTGCCTTCGGGCTCCAGCCTCGGATACGGCGGCTCGTCCTCGACCGACCTGTCGAACTTCGACACGCTCGTGCTGCCGGAGCCGAACACGCTGTTCACGACGGCCGAGAAGACGGCCATCATGAACTTCGTGAAGAACGGCGGCGGCCTGTTCATGATCTCCGATCACACCGGCGCCGACCGCAACAACGACGGTGAGGACGCGGTCGAGGTCCTGAACGACCTGATGACCAACAACAGCGTCGACGCCACCGACCCGTTCGGCTTCTCGATCGACTCGCTGAGCATCAGCTCCGACTACCCGTCGGCGATCAGCGACAGCACCAACCCCGTCCTGCACGGATCCTTCGGCGCCGTCACCAAGAGCCTCATCGCCAGTGGTACGACGGCCACGCTCAAGCCCGCCGACAACTCGGCCGTCAAGGGTCTGCTCTACCGCACCGGTTACTCCGGCAACACCGGAGCTTTCTTCCTCACCAGCACCTTCGGCAGCGGTCGGGTCGCCTTCTGGGGTGACAGCTCACCCATCGACGACGGCACCGGCCAGTCCGGCAACACGCTCTACGACGGCTGGAACGACTCCGGTGCCACCAACGCCGCCCTGGCCCTCAACGCCACCGAATGGCTCTCCGGAGCGAGCGGCAGCAGTGGGGGCGGCGGCGGAGGCTCCACCTCCTGCACCACCGCCCAACTGCTCGGCAACAACGGCTTCGAGTCCGGCGCCACCACCTGGAGCGCCAGCAGCAGCGTCATCACCAACTCCAGCAGCGAGTCGCCCCGTACGGGCTCGTACTACGCCTGGCTGGACGGCTACGGATCAGCGCACACCGACACCCTCTCCCAGTCGGTGACCATCCCGTCCGCCTGCACCTCCGCCACCCTGAGCTTCTACCTCCACATCGACACGGCGGAGACCACCACCAGCACGGCGTACGACACGCTCAAGGTCCAGGTTCTCAACAGCTCCGGGACCGTGCTCGGCACACTGGCGACGTATTCCAACCTCAATGCCGCAAGCGGCTACACCCAGCGCAGCTTCAATCTGGCCAGCTACGCCGGACAGACCGTCACCCTCAAGTTCACCGGCACCGAGGGCTCCACGCTCCAGACGTCGTTCGTCATCGACGACACGGCGCTCAACGTGAGCTGACGCTCCGAGGGGTGGGCCCGAGGGCCCACCCCTTTCGGCTCATGCCGCCGGGAAGGTGTGCTCCGGTGTGTTCCAGCCGGAGATCCGCACACCGGGCAGCCGAGCCGTGCAGATCGGCCGCCCGGTAGGTGGCGGTCGAAGTGGCCGACCCTGCCGGCCACAGGCTCACCTCGTTCTCCGACCACCGAACCGGCGGCAGTACCGGCTTGACCGGGGAGTCCGTGTACAGGAGGCCCTGTGCGACGACGGCGGTGGCAGGCCGCCGGAGAGGGTCAGGGCGGTGGAACACGGTGGTCTCCTTGGAGGCTGGGGGAGCATCCGCGCTTCGGCGCTGCGGGATCCGGCAGGTGGTGTCACCCCGGGGCGCCCGCCCCGTCTAAAGTCAGGAAACTTTACTAACTTCGCCTCAAGCCAGGACGTGGCAGGGTGCGGTCCTCGCGCTCGTCGACGGTCTCGTCTGGGCCGAACTGGGCGCGGCGATGCCCGGCTCCGGCGGCAGTTACGTCTATCTGCGCCAGGCCTTCCAGTACCGCACGGGGCGCCTGATGCCGTTCCTGTTCGTGTGGACGGCGATGCTCTTCATCCCGCTGATCATGTCGACCGGAGTGGTGGGCTCGTCCAGTACCTGGGCTATCTGGCCCCGCACCTCGGACAGACCGCCGGTGACCTCATCGGGCTCGGCATCATCGTTCTGGTGATCCTCCTGCTGTGGCGGGGCATCGAGAACATCGCCCGCATCACAGCGGTGATGTGGGCCGTGATAATGGCCTCGGTGCTGCTGGTGATCGTCGCGGCGGCCTCGGACTTCAGCGCGCAGCTGGCCTTCACCTACCCGGCGCACGCCTTCGACCTGACCGGCGATCACTTCTGGCTCGGCTTCGCGGCGGGCCTGACGATCGGTATCTACGACTACCTGGGCTACAACACGACGGCGTACATGGGCGCCGAGATCAAGGACCCGGGCCGTACACTCCCGCGCTCGATCATCTTCTCGATCCTCGGCATCATGGCGATCTATCTGCTGCTGCAGATCGGCACGCTCGGCGTCATCGACTGGCACCGCATGACCGACCCGAACGACATCGCGTCCACGTCGGTGGCCTCCGCCGTGCTGGAGAAGACATGGGGCAAGGGCGCGGCGGACACGGTCACGGTCCTGATCCTGATCAGCGCCTTCGCCTCGGTCTTCACGGGCCTGCTGGGCGGATCCCGAGTGCCCTACGACGCCGCCCGCGACCGCGTCTTCTTCCGCCCGTACGTCAAACTGCACCCGAGGCACCGCTTCCCCATGCTCGGTCTGGCCACCATGGGAGTCATCACGGCGCTCGGATTCCTGATCGGCCGTCACACCGACCTGGCGACCCTGATCCAGCTGTTGACCACGGTGATGGTGCTCGTCCAGGCGCTGGCGCAGATCGCGGCTGTGACGGTTCTGCGCGAGCGCCAGCCGACGCTGCACCGCCCGTACCGGATGTGGCTGTACCCCGTGCCGAGCATCGTGGCCCTCGTCGGCTGGCTGGTCATCTACGGCTACGCGGACAAGAACTCCCCGGGCCGCCACCCCATCGAATGGTCCCTGGCCTGGCTGGCCCTCGGCTGCGTGGCGTACGTGGTCTGGGCCCGTCTGGAGAAGGTCTGGCCGTTCGGCCCGAAGGAGATCACGGAGGAGTACCTCACGCCTGCGGCAGCGGAGCCGGCGGACGCGTGAGAGCGGTGCCGTGACCGAGGGGCGGGGCCCCGCGTGGGCCCGCCGGAGGGGGCGGCCCACGGGGTTTCGGGCCGGCCACCCGTACGTCTACGTCCTTTGCGGACTCAGGTCACGACCACCCGGTGGCCGCCAGAACTTCGCGGGCGATGTCGATCACACCGCGCCCGTCGGTCGCGACCCGTACAGTGTCGAGAGGTGCCCGCTCGTCGAGCAGCCGGGCCCTGCGGGCGCTGTTCGCCAGCTCCCGGTGCAGCTCGGATCCCAGCTCGCGGCCCTTCAGCCGACGGGCCACCGTGTCATCGGTCGCGGTCAGGAGCACGCGAACGATCCGCACGTCCGCGCCCATGGCCCGTTCGAACATGCCTGCCGATTCGGCCAGCACGCTGACCGTGTTCGTATAGACGAGCCGCCGGTATCCGAGCGCGGCGTAATTCCCCCACACCGCCGTGAGGTTGCGCTCCGTCACCCCCGCCCGGTGCGGATCGCCCGCTGGCGCCGGGTGCACCTGGCCCATGAAGTCGCCCTCGATCACGGCGTGCGCGACCTCGGCGGCTCGTAGCAGTGCCGAAACCTCCCAGCCGACCGTCGACTTGCCGGCCCCGGCGCGTCCTCCGATGAGCAGCACTTCCGTGTGACCCATGGGGCCAGCCTGCCAGTCGGAGGGGCCCGCGCGCCCGCTGGATTCTTCAGCGCAGCCGGGAGTGCGACACACACCGCACTGCCCTGCGGACGGCCCCCGCCGGGTCTCCCTCGTGGTACGGCCGTTCCGACGGCTCGATGCCGTCGAGGAACTCCTGGTAACGGACGGCGTACATGAGGTGGGCGAGCGGCTCGGCGAGACGCAGGGCGCGGAGGGGGTCGCTTCCTGGGACGTGTGCGGTCCATGCCTCGGCCCAGGCGCGGACCGCCGTGGCACGGGACGGCTCCGGGAGGAAGTCGTGGGCGCGCAGACCGTCCACCACCGGGTTGCCCCAGTACGCGTCCGCGAAGTCCATGACGACCGGACGGCCGCCGTCACTGCGCCAGTTGCCCGGGTGGAAGTCGCCGTGCACCACCGTGTCGGGCAGACCGCACTCCTCGAGCTGCTGCCAACGGCCCGTCGACTCCCGCGTCAGTAGCAGCTCCTGAGGGGTGAGCTCGGCCGCGACCGGCCCGTCCAGCAGGGCGTCCACCCGGGCCGCGAGCACTGCGGCGCGCCAGTCCCGCAGCCCGGCGGGCCGGTTCGAGGCCAAGGAGGCCTGCGCCGCCACGAACCGGTCCATCGCCGCCGCCGCCGTCCGGGGCGACGCGCCCCAGCAGTCCTCGCCGGGAACGTGCTCCATGAGGATCCGCCGGTCGCCCCGGCCGGCGAGGGCCGGCACCAGCGCGGGATCCACACGCGCGAACGCGCCGACGACGACGGCCTCGTCCGCTGCGAAGTGCGGCGTGGCCTTGAGCCAGACCGGTCCGGACGCGGTGGGCAGCCGGAACAGCCCGGCCAGGTTCCAGGTCCTCCGCTGCTCGACACGCCCGGTGACGGGACGTCCTGCCGCCTCCAGCGTGCGGACGGCCCAGTCGAGGAGTTCCCGTACACCTTCGGCGCGGGCCCACGGCGCACGGAGCGCGTGGTCCTGCGTCAACCCACGGTCGTCGAAGGACCGTCGGTCCAGCAGCCCGGGCGCAGGGCGCCCCAATGCCTCGACGTGATACGTCGCGTGGCCGTCCCGCCCACCTTCGCCTCCGTCCACCGTCAGCAGCCGCAGCACCAGCACCGGCACGCCGAGCAGGCTCTCCAGCAGTCCGACGACCGGCTCGACCTCCTGCCACCACGGCACGTCCACGGGAAAGGGGCCCGCGGCTCCGAGGACGTCGCCGTTCGATGTCACCCACGCACTGACGGTTCGGCTCACCGCGCCAGTGTGCGGGCCCCGGCGTTCCTTGACATGCAAGTAATTGCCTGCATAACGTTGAGTGTGCGATCAGGGAGCGACTCCGGGATGGACCAGGTCTTCAAGGCGCTGGCCGACGCCACGCGCAGACGGTTGCTGGACCGGTTGCACGAGCGCGGCGGGCAGACGCTCGGCGAGCTGTGCGAGCACATCGACATGACGCGTCAGTCCGTCACCCAGCATCTGGCCGTACTCGAGGCCGCCGATCTGGTCAGCAGCGTGCGCCGCGGGCGGGAGAAGTTGCACTACCTCAATCCGGTGGCGCTACACGAGATCCAGGAGCGGTGGATCGACAAGTTCGAGCGCCCGCGTCTGCGCGCGCTGAGCACGCTGAAGCGACGAGCCGAGGAAGCCATGACCGACAAGCCCACGTTCATGTACGTCATCTACATCAAGAGCACGCCCGAGATCGTCTGGGACGCGCTCACCGACCCCGGCCTCACCGCCGCCTACTGGGGCCACAGCAACGTCTCCGACTGGAAGTCCGGCTCCCGCTGGGAACACGTCCGTACGGACGGTTCGGGCATCGCCGACGTGGTCGGGGAGGTCGTCGCGAGCGAGCGACCCACCCGCCTCGTCACCACCTGGACCTTGCCCGAGAACGAGGGGCAGGAGGACACCTACTCCAAGGTCACCTTCGACATCCAGCCGCATGCCGACATCGTGAAGCTCACCGTCACCCACGAGGACCTGGCGGACGAGACCGCGCGTGCGGAAGCCGCCGGAGGCTGGGCGGCCGTGCTGTCCAACCTGAAGTCGCTGATCGAGACGGGCAGTCCGCTGCCGCAGGAGCCGTGGCTCGTGCCGAACCGCTGACGCGGTGGGGAGCGGGGGCTTGTTCGGGTACGGCGAGGCCGGTCCGCGGCTGCGGACCGGCCGACAGGGTTCCTTCTGCGCCCCCTGACCGGGTGAGGGTGCGGCTATGCGCGGGGGGTGCTCTTCACCGCCGCGCCGGCACACAGCGTGCCCAGCACCACGGCGAGGGCGCCGATGACGATGCTGTTGACCACCACTCCCGTGTCGGGGCTGCTGCCGACGATCCACGGCGAGATGATCATCCATGCGCCCATCGCGCACATGGACCAGCTCAGGCCGTACATTCTCTCCGGCATGACGGTGAATCCGAGGGCCAGCAGCCCGAACGCGATGCCCATGATGAGGTTGTGCGTCGCGAGCGCAGACTGGCTCGTCGTGTAGTGGAGTATCCACGGGGACGCGGCGCAGTACAGACCGAGCAGGAACACCGGTCCGTCCACGAGCGCCACATCACGACCACCGAGCATGCGGGTATAGCGGTCCCGCATCTCATGTACATCGGGGTGGGTGGTGATGTCACCCCTGGTGTGCGAGACGTCAGCCATGACTCGTCTCCTTCGACTCTGCAGGTCTGACCGCGTCTGGTGCGGTGCGCGGTAAACGCCGCGTAAGTACATTCTGCTCTTATTTCTTCTTTATGTGTAGAGCTCGGGAGGGGTGGCAGGCCCGGGATGGCGGCGCCGGCCGACCCGTTCCACTGGTTACGCCGACCCGTTCCGGTGGTTACATCGAATGCCTGATCGAGGGACGGGTGACGAGACGCCCGGCTCCGACGTCGGCCTCCTGCTGTACATCTTCGCGTCGACCCGGGGCAGGCGAATGGTGGGAGAGCGGTCGTTTCGAGTCGTCGGTCGACGATGGAGGTGTCTGCCGCTATGGACGCGAAGGTGTTGGAGCGGTTTCCTGCGGGAGCTCCGCGTGGATCGTGGCCGGCGGAGGAATACGCGTCAGAGCGCCGTGCCGAGGGCGAGCCCGCGACGGTCGTCATGGACCTGAAGTCGGACGCGTTCCTCGTGGTGGTCCCGGCCGGCGAGGACCACTGACCGGGCGGTCACTCAGGGCGCCGTCTCGCCCGGCGGTGGATCGCGTTGGGCGAGCCAATGGGCTCAGCTCCCGCGCCTTGCGCACGAACACGTCGTGCAGATCCCGCGCTGCTTGTGGCACGGACTCCGCCTTGCGGCGCCGCAGGACGAGCGCCACCCGGGTGGCGTCGTCGGTGAGCGGACGGAACATGATCGCGCCTCGGCGCTCAAGCGGATCCGCCTGCTGGGCACCGGCCACCCGCACGGTCTCGCTCAACGGGGGCTGTGACAGGCGCGGTTCCTCTGCGGTCCGGCGCAGCGAGTCGAGCCGGGTCACGGCCGCGATGTATTCCAGATGTTGTGTCCGCACGGCCGCTGAATGCGGGCCCGCACGCCGGGAGTCGAGGGTTTCCCTGTCACACCTTCGTGAAATTCACTGGTCCGCGATACGAGACCGGTCGGGTTATTCTTGACTGCCCGAGCAGGCGGCTGCCACGATCGACGTCATGAAGATGCGTCTGGACCTCACGCGGCGACGCCACGTCGACCTTGCGCGTGTCTCCAGCGCCTCCTGTTGCAGCGCGGCCTGATCCCCTTCCGATCCGCCTTCCCGTCGCAGGTCCGCCGGTCGAACCCCGGACGTGATCCCCTGACGCCCCTTTCGCGGGACAGGCGTGCGTCCGCATTCATTCCGCGAGTTCGGTGACCGGCGGCTCCACGGCATTGGAGCACGCCTCCGGAATTCGGCGTCCCGAAACTCCGCAACAGGAGTTCCACATGTCCCGAGCGCCGTGAAATTCGCCTACTGGGTCCCCGACCTCAGCGCGGGGCTCGCCACCAGCAAGATCCAGCAGCGCCGGCGCGTGCTGCCCCTCGTGCGGGAGCTGGAGTCCCAGCTTCCGGAGACCGAGCCCGAGTCCGTCCCCGTGCGCGCCTGACCGTTCACTCCGGGGCGCCTGCCGCGTGGGGGCGCCCTTCTTCCGAAAGAGGACCATGGCCACCGTTCTGTCCCTCGCCGGCAGCCCTTCCGCCTCCTCCCGCACCGGCCGCCTGCTGCGCCACCTGGACGGGCGGCTGATCGCCCAGGGCCACCGGGTGATGCCGCTCGACGTCCGCACCATCCCGGCCGAGGCCCTCCTCGGTGCCGACTTCCGGCACCCGGCGATCGTCGAGGCGACCGAGCTGTTCGCCCGCGCCGACGGCGTCGTCGTCGCTACCCCCGTCTACAAGGCCTCGTACTCCGGAGTCCTCAAGGCGCTGCTGGACCTGCTGCCGCAGTACGCGCTCGCCGGCAAGACCGTGCTGCCGCTGGCCACCGGCGGCACCACCGCGCATGTCCTGGCCATCGACTACGCGCTGCGCCCCGTCCTCAATGCCATGGGCGCGGGCCATGTCGTCCAGGGCTGGTTCACTCTGGACAAGGACATCACCGTGCACGAGGACGGCTCCCTCACCGTGGCGCCGGCCGCCACCGAGGCCCTGACCCAGGTCGTCGACCAGTTCTCGGCGGCCCTGGGCCGCACCCCGCTCCTGGCGGCGGCCGGCTGAGCGCCATGAACGCCGTGACCGCTCATGTGATCGCCGACGACGCAGAGGCACTCGCCGTCGCCGCCGCCCTGGCCGAGGAGTTCCGCTCGGGAGCCTCCGAACGCGACGCCGAACGCAGGCTGCCGCGCGAGGAGCTGGACAGACTCTCCGCGTCCGGGCTGCTCGCCGTCACCGTGCCCGCCGAACACGGCGGCGCGGACGTCGCCGCGCAGACCCTCGCGGAGGTCTTCCGGCTGCTCGCCTCGGCCGACGGCAGCCTCGCCCAGATCCCTCAGAGTCACTTCGCCTACGTCAATGTGATCCGTCGTCAAGGTACCCCGGAGCAGCAGAGGTTCTTCTTCGCCGAGCTGCTCGCGGGCCGCCGCTTCGGCAACGCGCAGTCGGAAGCGGGCACCAGGCACGTCCAGGACATCCGTACCCGGCTGGAGCGGCAGCCCGACGGCTCGTATCTCCTGAACGGCGTCAAGCACTACTCCACCGGCGCCCTCTTCGCCGACTGGATCCCCGTGCCGGCCCGTGCCGAGGAAGACAACCTGCACGTCGCCTACGTACCCCGGGGCGCCCCCGGTCTCAGCGTGATCGACGACTGGGAGGGGATGGGACAGCGTACGACCGCCAGCGGCACCGTCCGTCTGGAGGGCGTCCCCGTCCCCGCCGACCGTGTGCTGCCCCACCACCTCACCTTCCAGGGACCCCAGCTCCACGGCGCGGTGGCTCAGCTGCTGCACGCCGCCATCGACGCCGGGATCGCCTCGGGCGCGCTCGCCGAAGCAGTCGAGTTCGTCCGGACGAAGAGCCGCCCCTGGTTCGAGAGCGGTGTCGAGACTGCCGCCGAGGACCCGCTGCTGATCCAACGGTTCGGTGAACTCGCCATTCAGGTAAGGGCCGCGCAGGCGCTGCTCGGCGAGGCCGCCCGCACGGTGGACGCGGCCCGCGCCGACCTCACCGACGGCTCGGCGGCCGAGGCGTCCATCGCCGTGGCCGCCGCCAAGGCGCACGCCGCGGCTACCGCGGTCGAGGTGGCGGGCGCCCTCTTCGAGGTGTCCGGAACCCGCTCGGCCCGCGACTCGCTCAATCTCCACCGCCACTGGCGCGACGCCCGCACCCACACGCTCCACGACCCGGCCCGCTGGAAGGTCCAGCACATCGGCCGGTACGTGCTCAACGGGACGAAGCCGCCCCGCCACGGCCTCCTCTAACGGACGTTCCAGATCGGAGACCCGACGTGTCCCTCACCTTCCACTGGTTCCTTCCCACCAACGGCGACAGCCGCCATGTCGTCGGCGGCGGTCACGGCACTCCGGCGACGGCATCCGGACGGGACCGGCCGCCGACGGTCGCGTATCTGAGCCAGATCGCCCGCGCCGCCGAGGACCTCGGCTTCGTGGGCGCGCTCACCCCGACCGGTGCCTGGTGCGAGGACGCATGGCTGACCACCGCCATGGTCAGCCAGAACACCGAACGCCTGAAGTTCCTGGTCGCCTTCCGGCCCGGCTCCGTCTCGCCCACTCTCGCCGCGCAGATGGCGTCCACCTTCCAGCGACAGACCGGCGGACGGCTCCTGCTGAACGTCGTCACGGGCGGCGAGAGCCATGAGCAGCGCGCCTACGGAGACTTCCTCGACAAGGACGCCCGGTACCGTCGCACCGGTGAATTCCTGCAGATCGTACGGGAGTTGTGGGAGGGCAAGTCCGTCGACCTGGACGGCGAGCACCTCCGGGTCGAGGACGCGAAGCTGGCCCGGGTGCCCGACCCGGTACCCGAGGTGTACTTCGGCGGCTCCTCGCCGGTCGCGGGCGAGGTCGCGGCCGAGTACGCAGACGTGTACCTCACCTGGGGGGAGCCGCCCGTGCAGGTCGCCGAGAAGATCGCCTGGATCAGAGGGCTCGCCGCCGAGCGGGGCCGCACCCTCCGCTTCGGCATCCGGCTGCACGTCATCACGCGCGACACGTCCGAACAGGCCTGGGCTGAGGCGAACCGGCTCCTGGACGGCTTCGACCCCGAGACCGTGAAGTCCGTACAGGCCGGGCTCGCCCGCAGCGAGTCCGAGGGGCAGCAGCGCATGCTCGCGCTGCACGGCGGCGGCCGGGACGGGCTGGAGATCCACCCCAACCTGTGGGCCGGGATCGGGTTGGTGCGCGGCGGAGCGGGCACGGCGCTGGTCGGCAGCCACGAGGAGGTCGCCGAGCGGATCAAGGAGTACGCCGACCTCGGCATCGAGGAGTTCGTGCTGTCCGGGTATCCGCATCTGGAGGAGACGTACTGGTTCGGGGAGGGGGTGCTGCCGCGGCTCGCCGCGCGGGGCTTGTGGCGGCATCCGTTCGGGAAGGATGCGGTGCCTTCGGCGCAGGTGCCGTTCGCGGGTTGAGCGGGGGTGGATTCGGCCGACCGGTGGCTGTTCGTGGTGTGCGGCTGGTCGCGCAGTCTCCCCGCGCCCCTAAGGCATGATGCTCGCCAGTGAGTCGAGATGTGCTCGGCGTGACTCGGCCGTCTGGCCCTGGACAAGGAGGAACATCCCCTCCCGTGCCAGTCGCTGGGCCTTGCTGGTCAAAAGCATCGCCCGGCCGCCGCCGGCCACCACCGCCGCGGTGGTGGCCGTGCGCATCAGCTCGAACGCCTTGGTCCTGAGCACCAGTCGCTCGTCCATGTGCTCGTGCGGTACCGGGTGGTCGGCCAGGGCGTAGGCCCGGCGGCGGATCTCGTCGAGGCGGCCCCGCAGCGTCTCGGCGGTCTCGTCGTCCAGCAGGCCGAGCGCCGCCTCGGCGATCGCGAACACCGCCGGGGAGGCATTGACCGTCTTCGTATGGTCGTTCGCCGCCCACTGCCCGTACGGCGTCCGGAGCGCCACCGCCTCCTCGGGCAGCCACAGTCCGTCGAGCTCCAGCGACACCGTGCGCGCTGCGGTGAGTGCCGCGAGCCGCAGCGGCGCCGACGCACGCAGCCCGGGCTGCTCGCGAGCCTCGGTGAACGCGAACAGCGCCTCGTCGGCGTCGGTGACCCCGGCGAGCAGCATGACGTCGTTCAGGCCCCAGCCCGTGTACCAGGGCACGGTGCCGTCGAACCGCCAGCCGTCCCGATCCCGGGTCACGCGCACCGGAGTGCGGGGATACGAGCGCAGGTGTGCGTAGGCCACCCCGGAGAGCAGTTCGCCGCGTGCCAGCGGGCCGAGCAGGCGCTCCCGCACCGGCAGTTCGGTCTTCGCCAGCGTCATCACGGGCGTGTGGTGCTGGGTCTGCACGAACCAGGTCGAGCAGCAGGCTCCGGCCAGGATCTCGGCGGTCTCCCGTGCCACCGCGCCGGGTGCGGCCGAACCGCCGTAGGGCACCGGCGCGCTCAGCCCGAGCAGCCCGGACCGCTTGATCGCCTCGATATGGCTTGCGGGCACACCCTCCTGGTCGACACGCTCGGCGTTCGGTGCCAGCAGGTCCTGTGCGAGCTGCCGGGCGCGGGCGAGGAGAGCGTGGGCCGGGTCGGTCATGAAGAGGATTCTCCCGATGTCGTCGGGTGAGGTGTCGATCCAGGGTCGTTCCGTTCGTGTAGGAGGTGAGAGAACCACCACGGTGCCAAGGAGGACGTCATGAAGTACTACCTGCTCAGTGTGATCCAGCCCAGCGAGGGCGAGCCGCCCTCGGCCGAGGCGCTCGCGGAGATCATGCACAACCTGGAGATCTTCCACGAGGAGCTGCGCGAGGCCGGGGCTTGGGTCTTCGCCGGAGGACTGCACGGCCCGGAGACGGCCACCGTCCTGCGGCCCAAGGGCGGCGATGTGCTGATCACCGACGGGCCGTACGCCGAGGGCAAGGAGTACCTCGGTGGTCTCTGCCTGATCAAGGCCCCCGATCTGGACGCGGCCCTGGAGTGGGGCCGTAAGGCGACCCGGGCCACCACGCTCCCCATCGAGGTGCGTCCCTTCATGGACTCGGCCGGGGACTGATGCCGCCCGACGCCACCGACGTCGAGGCCGTCTTCCGCGCCGAGTACGGCCGGACGGTCTCGGTCCTCGTCCGCTTTCTCGGCGACATCGACCTCGCCGAGGAAGCGGTCCAGGACGCCTTCACCACGGCCCTGCAGAGGTGGCCGGAGACCGGCGTGCCCCCGAGTCCGGCCGGCTGGATCATCACCACGGCTCGCAACCGGGCGATCGACCGGCTGCGCCGCGAGTCCTCCCGGGACGCCCGCCACGCCGAGGCCGCCCGGCTGTACACGCCCGACGCACCGGCCGAGGAGGGACCCGTGCGCGACGACCGGCTCCGTCTGATCTTCACCTGCTGCCACCCCGCGCTGGCCCTGCAGGTGCGGGTCGCACTGACGCTTCGCCTTCTCGGCGGGCTCTCCACGGCGCGGATCGCCCGTGCCTTCCTGGTGCCCGAGGCCACGCTGGCCCAGCGGCTGGTCCGCGCCAAGGCGAAGATCCGCGACGCGGGCATCCCCTACCGGGTGCCCCGCGACGCCGACCTGCCCGACCGGCTCAGCGGCGTGCTGGCCGTCGTCTACCTGATCTTCAACGAGGGCTACACCGGCGCCTGCGACCTGTGCGCCGAAGCCGTACGCCTCGGTCGTCTCCTGTACGACCTGATGCCCGACGAGCCCGAGGTCGCCGGTCTGCTCGCGCTGATGCTGCTCATCGAGGCGCGCCGGCCGGCCCGCGAGGGGGACGGCGGTGAGTTGGTTCCGTTGCCCGAGCAGGACCGCACCCGCTGGGACCGCGACCTGATCGCCGAGGGGCAGGAACTCGTCCGTCGCTGCCTGCGCCTGGACCGGCCCGGTCCATACCAGATCCAGGCCGCGATCAACGCCGTGCACAGCGACGCGCCGACGGCGCGGGCCACCGACTGGGGGCAGATCCTGCGGCTGTACGACCAGCTACTGGCGCTCTCCCCGAGTCCGGTGGTCGCCCTGAACCGCGCGGTCGCCGCGGCCGAGGTCCGGGGGCCGGGAGAGGCCCTCGACCTGGTGGACGCGCTGGACCTCGACGGCTACTACGTCTTCCACGCGGTCCGCGCCGACCTGCTGCGGCGTCTGGGCCGCGAGACCGAGGCCGTACGGGCCTACGAGGCGGCCGTCGCGCGCACGGACAGTCCGGCGGAGCGGGCCTTCCTGGAGCGACGGCGGCGGGACCTCGCGGGAGAAACCGGGATGTGACACGCGGGCCTCGCGACATCGGAGCGCGGACGGTGTGCGAGTCGGCCCGGCCGGTCTCAACCCGCCCTGCGCATCCCCTGGTTGGCCGATCCGTGCCCTTGACCGGTACAGACCACTGCGGTTGAGTGTGCCTTCGCAACCCCCCACCGCGGCCGCCCCCCACGGCGCGTGCGACCAGGTCCTGTTCCGCCGTGTCCGTGTCCGGGGGCGGCCGTGATCGGCTCGTCGGGGTTTCACAGGGCGGCAACCTCACCTACTGACGCCCGACCGTCGGCCATAGTGTCATGCACCTGACCATCGCCGAACGAAGGGCCACCTCATGCCAACCCCCCACGCCCTGCTCGCCGCGACCACCGCACTGGCCGCCGTGGTCGTGGCTCCTCCCTCCCACGCGGCCGCCGCGGTCCCCGCAGTCGGCGCCTACTACGTCCAGAGCGCCACGACGGGACTCGACGCGGCCGTCAACGGGGGAGCCGTCGAGCAGCACAACCCCAAGGGCAACGAGGACCACCAGCAGTGGAACCTGAGAGCGAGCGGCGCCTGGTACGTCCTCGAAAGCGCCGACACCGCGGGCAGCTGCCTCGGCCGCTCCGGCGACCAGGCCCGCACCGTCGCCTGCGCGAGCGCCGACGCGGCCTGGGACATCACTCCCGCCGGCAGCGACCAGTACACGCTCAAGGCACCCGGCACCGAGCGCTACCTGACCGTGGCCGCCAAACCTTCCGGGGCCACCTACCCCGCCCAGCTGGCCATCGGCTCCTCGGGCGGCCTCGCCGCCTGGTACCTGACGCCGGTCACCTCACCGACCGGCCCCATGCCACCCGCGGACCAGCGCACCCTGGACCAGGTCGCGTTCCTCACCGCGCACAACGCGTACGCCAACGGAGTCGACGGCGGCTTCGCCCCGCCGTTCGTGAACCTGGTGCCCAACCAGACGCGCGGAATCAACCAGCAACTCGCCGACGGGGTCCGAGGATTCATGCTGGACATCCATCAGACCTCCGACGGCGCGATCCTCTGCCACAACAGCTGCACCCTGGTCAGCAGTCCGGTCGCCCTGTGGGTGGACGTCCAGCGCATCGTGGACTTCCTGAAGGCGCACCCCGACCAGTTCGTCACCGTCTTCCTGGAGGACTACGTCGACCCGGGCGTCCTGCGCAGCGAACTGGCCCGGGTGAACGGCCTGTCGGACGTGCTCTACCGGCCCGACCGGACCGGGGTGAGGCAGAACGGCTGGCCGAAGATGGCCGATCTGATCGCGGCGGGCCACCGGCTGCTGATCTTCACCGACCACAGCCGCTCCTCGGACGAGTCCGCCGGGCTCACCCGCGACAGCTTCGGCGTGATGTACCAGAAGGACTGGACGGTGGAGAACTCCTGGTCCATGGGCTCGGGCATCGGCTCCTCCGACTGGTCCTGCTACAGCCGCTGGTACGACGCGAACACCAACATTCCGCTGACCCGCACCGAGCCCGGCTTCCGCCCGCTGTTCGTCATGAACCACTTCCGCGACGCGACGATCGCGTCCACGGTGCAGACCGACAACACCAAACTCGCCGACCGCGCCCAGCGGTTCTGCCAGCCCGCCGCCCGCAAGAAGCCCAACTACCTCGCCGTCGACCGCTACGACCTCGGCAGCCCGGCGTCCGCCGTGAACGCCCTCAACACGTACACCTATCCGTAAAGCACTCCATAAAGCGGGTGCGCGGGTCCGCGATGTGTGCGCATCATCCGCGGATGACCTCACAAGCGATCACCGCGGATGCCGCGGGTGCCTGGAAACTGGGCGACCTGTCCGTCAGCCGCATCGGCTTCGGCGCGATGCGGCTGACGGGCAGCTCCGCCTTCCACCTCGGGACGCCGAGCGACCGCGAGCGTTCGATCGCCGTGCTGCGGAAGGCGGTCGAACTCGGCGTCAACCACATCGACACGGCCGCCTTCTACTTCTCGTCCCTGCGCTCCGCGAACGAGCTGATCAACAGCGCGCTGGCGCCATATGCGGACGACCTCGTCATCGCCACGAAGGTGGGCCCCTTCCGTGACTACTCGGGGGAGTGGGGCACATGGGCCCGCCCCGACCAACTGCGCGGCCACGTCGAGGAGAACCTGCGCCAGCTCGGCCGCGACCACCTGGACATGGTGTACCTGCGCAGGTCGCAGCAGCGGTGGGACTCGATCTCCGAGCACTTCGGCGCTCTTGCCGAGCTGCGGGAGGCGGGCCTGATCCGTCACCTGGGCATCTCCGGCGTCGAACCCCGGCACCTCGCGGAGGCGCAGGCGATCGCGCCGGTGGTGAGCGTGCAGAACCAGTACGGGCTCCACGCGCTCGACCCGGACACGGACGAACTCCTCCGGCTCTGCGGCGAGGAGGGCATCGCATTCGTCCCGTTCTTCGCGGTTGCCGGGAAGGGCGGCGCACGCGGCCCGGCCGGCGACGAGGGGCACGAGAACGACGTGGTCCACTCCGTGGCGAGGGCGCACGGCGCCACAACCGCCCAGGTCAGGCTGGCGTGGACGCTGCAGCAGGGTTCCCATGTTCTGGCCATTCCGGGCACCGGGAATCCGGACCACCTCGTGGAGAACGTGGCCGCGGGGGCGCTGCGCCTGACGGCCGACGAGATGACCCGCCTCGACGCGCTGCACCGGCAGGACGAGTGACCGACTGACCACGCCCTGTGAATCGCCCCGGCCCTGACCGGCCGGGGCACCGCACGACCGCGACGAGGGGGGACGCGGCGCGGGTCTGCCCTGCCTGCTGGGACGTTCAGGGCGTCGAGGACGAGGCCGGCTCCGGTGTGCCGGCGCTGGTGCGCCGGAACAGCCGGGTGGCGACGTAGGTACACAGGCTGAGCCACCACAGGGCGAGCAGCCAGCCACCCAGGACGTCGGAGAACCAGTGGACACCCAGATACACGCGGGTCAGGCCGACCAGGACGGCCCAGGTGAGAACGACGGCCAGCAAGGCGCTTCTGCCACGAGGCGCACGGGCCAGGACCGCCAGGGCCAACAGCCCGGCGGTGATCGCGGACGTCGTCGTATGGCCCGAGGGGAAGGACCACCCCGACGCGTGCGTGACCCAGTCCCGCGTCCCCGGGCGGGGGCGCGCCGCCAGCGACATCACCCCGTACCGCACGGCCTGGCCCATGGCCAGGCAGACGAGGCAGGCGGCGACGGCGAGGGCCCGCTGCTGCAGCGTGCGCCCGATCAGGAGACCGGCGACGGCGGCGAGCAGGTAGGGAACGAACCCCGTCCCGGTGTACGTCACCGCCCGCGCCACCGCGACGGCGACCGGTGGGCGATGGCCGACCGACCAGTCCAGCAGGTCCTCGTCTCCGAACAGCGGGGCGCCGCCGCGTCCTGTCACGGTCAGGGCCAGCAGCACGAACGCCACCAGGGCACCCACCGCCGTCGAACCGGCGAAGTCGGCGGTGTCCTCCCGCTTCACGACGGCATGGGGAGGTCGGCGGCCGCGTGCGGTGGTGCGGTGCGCGATGCTGCGCCCATGGTGGTGAGCCCCTTCCATAATGGACGTGCGGGCCGGCTTGGCCGGACCCGGGAAGACTACAATCCTGTAGACGGTCTACGGAAATGTGGACGACGGGGGCGAGGAAGGTTTCATGGCCGAAGCGAAGGACGAGCGCCGCCCGGCGGGCGAGCTGGAAGCGAGCGTCATGGCCGCACTCTGGGCCGCGGAGGCCCCGCTGACCCCGGGCCAGGTGCAGCTGAGCCTCGGCAGCGGACTCGCCCGCACGACGGTGACGACGATCCTGTCCCGGCTGCACGAGAAGGGCATCGTCGACCGCCGGCGCCAGGGTCGCGGCTACGCCTACTTCCCGGTTCAGGACGCCCACGGGCTCACCGCTCGGCGCATGCACACCGAGCTGGACCGGGACAGCGACCGGCACACGGTGCTGGCCCGCTTCGTCGCCCAGCTCAGCGAAGACGACGAGCGCGTCCTGAGGGACCTGCTGGAATCCGGTGAGCAGTGACCTTCCTGCTGCTCGCCCCCCTGGCGCTGCCGTTTCTTATGCCTCCGCTCGCGCGGCGTGCCCTCGAACGGCTCGCGCCCGCGACCGCCCTGTGGGTGGTGACCTGCTGCACGGTCGTGCTCGCGTGTTGCTCCCTGACCACGCTCGGCGCCTTCGTCCTCGCCGGGCTGCTCCAACTGCCGCTGTTCGCCGCACTCGGTGAGCTGGTGCGCCCGCTGCGCGCAGGGTCGGACCTGTTCGTCCTGCCCGCGGCCGCGTTCTCGGTAGGTGCGCTCGCCGTGTGCCTGTGGACCGTGGGTCGTACCGTGCTGCGGCAGGCCCGGGCCTTCCGCGCGGCCACCACCGAGGCGGACCGCCGCACCACCGCGGGTGACCTCTGCGTCATCGATTCCCCACGCCCGGACGCGTACGCCCTGCCCGGGCGGCCGCACCGTATCGTCGTCACCACCGGCATGCTTCGCAGCCTCAGCCCGGACGAGCGCGAGGCGCTCTTCGCCCACGAGCGGGCCCACAACGCGGGCGGACACCACTACTTCCTGGCTGTCGGCGAGCTGGCCGCGCTCTGCCACCCCGGGTTGCGCCCTGTGGCCGCCGTCATCCAGCTCGCGGTCGAGCGCGTGGCCGACGAGGCCGCGGCCGACGCGGTCGGGGACCGGCGGCTGGCCGCCCGTGCCATCGGCCGCGCCGCGCTCGCCGCCCGGGCCGCGCACGTGGAGCGGCCGTCCTTCGTGCCCGCCGCGAACACGGGACCTGTGCCACAGCGGGTCGCCGCCCTGCTGGCGGCCCCTCACGCGCCGCACCGGGCCGCCCGCTGGATCGCCGCTCTCCTGGTCGTCTGCGCCACCATCTCGGTCTGCGCCTCCGCGACCGGGGTCGTCGGGTTCCATCACGAGGTCGAGGTCGCGCAGGGTGAAGAGCGGCCCTGAGGGCCGGGAGTGCCGATCGGCGGGCCTGCAGGCCGCGGACGCCGAGGGGCGCGGGCGCAAGGGGCCGCCGTCGGCCCTCGGCCGCCCTGCGAAGCCGCCGGTGCGACCCGCACCAGTGCACTTGGCCCGGTGCCGTACGCTACGTGTTACGTATAACCCCAGCCCCTCCGGAAGGCCCGATGAGACGCATCGCCCTGGTCACCCTCGTTGTCGACGACTACGACGAGGCGATCCGCTTCTACACCGAGGCCCTGGGGTTCCGGCTCGCGGCCGACGAGACCCGGCCGGACGGCTCGCGGTGGGTCGTCGTCGAGCCCGGCGCCGCGGCCCACGGCACGGGGCTGCTGCTCGCCCGGGCCAAGGACGAGGCACAGCACGGCCGGGTCGGCGACCAGACCGGCGGGCGCGTGGGCTTCTTCCTGCACACCGACGACTTCGCCCGCGACCACGCCCGGATGACCGCCGCGGGCGTGACCTTCCTGGAGGAACCGCGCCACGAGCCCTACGGCACCGTCGCCGTCTTCCAGGACCTGTACGGCAACCGCTGGGACCTGCTTCAGCCCGCCGAGTGACCCACCCCGCGACCCACCGAGGAACCACCGCACATGACCGACCGCATCGACACCGACACCGTCCGCCGCCTTCCCAAGGCCGTCCTGCACGACCACCTCGACGGCGGCCTGCGCCCCGCGACCCTCGTCGAACTCGCCGAGGAGGTCGGACACACGCTGCCCACCACCGACCCGCAGGCGCTCGCCGACTGGTACTACGAGGCCGCCAACTCCGGTGACCTGGTGCGCTACATAGCGACCTTCGAGCACACCCTGGCCGTCATGCAGACCCGCGAGGGCCTGCTGCGCACCGCCGAGGAGTACGTCCTCGACCTCGCCGGGGACGGCGTCGTCTACGGCGAGGTGCGCTACGCCCCCGAGCTCATGCTGAAGGGCGGCCTCACCCTGCCTGAGGTCGTCGAGACCGTGCAGGAGGGTCTCGCGGCGGGCATGGTGAAGGCGGCGGCCGCGGGCACCCCGGTCCGGGTCGGCACCCTGCTGTGCGGGATGCGCATGTTCGACCGCACCCGGGAGATCGCCGACCTCGCCGTGGCCTTCCGCGACGCGGGTGTGATCGGGTTCGACATCGCCGGAGCCGAGGACGGCTTCCCGCCCGCCGACCACCTCGCCGCCTTCGAGCACCTGCGCCGCGAGAGCGTGCCGTTCACCATCCACGCGGGCGAGGCACACGGGCTGCCCAGCATCCACCAGGCCCTCCAGGTCTGCGGCGCCCAGCGCATCGGCCACGGTGTGCGCATCACCGAGGACATCGTCGACGGCAAGCTCGGCCGGCTCGCGGGCTGGGTGCGCGACCGCCGTATCGCCCTGGAGATGTGCCCGACATCCAACCTCCAGACCGGCGCCGCCACCTCGATCGCCGGGCACCCCATCACGGCCCTCAAGGACCTGGGCTTCCGGGTCACCCTCAACACCGACAACCGTCTGGTCTCCGGCACGACGATGACCCGCGAGATGTCCCTGCTGGTCGAGGAGGCGGGCTGGACGGTCGAGGACCTGCGCACGGTCACGGTGAACGCGGTCAAGAGCGCGTTCATGCCGTTCGACGAGCGCAGCGCCCTCATCCGGGACGTGATCCTGCCCGGCTACGAGGCAGCGCTCTGAAGCAGCCCCCGCACATAGGCGGCCTGTCCGACGTGCTGCAGGTCGTCGGACACGACGCTGACCAGTCGTACGCCCAGGCTGACCGGCGGATCCCAGCGTTCGTCGACGATACGCTCGAAGTCCTTGGCGGTCAGCCCGCGCAGAAAGCCGAGCGTCTGCCCGTGCACGGCGTCGTAGTACCCGGTGAGCAGGTCGCCCGATTCCACCCGCACCTTGGCGACCTTCTGCGGGTCGTGGCCGTACCCCGTGTCCCGGCGGGGCAGATCGAGGCCGAAGCGCTTCTCCCAGCCCTGTGAGAGCCAGATCTGCTCGAGGTCGGCGGCGTCGGCGACGTGGTCGTCCTGCACCCGGGTCAGGTGCCAGACGAGCCACGCGATGGAGTTGGCGTCCTCGGCGGGGCGGGCCGTGAGCTCGTCCGGGCCCAGACCGTCGACGGCGGCATGGACTTCTTCCTGGATGCGGCTGTACGCGTCGATGAGGATGTCCTTGGCATGCATGGGTCCACCATCGCGCATCGCGGCCGGAGGCGTCGGGCGATCGTGCGCCGCGCGCCGGTCAACCGGCCTCGGACCCGTCCTTCGTACCCGCCGTGAGGAGGCGCATCAGCGCCCGGGCCGCCGGACTGATCGCCTCGTGCGGCGGCAGCAGGGCGACGGTCTCGTACAGGGCGTCGCTCTTGACCGGAAGCGACACGAGGGTGGACGCCTCCCGCTTCTGCCCGAAGTGGCGCGGGACGACGGCGACACCGAGCCCTTCGTGCACCAGTTCCAGCAGACTGTGCACATCGTTGACCTCGAGGGTCACGGTCCGCTGGACTCCCGCCTCCGTGAACACCGCGTCGGTCGTGCGGCGCGGCCCCCAGTCGGGGTGGAAGTCGACGAACGCCTCGCCGCCCAGGTCCTCGGGGACCACGGGGCCGCCCTGAGCCAGCGGGTGCGAGGGATGGCACAGCACGGTCATCGGCTCGCTCGTCAGCGGGACGGACCGCAGCTGGTCGGTGTCCGCCTGGGTGCGCACCGCGAACGCCAGGTCCAGCCGGCCCGCGGCGACCTCATCGGCCAGCGCGCCCGACCCCGCCTGCCGAAGCCGGATCTCCACGTCGGGGTGCCGTCGCCGGAACCCGGCGAGCAGCCTGGCGACGTCCACTCCGGCGATGCACTGCTCGGTGCCGAGCGACAGAGTGCCGCGCAGCAGACCCTGGACGGCGGCGACCGCCTCGTGGGCCGCGCGCACCTGGGCCAGGATCCGCTCCGCCTCCACCAGCAGGGCGCGGCCCGCCTCCGTGAGCGTGACGCTGCGGGTGGTCCGTACGAACAGAGGGGCCTGGAGCTCCCGCTCCAGGGCGCGGACCGAGGCGGACAGGCCCGACTGCGACACCATGAGGCGTTCGGCTGCCCGGGTGAAGTGCCGGTCCTCGGCGACGGCGACGAAATGCTGGAGATGGCGCAATTCCATGATTGAGAAGCGTAGACGCTCAATCCCATCCGATCCCTCTGTTGGACCGCTGCCGCGAGCGCAGGCGAGACTGGACCATCGTCAAGAAACGCCCTCTGGAGTGCACGTTGTACACGGCAGAACCCGCCCGGTACGAGGCCATGCCCTACCGCCGCACCGGACGCAGCGGCCTGAAGCTGCCCGCGCTGTCCCTCGGCCTGTGGCACAACTTCGGCCCCGACCGTCCGGTGGAGACGCAGCGGCAGATCCTGCGCCGGGCCTTCGACCTCGGCGTCACGCACTTCGATCTCGCCAACAACTACGGCCCGCCGCCCGGCGCCGCCGAGACCGCCCTCGGCGACGCCCTGAAGGCGGACCTCGCGCCCTACCGCGACGAGCTGGTCATCTCCACCAAGGCCGGCTATCTCATGTGGCCGGGCCCGTACGGCGAATGGGGCTCCCGCAAGTACCTGCTGTCCTCGCTCGACCAGAGCCTGAAGCGGATGGGCCTGGACTACGTCGACATCTTCTACTCGCACCGGCCCGACCCCGAAACTCCGTTCGAGGAGACGATGGGCGCCCTGCACTCGGCGGTCCAGCAGGGCAAGGCCCTGTACGTCGGTGTCTCCAACTACTCGCCGGAGCAGACCCGCGAGGCCGCCCGCATCCTCGGCGAACTGGGCACCCCACTGCTGATCCACCAGCCGCGCTACTCGATGCTCGACCGACGTCCCGAGGACGGGCTGCTGGACACGCTGGACGAGCTCCAGGTCGGTTCCATCGCCTACTCTCCGCTGGAGCAGGGACTGTTGACCGGCCGCTACCTCGACGGCATTCCGGAGGGTTCGCGGGCCGCGAGCGACAGTCCGTTCCTGACCGCCGACTCCCTCACCGAGGACCTGGTGCGGCAGCTGCGCGCGCTCGACGACATCGCCAAGTCCCGCGGCCAGACGCTGGCCCAGATGGCGCTGGCCTGGGTGCTGCGCGGTGGCCGGGTGACCTCGGCCCTGGTCGGTGCGAGCAGCCCGCGGCAGCTCGAGGACAGCGTCGCTGCGATCGGCAACCTGGACTTCGGCGCGGACGAGCTCGCGCGGATCGACGCGGTCATCAAGCCGTAGGGCGCCGCCCCGGCCACCAGGCGATCAAGCCGTGAGGCGTTCGCTCACCTCCCAGAGGCGGGCGGCCGCCTCCGGGTCGACCGCGTATCCGAGTACGCCGGCCGTCTCCGCCCCCTTCCGCCAAGCGGCCTGGTCCGCCTCGGCCACCAGCGGGCTGATGTCGCAGTTCTCGCAGTAGACGCCGCCCAGCCCGGCGAGCTGCGGACTGGTCGCGCACCAGACGCTGGTGGCCGCTCCCTGCGGGACCGTCTTGAGCTGCCGAGCGGGGTCCCGTACGGGGCGTCCGTCCTCGTCGACGGCGCCGGCCGCCCGGATGACGTTGTCGGAGACGTGCTTGGCCAGACCGGTGTCGATGATGGTGCCCGGGTGCACGGCGAAGGCCCGCACCCCGTCCGCCTGCCCTCGTCGGTCCAGCTCGACGGCGAAGAGGGCGTTGGCGGTCTTCGACTGGCCATAGGCGGCGAAGGGCTCGTACGGCCGGTGCTCGAAGTGCAGGTCCTCGAAGACGACGGGGGAGAAGCGGAACCCCCGGGAGGACACCGCCACCACCCGCGCTCCGCCGGTCGCGACCAGCGCGGGCCACAGACGGGACACCAGCTGGAAGTGCCCGAGGTGGTTCGTGGCGAACTGGGCCTCGTAACCGCGCGCGTCCCTGGTCAGCGGGGTCGCCATGACGCCGGCGCTGTTCACCAGAGTGTGCAGCGGACGCCCGGAGGCGAGGAACTTCTCGGCGAAGGCGTCGATCGATGCCGGGTCCATCAGGTCCATCGGCTCGACCTCGACGCCGTCGACGTCCTTCAGGGCGGTCCGGGCCCGCTCGACGTCACGGGCGGGTACGACGACCTCGGCGCCCGCGGAACGCAGAACCCGGGCTGTCTCCAGACCGAGGCCGGAGTAGCCGCCGGTGACGATCGCCACCTTTCCGGTCAGGTCGATTCCCCTGATCACGTCGTCGGCGGTGGACGCGGCACCGAAGCCGGAGGGGAGTGGCTGCTGTGCGGTGGACATGGTCTGTGTCTCCTCGGTCATTCCCTCGCGTCTTTCCTCGCGCGGGTTGTCCGGACCACCGTAGGTCGACGGTTCCGTACGATGAATGCTTGAGAGTCCGTATTACTTGCGCGATAGTTCAGACATGTCTGTGGATCCGCTGTCCGACGCCCTCGCCGTCGCCGATGCGCGCTGCCTGTTCTCCGGTGGTTTCACGGCCGGCGGCGACTGGGCGATCAAGCTACGCGGGCGGGACAAGCTCAAGGTCAACGCCCTGGTGCGGGGGCGATGCCTGCTGGTCTCCGAGGCCGGAGGCGAACCGGTGGCGCTGGCGGAAGGTGATGTCGTCGTCTCCGACGGCAGACGGCCGTACGTGCTGTGCAGCGCCCCGGGCCTGGAGCCGCTGGACTCGGGAGGGGTCGCCATGGACCCCGGCACCCGCATGGCGCGGCTCGGCCAGGGTGAGGACGTCGTGTGCGTGTCCGGGCACATCGACCTGAGCCGGGACAGCGGTGACCTGCTGCGCCGGGCCTTGCCGGAGCGAATCCACGTTCGGGCCGACGCGACCGAAGCGCCGGTGCTGCGCTGGCTGATCGGGCAGCTGGTGGGCGAGATGACGGCGGGCCGGGCGGGTGCCGGATTCGCCTCGGACCAACTCGCCCAGCTGCTGTTCGTCCAGGTCCTGCGGGTCTGCCTCACGGAGGCCGACGGGCTGCCGCCCGGCTGGCTGCGCGCCCTCGCCGACGAGCGGCTCGCCCCGGCGCTGCGCCTGATGCACGGTGATCCGTCGCGTCCCTGGCGCCTGGAGGAACTCGCCCGGGCCGCCGCCATGTCCCGGACCGCGTTCGCCCTGCGTTTCAAGGAGGCGGCCGGCGTGCCGCCCCTGACGTATCTCCTCAACTGGCGGATGAGTCTGGCCGCGCGCGCCCTGCGGGAAGAGGAGACATCGGTGGCGGCCCTCGCCCAGTCCGTCGGCTACAGCTCGGAGAGCGCCTTCAGCAATGCCTTCAAACGCACCGTGGGCATCGCGCCCAGGGGCTACCGCGACGCGGCGCGGGCGGCGGTCCCGGGCTGAGCCGCTCCTCGAGGTGGACGCTCACGGTGTCGCCCTCCTCCTTCCCGATCGCTCTCCGTACGTCGGCCCCTCGTCGGCCCCTCGTCGGCAGCTTGTGGGCGCCGTTTCCCAGGGCCATGAGCGAACTGCGGAAAGGGTGTCCGCCGATCGTCCCGCGGACCTTGACCGGGACGGCGGTGAACCGCTCGTCCAGTGTGCCGTTCGTGCTCATGGGTTCCTCCTCTTCCGGCGGTCGTCCTGCCGGCATGACTCGCGGAGACGGGATGACTCATCGGCAGCGGGAGAACGGTGCGTCGATCCACGCCCCTACCTTTATGTCTGACTCGCCTTGATTTTTCCGGTTGCTCTGCGTTTGCCAGGACGGTGTGACCTGGCGAAAACTGGGCGAGTACGGGCAAATCGACTACGGCGGGCGATACGCGGCCGTGTGTCGCCGCCGGACGGGTGGTCAATCGTGACGATCTCGCCCTTCGGGTCAGACGACCCGTTTTCCGAACTCTTCAACCGCTTCTTCGGCATGACTCCGGCGACCTCGCCGCCGGCCGTGCAACGCGTCCCCATCGGACGCCTGCTCAGCGACTCCTCGCACGAGCTGCTCGCCTCGGCCGGCGGGCGGGCGGCGGAGGACGGATCGGATCTCGACGCAGTGCACCTGCTGTGGGCCGCCACCCAGGTGCCGGCCGCGCGCCAGGTGCTGGAGCAGGCCGGCGCGGATCCCGGCCGGCTCGCCGCCGACCTGGAGCAGGCGCTGCCGTCCGGGACCGGCACCGGGGAGCCCGCCCTGACTCCGGCGGCCAAACGGGCCCTGCTCGCCGCCCATGCCCGCTCCCAGGCGGCCGGTGCCTCCTACATCGGCCCCGAGCACATCCTCTCCGCCCTCCTCGACGATCCACGTTCCCCGCTCGCCCAGACCCTCCGGTCCGAGGGCACCTCCCCGAGCGCCCTGAGCGGCGTCGGCCGACAGGGGCAGGCCGCGGGCGGACACCCCGACACTCCGACGCTCGACGAATACGGGCGCGACCTCACCGACGAGGCGCGCAGCGGTCGGCTCGATCCCGTGGTCGGCCGCGCCTCCGAGATCGAGCAGACCGTCGAGGTGCTGTCCCGCCGGACCAAGAACAACCCGGTGCTCATCGGCGATCCGGGCGTCGGCAAGACCGCGATCGTAGAGGGGCTGGCGCAGCGCATTGTCGCCGGTGAGGTGCCCAAGGTGCTGAAGGACCGCCGGGTGGTGGCGCTCGACATGGCCGGCCTCGTCGCCGGGTCCCAGTACCGGGGCCAGTTCGAGGAACGGCTGAAGAAGGTCATCGACGAGGTCACCGCCGCCAAGAAGGGGATCGTCCTCTTCATCGACGAACTGCACCAGGTCGTCGGCGCGGGTGCCACCGGCGAGGGCTCCATGGACGCGGGCAACATCCTCAAACCCGCGCTCGCCCGGGGCGACCTCAGCGTCGTCGGCGCCACCACCCTCGACGAGTACCGCAAGCACATCGAGAAGGACGCGGCGCTCGAACGCCGCTTCCAGCCGGTCATGGTGCCCGAGCCCACCGTCGAGGAGACCGTCGAGATCCTGCGCGGACTGCGCGACGCGTACGAGGCCCACCATCAAGTGCGCTACATGGACGAGGCGTTGGACGCCGCGGCCAGCCTCTCCGACCGCTACATCAGCGACCGGTTCCTGCCCGACAAGGCCATCGACCTCATGGACCAGGCCGGAGCCAGGGTCGCACTGCGTACCATGGGCCCCACCGAGTCCGCCGAGCTGGAGGAGCGTCTCGATCGGCTGCGCCGGGAGAAGGACGAGGCGGTCAGCACCGAGGACTTCGAACGCGCAAGTGAAATCAAGCGTCAGATCGCCGAGTTGGAGCAGCAGCTCTCGCAGATCAGCGAGGGCGGGACAGCGACGACTCCCGTCGTCACCGTCGAGGACATCGCCGAGGTGCTCTCCGCGCGCACCGGCATCCCCGTCTCCCAGCTGACCGAGACGGAGCGGGAGCGGCTGATGAAGCTGGAGGAGCTCCTGCACCGGCGCGTCATCGGCCAGGACCAGGCGGTCACCGCGGTGGCCCAGGCGGTGCGGCGCGGCCGGGCCGGCATGGGCGACCCCAACCGGCCCACCGGCAGCTTCCTCTTCCTCGGCCCCACCGGCGTCGGCAAGACCGAACTCGCCAAGGCGCTCGCGGAACTGCTCTTCGGCGATCCCGACCGGATGATCCGCTTCGACATGAGCGAGTTCCAGGAGAAGCACACCGTCTCCCGGCTCGTGGGTTCCCCGCCCGGATATGTCGGCTACGAGGAGGCGGGCCAGCTCACCGAGGCGGTGCGCCGCAAGCCGTACAGTGTCGTGCTGTTCGACGAGGTGGAGAAGGCCCACCCGGACGTCTTCAATCTGTTGCTGCAGGTCCTGGACGACGGGCGGCTGACCGACGCCCAGGGGCGCACGGTCGACTTCCGCAACACCGTCGTCATCATGACCAGCAACATCGCCTCGAAGCACATCCTGGACCACCAGGGCGAAGTCGAGGAGATCAGGGACGATCTGATGGCCGAGCTCCATGCGCACTTCCGCCCCGAGTTCCTCAACCGGATCGACGAGGTCATCGTCTTCCACTCGCTGGAACGGCACGATTTGGTGCGCATCGTCGATCTGCTCCTCGAGGGCACCCGGCGCCGGTTGCACGCGCAGGGGGTCCGGCTGGAGGTCACCGATGCGGCCAAGGACTGGCTGGCCGACCGCGGCTACCAGCCGGAGTTCGGGGCCCGGCCGCTGCGCCGCATCATCCAGACGGAGCTCGACAACCGGCTGTCGAACATGCTGCTTGACGGCACTCTCAACTCGGGCGACACGGTCGTCGCCGACGTCGTGGACGACGAACTGGTCCCGAGCCTCAAGGCGATGACCGAGGAGGAGAAGGCCGCGCGAGCGAGGGCCGCGGAGGAGGCGGAGTAGGCGGCCCAGTCCAGGGGCACCAAGAGCACGACGGGCAAGGGCGGCATAGCGGACGCGACGTTCCCGTCCGACGACGAGTCCGGTGGCAGCGGCATGCCGGACGGCTCGGAAGGCGGCGGACGGTGGCCTCCGAGCCGTTCCCGGCCGGGTGTGTCCTAGACTAGGCCGCGCCCGCCGGGACGCGGTCGAGGAACCCGTGGACACTGCGGATACGCCCGTCGTCGGCCAGGGCGATCACGTCGAAGCCGGCGACGGGTGCCGAGCCGTCCGCGTCGTTGACCAGTTCCCAGGTGAAGCGGGCGATGTCGTGGTGTCCGTCCACCGCGCCCGACAGCCGGAAGGAGAACCCCGGGAACCGCTTGTGCGCCGCCGCGATGACCGCGGCGATCTGCTCGTGCCCGGTGACGTCGGCCAGCGGATCGGTGTAGCTTCCGTCCGCGGTCCAGGCGGCGGCCACCGCCTTCGTCAGGGCCTGGGCCTCACCCGTGTTCCACGCCTCGAAGTAGCGGGCGACGCTGGACTCGTAACGGTTGGTCTCTGCGGACATGGCGGATCAGCCTCCATCGAGGTCGTGGCGCTGGTAAGGGGCCGGGTCCAGAGGGCGCGGTGCCCGTCGGGAGCCGACACCGCAACCATGCCCGGACGTGCCCGGGGGCGTCGATTACCTCCCGGGTAAGCGAGGACCCCCGAGCCTGCTCGGCCCGTTTCGGCCACGCGAGGCCGTGAATATGCCAGGAGACTGGCCGAAATGTCATGGTGACAGAGTGTCAGGGGTGGCGATACTCGAAGTGACGAGTGACCCAGCCATGACCGACAGGCGCCACCCCGCCTCGCGCTCGGGTCACCCGCACAGCGAGCGTATGCAAGGCACAACGGGCCGAACCCGGCACCGAGCACCGCACTGGGGGACGATCGTGCACGACGAATTCCTGTGCCATGTCACGGCCTACGGCATGTGCGGCGGTCAACGCGTCGGCGTGCCCTTAGCTTAGGGACGTACCGGGCGCCCACGCTCGCCCTCGCCCTGTGGTGGATGCGCGACCGCGCGTCTTGGATCGCGGAGCGGCTCGATCCGGACCCCGACGACCCGCTCTTCCCGCCCAACTCCATCGCTCCCGTCGCTGACGCGGTCCCGGACGTGCCGAGCGTCCTGCGGGCCTGGTGCGGCGATGCCGGACAACAGGAGAGGGTCGCCGACGAGCTGGCCGTCGGCCGGCTGGTTCGCATCGCCATCAGCGACGACACCACGGAGTACGAACTGCTCGCCGAGTCCGTGGACGCGCTGCGCATGCAGCGGTTCGTCCCGGCGCTGTCCACCCCGGCCGCCTGACCACCCGCAGACCTCGTCGGACCGAGCGCACGTCGGGCGCACCGTGGCCTGCTAGGGGACCGCACCGCGTCGGCGCACCTTGGTGGCGAGCAGTCCGCCGGCGAACCCCGCGACCAGCCCCCACAGCGCCGCCAGGCCGAGGGCGGTCCACAGCCGCGGTTGGAGGAACAGCACGCCGGACAGCCCGCCCCACAGGTCACCGACGCCGATCAGCGAAAGACCGTAGTGCGCCGAGACCCGGCAGACCAGACAGATCATCAGCACGGTCGGCACCAGGGCGACGGCCAGCTGCACGGCGTGCTGCCAGGGCCGGATGCACGCCGGTGACCGCGCCGCCATCAGGAACGCGGCGGAGAGAATCAGTACGGCGTCGACGACCACGAGCCACCACACCCGTCCGTCGTGTTCGGCGAGCGTGCGCAGGTTGAGCGTCGCGATGTCCGGGGTGCGCAGCACCTCGTCGAGCAGATGGGGCATGGGCAGCCCGAACGGCTCGTCCACGCGACCGTTCCAGGTGGCGCCGAGGCCGATGGTGAGCGCCGGCCACACCACGTTGGGCAGCCCCAGCAGGATCACGGCGAGCGTGTCGGCGGGGTGACCGCGCGCCGCCGCCACCACCAGCGCGGTCACGACGCCCACGGCGACGGAGGCGAGGAGCAGGGCGACCATGGCGTACGCGGCGGGGCGCACCGACTCCTGGAAGCGCAGCAGACGGGCCGGGAGGGGCGCTGCGCGCGAGACCAGCAGGGCGAGGACCAACACACCCGCCAGCCACAGGAGTCCGAACAGCACGGTCAGCGGCAGGTCCGTCGTATAGCCGATCTTCGGGTTGATGTCGAACAGGTCGCCGATGTCGCCGATGGTCCCTTCGCCGAGCGGGATCGGGAAGGTCTGACGGGCCGCCAGCGCGAGCCCGACGAGGGCCGCCAGCCACAGTACGGCGATCCGGGCGGCCCAGCCCGCCAGTTCGCGTGCGTCGGCGACGGCCCCGTGACGCAGAGGGCGCAGGAACCCCGCGGCGATGACCAGTGCCCCCACGAGCGTCACCGAAAGCGGCATCACCGTCAGTCCCGCGCGGGTGTCGGCGAGCGCGCCGGCGTCGCCCGCCAGCTTCACGGCGCCGCCGACCGCCACGACGACCGTGGCCACGACCACCCGGGGGAAGCCGTTGTGCGGGATGCCGGTCCCGCCCGCTGCCCAGAGCCCGAGCGCGGCGGACACGCCCATGACGATCAGCCCCGCCAGCACCGTCGCGGCGGCCTGGACCCAGCCGTGCGCGGCGACCGGGGGGCTTCCGGGGCGGGCGACTGCATGGTCGGGCGGGCTCGGGGCGCTCATGGTGCCACGCTAAGCAGCCCTTCCGCGCGTCGCCTGCCGGGTGGTCCGACCGCGACGGCCGCGGCCTGGCACGTCGGCTGCCGGTAACTCCGTCCCGCCCGTCACGCGCGGCCTCAGGACCCTCCGGCGGCCGCACCGGCCGCTCTGCAGGCCCCGGCGCCCCGGGTCGGGTGACGCCGGCGAGGGTCCGTATCGCCCCGGTGGAAGTCCGAGCCCCGGGTGGCCCTGGTAGCCACGGTGGCCGTGGCCGTCGTGGTCCTGGGGCTCGTCTTCACCCTACGTGTCCCGCACCGTCGACGGTGCCGCGTCGGCCCGGTACGGAGGCATCACGGCGTGCCGGGCCCAGCGCGTGGACCGCGGTCCACGGCAGGCTCCTGCGCAGTGGCCCCGCGAGCAGACCCCGCTCGTTGAGCGTGACCCGGTGCCCCGGCCGCCTTCCGGACCTCCGGCCCCGTTGGACGGCGATCACCGTGGCCGCACGGCGGCGCGCCTGGACCCACAGGAGTGGCCCGGACAGCAGAGTCACCGCCGCCACGAGGACCGGCCACATCCACCGGCTCGCGCTCCACCTCCGCCCCCGGCCCCGGCGGTGCCCGCCGGGCGTCGTACCCTGCCAATGCACCGGCCCGGCGCGAAGACGCGCCCGCCCACCCGGCCGGCCGTGGTACGCGCGACTGGCGTCCGCGTACGGTGACTGGGGAACGCGTCGCTGGGTACGAGCACTGGTGCGGTGCTCCTCCGACGGGGGTGCCGCGCCGAACGACTCCGGCAGCCGAGAGAGACCGCATGATGGAGCACCTGGACGGAGCGGTGATACCGACTGACTTCGACACGCCTGTTGAGCCGCTGCGGCGGGCGGCGCACTACACCGGGGAGCCGGGTTCCATCGCCGAGGCCAGGGCCTTCGGCGAGCTGTTCGTCGAGCAGCTCCGGTCCGAGTGGTGCGCCTGCATCGACGAGCGCGCCACCGGCGATGTGCTCCTGGTGGTGAGTGAACTGGTCACCAACGCGCAGCGGCACAGCCACGGCCCGTACATCCTCGAGCTGGAGGGCACCGACATCGCCGTGACCGTCGCCGTCTACGACAGCAGCGCCGCGCTGCCCCGGCGCTGTCCCAAGGATCCCGAGCGCGTCGGCAGGCACGGCCTGGAGATCGTCCATGCGCTGGCGACGCGGGTGACGTGCGAGCGGGTCCCGGTCGGAAAGCGTGTCGAAGCCGTCGTGAACCTGGAGCATTGACAGACACGACCGGTCGGCATGACGGGATGGAGCCCGTGGGCCCATGAGGCCCACGGGCTTCACCCAGCCGTCCGTCAGGTGACGTCGACCCGCTTCACGTCGTCCAGCATGCCGCTGCGCAACTGCTCGATGATGCGCTTGATCAGGCGCGAGACATGCATTTGCGAACAGCCGAGCCGGGTGCCGATGTCGGCCTGGGTGGCCTCCTCCACGAAACGCATGTGGATGATCGTCCGGTCCCGTTCGCTGAGCTCCGCCACCAAGGGCGCGAGGGTCTGGAAGTCCTCGACGAGGCGGATGCCGTCGTCCTCCTCGCCGATGAAGTCGGCGAGGACGGCCTCACCGTCCTGGTCGTCACCGGCCAGCGTGGCGTCCAGCGACGACGAGTTGTAGCCGTTGGCCGCGATCTGCGCCTCGATCACCTCGTCCTCGGACAGGTTCATCAGTGCGGCCAGCTCGGCGACGGTCGGCTCCCGGTCCAGGCGGGTCGCGAGCTCCTCGCGCGCCTTCGCCAGCTCGACCCGCAACTCCTGCAGACGGCGGGGCACATGGACGGCCCACGTCGTGTCGCGGAAGAAGCGCTTGATCTCGCCGACGATGTACGGCACGGCGAAGGAGGTGAACTCCACCTCGCGGGAGATCTCGAACCGGTCGATGGCCTTGATGAGCCCGATCATGCCGACCTGGATGATGTCCTCCATGTCGTCGCTGCGGTTGCGGAACCGTCCGGCCGCGAACCGCACCAGCGACATGTTCATCTCGATCAGGGTGTTGCGCGCGTACTGGTACTCGTGCGCGCCCTCTTCCAGGGTGCTCAGCCGCTGGAAGAACAGACGGGACAGTTCCCGCGCGTCGCGAGGAGCCACCGTGCTCGGATCCGTGACGGTCGGCAGGGTCTCCTCACCAGCCCTGGTACGGACGCTCTCGTCGGTGACCGTCGACCAGCTCATGGCGGTGTCCATTACCTCTCCCACGAAACTCGCTGTTGCGCCTCTCGGGCGTTGTCCAGGCATCGTGTGTCCTCGCATACCCCGGAGTCGGCGTCTCATGTGGGCAGCAGGCGAACGATGCGGTGGCGCAAGTCACTTCGCGAGCGCGCGGGGCGGTGCAACGGGGGGCGGGGACGGCGCGGGAAGCCGTGCCGCACCGCCCCGGCTCGCCCCGTACCCGGCGCCGGTCGGGCGCCGGGGGATTCACCCAGGGCAGAACGCCGCTCCCTTCCCGTGGCGCCGCGGATCCCTAGGCTGAAGAGGTGAGCAATCAAGCGCCGAACGAAGCCCGCGTCATTCCCCTGCGTCCGCAGGCCGCGCCGCCCCGAACCGGCGGGGCGACCAGGCCCCTGCGGGAGCAGGGGCGGACGGCGCAGACGCCCGCCCCCAGGGAGCCCCTGTGGCGCGACCTCGTCGGTGATGTGCTGCGGCGCGAACGGCTCGCGCAGGAGCGCACGCTCAAGGATGTCGCGGAGTCGGCCCGGATCTCGATGCCGTATCTCTCCGAGCTGGAGCGCGGTCGCAAGGAGGCATCCTCCGAGGTCCTCGCGGCCGCCGCCCAGGCCCTGGGGCTCGGCCTCGCCGACCTGCTCTCGCTCGCCCAGAACGAGTTGGCGCGGCACGCCCGGACCCGGGTCGGCCGGGGCCGGACGTCGCCGACGGCCCCGTACGACGGTCTGTGCCTCGTCGCCTGACCGGCTCACGCACGTCCGGCTCCCGAGCCACCGGGGTCAGTAATCCGGTCGCCTGACGGCGACACCCTGTGTGCGTGAAAATCGGTGCGTGGTCGTCCGGCGGACGTCGTCTCGCCTTGGCGCGTTCC